>VBCH01000309.1:0-292 GCA_005884455.1 Betaproteobacteria bacterium
TTGATCCTCGCCCACGACGCCCCGTACGAATTGCCCACCCACAAGAGGTCGGCGTTCTTGTCCGTGCCCATGCGGCGCGGACCCTGCGACCACGGCAGGGGAACGTTGAAGCCCAGGTCGCTGACGGTTTCGTAGAAGGCGCGATCGTCGCCGAAGAGGCGGTCGACCTTGACGTCGGGCATCTTGATTTGCGTCGTCTTGCCGCTGGCGACGTCGCCCCTGTAGACGGTGTCCATCGCCATCTGCGCCCACCAGCCGTTGCCCTCGCGATCGCCGGCTGCGCCGTAGGTCG
>VBCH01000309.1:440-1930 GCA_005884455.1 Betaproteobacteria bacterium
CCGGAGCCATGCTTTCCGGAGTCTGGTAGATCGTGATCTTCTCGGTTCTGGTGTCGAGCTTGCCGAGCGCGCGGCGGCCCGGGTTGATGTCGAACCAGAGGTTGCCTGCGCGGTCGCGTGTGAGCCCGTGCGTGGTGGCGGCGAGGCCGTTCTTCGCCTCCGCCTTCAGGTACTTGACCGCACCCGTCACGGGATCGACCTTGCCGATCGTCACGCCGCGGTTGGGATTGTTGCAGGTGAAGTAGATGGTGCCGTCGAGGCCGAGCGCGCCGTCGTGCGGCAGCTGACCCATTTTCGAAGTCGTGCCGAGCGACCAGTCGGTGCCGTCGTTCGGATTGTACCGGGTGCCGATGCCCGTATCGGGATTGAGGGGCAGGTCGTAGAGCGTCCAGACGGCGCGCGCCGCCTCGCCCGCGGGCCGCGCACGCGAGGCGACCTTCATCGACGATTCGCCGGGACCACGCGCGCGAGCGAGGTAGGCGGCGAGCTGCTTCTGGTGGCGCTCCATGATCTGGTTGGACTTGGCATTCGGCCCCGGATAGACGCCGGTGACCGGCACGACTTTCATCAGGTCGATGATCCTGCTCCAGCCGGCTTCGTCGAAGCGGAACTGCAGCGCGTAGCTCGTCGAGTGGCAGCCGGTGCAGTTGTTCATGAAGATCTTCTTCATGCGTGCGTCGTCGGCGCTCGCCTCGGGCAGCGCCGCGACCATCATCTCGCCGGGCAGCTGGCGGAAGCGCCGCTCGGGGTCGGTCATCTCCTGCAGCGTGAAGTCGTGACGGCGCGCAACGGACAGCTCGACCGCGCCGTTGCTCCTCTCAAAGCCGAGTGCCTGCGCCCACACGCGGTACTTGCCCGCGGGCAGCGGCGGGAAGACGTACACGCCCGCGGCGTCCGTATACACGCTGGTGGTGATGGTCGAGCCCTCCAGCTTGGCGGATACGGTGACGCCCTCCAGCTTCTGGCCGGACTGCGCCGCGATCGCCCCGCTCAGTATCTGGTCGGCGGCGTGGGCCGCGGTCGCTGCGAGCAGGGACGCCGCGCACACGAGGAGTAAGGACTGTGCTTTGCTCATCGGGGTCTCCTTATTTCTGCGGTTCGTTCGCGGGCACGGGAACGGTTCTCAGATAAGCGATGATCGCGTCGATCTCCGCCGGCTTGAGGTAGTACTTGAACGCGGGCATGCGCTCGGTGCCGTTGACGATGAACGCGCGCATGACCTCGTCGTTGCCGGCGGTCGCGGCCTTGTTCAGCACCGGCCCGTAGGTCTTGACGCCCATCGACGGCTGCAGGTGGCAGATGCCGCACGACTGCGCGAACACTTGGCGGCCGAGGAGTTGCGTGTCGTTGAGAGCGCTGGGCTGCGCGTGAACGGCGGCCGCGGCGAGCGCGAGCAGCAGCGTCGAGACTGCGTGTTTCATCGGTGATTTCTCCATGGATCTGTCAGGCGGGCTCCAGGCCGTGCTTCCTGATGACCGCTGCCGCGGCCG
>VBCH01000121.1 GCA_005884455.1 Betaproteobacteria bacterium
AGCTCTTGCGCATCGACGTGAGCGCGCTTCCTTACGCCATACCCCCTGACAATCCTGTCTGGCCTGGCGTAGGCCGGAATGAAAACTGGGCGATCGGTTTGCGCAATCCGTTCCGCTACGCCTTCGACGCTGGGCAGTTGTACATCGCCGACGTCGGCCAGGACCAGCGAGAGGAAATCGACGTGGTTTCGGCGAGCGCCTCCGGCCTAAACTACGGCTGGAGCATCATGGAGGGCACTCTGTGCCTTGCCATTGGCGGTCCCTGCTCGACACCCGGGCTCACCGCCCCGGTGTACGACTACGATCACGCGGGAGGGCGTTGCGCGATTATCGGAGGCTACGTATACAGAGGCGCCGCGATACCTGCGCTGCAGGGGAAATACCTGTTTTCAGACCTCTGCACCGGTTTTGTTCGCAGCCTGAGTCTCCAGAACAACATTGCGACAGTCAGCGAGGAGCCGAATGCAAACGTGGGGACTCCCTTTTCTTTCGGCCAGGATGGCTCCGGGGAGCTTTACGTATTGACCGCCGACAATCGGGTGCTGAAGATCGTGAGTCCATAGGACGCGATCCCAGAAAAGCGATGGGGCGCCTAGCCTGCCTCTACTCCGGATCCTACCGCCGAAGGCTGCCGACTACTTTCCGCCGAGCGTCACTCCCCGTCGTCGTTATTGAATCTTCCGAGTGAGCTGGGCGTTGCTCACGGGTGCGGCCCGGGTCTCGAGTATTCCGATTTCAGCGCACGCATTTAGAAAATCCGCTGCGTCGCCCGTAGCCACCTCGCACGCAACGGCCAGCTCACTGGCAAGCGAGCCGTGGTCCCTCAGGATCGCAGCCATCTTCAAGTGAACTTGCCGGTGGGGAAGCGAGGCGAAATTCGGCCAGCGCTTGAGCCGGACCGGCTCGCGAGGATCCCAGGTTCCCAGCGATTCCCCCGCGCCGGTGACGAGACCCTTCAGCCACAGCAGTTCCTCGAGCGGGCGCGGCCTGATCCCCCATCGCCCAAGGCGCACGGCGAGTTTGCGCGCGTCAGGGACATCGACGACCTTCCCGTCGATACGGCGCCGGTTGCGCAGCAGCGCAGTCAGCTCATCGGTGGTCCGCGACGAGTAGAAAACTTGCCCCTGGGGATCGACCACGAGGGCGGAACCCGTGGCGAGCATGACATCGGAAGGATACGGCTGTTGGCACGCCCTGCTGACCATACTTGCGAACGGTCTCCAGTTGTACGTGGGTGTCGACGACGCCGGAGCGGAGAGCTGCAACTTTCTCGCGACTGCGGTCAGGACTTCCGTCAGGCTGTGCGGGCCGCCGGGGCGGATCGGCTTGAGCAGCGTCCACTCCGCCGCCAGCACTTGGTCGCGGCTCAGGGCAATGCGCGGGGTGCCGCCGAAATTCACGTTCTCCCAGACTTGGTTCCCCTCCTTGCTGTCCATATCCACTAGGACCGCGTCGGGCAGATCGCCCAGGCGTGCAGCGATACACCATGACGGCTCCAGGTAGGTCCTGAGCAGTGCGAGCAGCGAGCGCAGGTAGCGTTCCTCGTCGGCGCCCACATTGACGAGCGAAAGGACCAGCGGCAGGGGTTTGTCTTCGGAACTCACTTGTGGGTTGTCCTCAAAAGTTACGGTTACTCAGGCGCGGACAGCACTGCCGCGCACCACCGGCAATCCCGCCACCGTCCAGGCGTTGGTGCCGCCGTCCACGTGCACGACGCGGCTGAAGCCCGCCGCGCGCAGCTCCGCTGCGGCGAACTGGCTGCGCGTGCCGGTCTGGCAGACCACGTAAACCGGGTCGTTCACGTCTATGCTCGCGAGCAGCGCCGCAGGCTCGAGCGCAGCGAGCGGGACATTGACCGAACCGGAAATTCTCAGGGCTTGAAACTCCTCGGGCGTGCGCACGTCCAGGAGATGGACTCCGGGTGCGCGCAGCGCCTCGGCGAGCTGTTTTGCGGACACGCTCTGGACCGAGACCTTCGGCTGCCCGAGCGCGCTCGCGACCGCAGGCTGGCCCGCGCCGCCTTCGAGGTTGGCCGGGACCGCCTCGTGGATGCGTGCAGGCATGGGCAGGTTGAGATTGTTCATGACGGAAAGGAACTCCTCGCGCGTCTTGCCGGCGACGCGTGCGTTAAAGCGCTTTTCCTCGCCGATGCTGCTCACCCTGCGTCCCTTGTAGTCGTGGGCCGGATAGACGAGGGTCTGCTCGTCGAGCGCGAAGAGTTTCTCCGTGATGCTCGTCCACAGCGCTTGCGCGCTCCCGTTCTGGAAGTCCGTACGTCCACAGCCGCCGATAAGCAGAGTGTCGCCCGTGAAGACCCGGTCGCGCCACAGGTACGAGACGCTTCCCGGCGTGTGCCCGGGGGTGGCGATCGTGAGAATCTCCTCGTGACCGAAGAGGATCACGTCGCCGTCCCTGAGCAGGCGGTCGTATCCCTGTGCATTGCAGTCCCTGCAGACCGCGGTCTGCGCGCCGGTGGCCTGCTTGAGCGCGTGCGCGGCGGTCACGTGATCGGCGTGCACGTGGGTCTCTAGCGTGTACTTGAGCGCGAGGTTGTGCTCGCGCAGGAGGCGCACGTCGCGCTCGACCTGCTCGGTGACCGGGTCGATCAGCACCGCCTCGTGGCTCGCGTCGTCGGCGATAAGATACGTGAGAGTGGACGAGGCCGGGTCGAAGAGCTGTTTGAAGAACATGGCATTCTCCGCATTCGGGCGAATCCGCCGGCTCAAGGCTCGGTCTTCAGCAACTCCGTGCCGGCGCGCGCCATCCCGATCTCATCGAGCCGCTCGAGGGACAGCGCCTGAGCTTCATCATAATGCAAATAATTCTGCGCGGCCGCACGCAGATAGGACGGGTCGTAGTGAGTGACGAGCAGGTCCGCGACCAGCTCGCCCCACGCGCCCGAGTCGGTCTGCGCAAGCCAGCGACCGATCACCGCGCGGCCGTAGCGGCTCGTCAGACATTGCAGCTTCTCCTTGAGCGCTGCGGGCTCCTCCAGAAAATGCCGGTATTCCTCGATCAGGAAGCGCACGCGCTCGGGCAGAGGCACCTCGAGGCGCAGGCACTCGCCCTCGCGCATGCGGGCTAGGAGCTGTGCAGGCACCTGCAGCTGGCCGATTTTCTTGCTCTCCGCCTCGACGAAGACCGGGCGCGCGGGATCGAGACGCTTCAACGCGCCCCATACCAAGCTGTCGAGCATCTTCTGCGAGGGCTGCGGCTCGCCCGGAAGCTCGCCGAGCAGCGAGCCGCGGTGGCGGGCGAGGCGCTCCAGATCGAGCACCTGCGCGCCCCGTGCTGCGAGCGCCGCGAGGAGGCGACTCTTGCCGCTCCCGGTGGCGCCGCACACCACCCGGAACCGGAAACCTGGCGGCATCCGATCGAGCTGAGTAATGACTTCGCGACGGTACGCCCGGTAGCCGCCTTCGAGGGTCGCCGCGTCCCAGCCGACCTGGCGCAGCACGTACGCCATGGCCGCAGAGCGTTGCCCGCCGCGCCAGCAGTAGACGAGGGGACGCCAGCCGCGCGCGCGTCCGCGGAAATGTGCATCGATGTGCCGCGCGATGTTCTTCGCTACGAGCGCCGCGCCGATTTTTTTTGCGTCGAAAGGCGAGATCTGCTTGTACAGCGTGCCCACGTGGGCGCGCTCGGCATCGTCCAGGACCGGGCAGTTCACGGCTGCCGGCACGTGGTCGAGTGCGAATTCGGAGGGCGAGCGCACGTCGATCACCTCGTCAAAGGCGTCGAGCTGTGCTACCGTAACGGCGTCCAGGCGTTTCAGTTCCATCCCTAATTTTATCCATGAACGCACCCGCCGATCTCATCCGTCTGACGCAGTTCTCCCACGGGGGCGGCTGCGGCTGCAAGATCGCGCCGGCGGTCCTTTCCGAGATACTCGCCAAGACCCCGATCCGCGGGCTGCCGAAGGACCTGCTCGTGGGGATCGAATCGAGCGACGACGCGGCGGTATACCGCTTGAACGACGAGCAGGCAATCGTCGCGACCACGGATTTCTTCACGCCCATCGTCGATGATCCCCGCGACTTCGGCCGTATCGCCGCGACCAACGCGCTCTCGGATGTGTATGCGATGGGCGGCAAGCCGATTTTCGCGCTCGCCATCGTGGGCATGCCGCTCGAAAAAATGCCGGTCGAGGTGATTCAAGAAATCATCTCGGGCGGCGAGTCGGTGTGCGCGCAGGCCGGGATTCCGATCGCGGGCGGCCATTCCATCGACACGCTGGAGCCGATCTACGGCCTCGTGGCCATCGGCCTCGTGCACCCGAAGAAGGTGAAGAGGAACGACCGCGCGCGCTCGGGCGATGCGCTGATACTCGGCAAGCCGCTGGGCGTGGGCATCCTTTCCGCCGCGCTCAAAAAAGGCAAGCTCTCCGCTTCAGGGTACAAGGAGATGGTGGAGATCGCCACGCAGCTCAACACCCCCGGCACCGCGCTCGCCGAGCTGGAAGGCGTTCACGCGCTGACCGACGTCACCGGTTTCGGCCTCGCGGGCCACCTCCTGGAGATCTGCCGCGGATCGAAGCTCGGCGCCGAAATCCGCTTCGACGATCTGCCGGTCCTGCCTGAGGCGCTCGAATGGGTGAAGGAGGGCACGGCGACCGGGGCGTCGGATCGCAACTGGAAAGGCTACGGCCACGAAGTGCGCATGCCTAACGGCGCGCCCGACTGGAAGCGCAAGCTCATCAGCGATCCGCAGACGAGCGGGGGCTTGCTCGTCGCGTGCGCTCCTGCGGCGGAAAAACGCGTCGTGGAGGAATTTCTCAGACAAGGTTTTCCCCTCGCTCGCCGCATCGGATCGATGCGGGCGGGCGAGTCGACCCTTGCGGTCACCTAGGCGGAGCGATCACCATCGCGGCAAGCCGCCGCCACACGTTCTCCAGGAGGATCGGCTGCGCCTCGGCGACCAGGTGCAGATTGTCCGCCTGAAACATATCGCGCTCGTTCGGTACGCCCTCCAGCAGGAAGGGCACGAGCGGGACGCGCTCGTCGTGGGCGATGTCGCGGAAGGCAGCGCGGAACGCGTTGACGTACTCCGTGCCATAGTTCGGCGGCAGCAGCATCCCGACGAGTATCACGCGGGCGCCCTGGCGCTTCGCCGCCTGTACGATGGCTGCCAGATTGGTTTTCATCTGCGCGATGGGCAGCCCGCGCAGGCCGTCGTTCGCGCCGAGCTCGACGATCACTATCGCAGGCTTGGTCTTGGCGAGCGCAGCGCCGATGCGCGCTGCGCCGCCTGCCGAGGTTTCGCCGCTGATGCTCGCGTTGACCACGGTATAATTTGATTTTCTTTGCTTGAGCCGCTCGCCGAGTAAGGCCACCCAGCCGGCGTTCTGGGGGATTCCGTAGGCGGCGGAGAGGCTGTCCCCGTATACGAGGATGGTCGGCGCGGCGAGTCCCGTCCCGCTGCAGGCGAGCAGGACTGCGAACAGAATCGATCTCATGCCTGATTTTTCCCGACCCATTGTCTTGGCCACAGGGCTCTCGAAGGTCGTCCAGCTGAACGAAAGTACGGCGAACGGCACGCCGGGCGCCAACGAGCTGGTTATTTTGCAGGACATTTCGCTCGAGGTCATGCCGGGTGAGGCGGTGGCTATCGTGGGCGCTTCGGGATCCGGTAAATCGACCCTTCTTGGCTTGCTGGCCGGACTGGATACGCCGAGCTCGGGTGCCGTGCAACTCGACGGGGCGGATCTCTTCGGGCTCGACGAGGACGGGCGCGCGGCGCTCCGGGCGAGGCTGCTCGGCTTCGTGTTCCAGTCGTTCCAGCTGCTCCCGGCGCTGAACGCTCTGGAGAACGTGATGCTGCCCCTGGAACTTGCGGGCGAAGCGGGCGCGGCGGACCGGGGGGCGAAAATGCTGGCGCGCGTGGGCCTCGCCGAGCGGCTGCGGCACTACCCCAAGACGCTCTCGGGAGGCGAGCAGCAGCGAGTGGCGCTGGCGCGCGCTTTCGTCACCCAGCCGAAGCTCCTCCTTGCCGACGAGCCCACCGGGAATCTCGACGCCGCGACCGGCGCCAGCGTGATCGAGCTCATGTTCGAGATGAACGCGGAAGCGCGCACGACGCTGGTGCTGGTGACGCACGACGAGGCGATCGCCAGCCGCTGCCGCCGGAAAATCCGGCTCGTCGCCGGGCACATCGACGGCGAGGGCTGAGGCGATGCTGCGTCTCGCGCTCCGCATGCTCCTGCGCGACGCTCGCGCGGGGGAGCTGCGCGTGCTCGCGCTCGGGCTGGTGCTCGCCGTGGGCGGGGTAGCCAGTGTCGCCTTCTTCGCAGACCGCGTGCGGCAGGCGCTCACGCGCGAAGCGCACCAGGTGCTGGGCGCCGACGTGCTGAT
>VBCH01000122.1 GCA_005884455.1 Betaproteobacteria bacterium
TGGACAAGACGCGCGGCAAGGTCACCGTGCACGATTTCTGGCTCGCGCTCGATCCGGGCATCGCCGTGCAGCCCGACAACGTCGTCGCGCAGACCGAGAGCTCGATCGTCTACGGCCTGGGGCTCGCGCTCACCGAGCGCATCACCATCAAGGACGGCGCGGTGCAGCAGTCGAACATTCTCGACTACGGCGTGCCGCGGATGCACGACATTCCCGAGCTCCACATCAGGCTGATGTCCACGCCGAACCGCCCGACCGGCGCGGGGCAGATGGCGACGCCCATCGTTGCGCCGGCGATCTCGAGCGCCGTCTTCGCGGCGAGCGGGGCGCGCGTGCGCCACATGCCTTTCCTGCCCGAGCGGGTGCTGGCGGCGATCAGCTGAGCGTGCGCTTCGCCGTTTCGCGCGCGCGGATCGCTTCGTGGCGCGTGAGCAGGCGCTCGGCGCGCGCGACGACCGGGATGTCTATCATTTTGCCGTCGATCGCGAACGAGGCGCGCCCCTCGGCCGCGGCTTTCGCGTTCCCCTCGATCACGCGCTTCGCGTGCGCGACTTCTTCCGGGTAGGGCGAGTACTCCTCGTTCACGATGGTCACCTGCCCGGGGTGGATGCAACTCGCGCCCAGGAAGCCGAATTGGCGCGATCTTCGCACCATGCGGCGAAACGCCTCCCAATCCCCGAATGCGGCGACGCTCGCAATATAGCCAAGCGGCATGATGCCTGCCGCGCGCGCGGCAAAGATCATCTGCTGCTTGGGCATAAGGAGCGTGTCTTCAGTCGGTTCCATTCCGGACTCGAGAGCGAAGTCCTCGCCGCCTATGTCCATCGCCGCGGTGCGCTCCACCGCGAGTGCGATCTCCGGCATGCGGAAAAAAGCCGCCGGGGTCTCGACCATCGCGATGAAGCGGGTATGGCCCGCGGCGAGCCCGCGCTTCGCTTCCAGCCCCGAAACCATCTCGTCGAGGCGGCGCAGATGGGCCGCGTCGTCCACCTTGGTCACGGCAACTGCGTTCACGTCGGGACCCACGCAGACTTCCAGATCGCGTGAGGCCATCGTATCCGGCCGGTTGATTCGCACCGCCACGTCGGCTCCCCCGCGCCGCACCCGGGTCGCGGCCCGGGCGACGAGCTTGCGCGCGTTGTCCTTCTCGTGGGCGGGGACGCTGTCCTCCAGGTCGAGCAGGATGCAGTCGGCGCCGCGCGTGTGCGCCTTCTCGACGTATTTCTCGACGTTCACGGGCACATACAAGAGCGACCGCCACACCGGGAGTCCGGGTTTCATTCCTGCTCTCCCCTGGGACTCCCGCCGCCTTCGCACGCGATGCCGGCCGCGACGAGCTTCGCGTACGCGGCTTGGTCGACGCCGATTTCGGCGAGGAGGGCGCGGTTGTGCTCGCCCAGCCTCGGCGCCGGCGCGCGGATCGCGCCGGGCGTGCGCGAAAGGCGCGGCGTCACGTGGTGCATGGGGAAGGCGCCCATGTCGGGATCGGGATAATCGGCGACGAGCTCGCGCTCGGTCACGTGCGGGTCCTCGAGGATCTGCGCGATGTCGTACACCGGTCCGATGGTGACTTCGGATTTTTCGAAGAACTCGACGTTCTCGGCCTGCGTGCGCTGCGCGATGAAGGCGCCGATGATCGCGTCGAGCCCGTCGGCGTGCCGCAGGCGCTCCGAGTTGGTCGCATAACGGGGATCGTCGATCAGCTCCGGCCGGCCGATGGCGCGGAAGAGGCGCTCCGCCATCTTCTGGATCGACGCGGACAGGCACACCCAGCGCCCGTCCTTGGCCCGATACGCATTGCGTGGCGCGGTCGTGGTGGAGCGGTTCCCGGTGCGCGCCTTGACTTTCCCCGTGAGGCGCAGGTTCGCGGCCTGCGGTCCGAGGATGTTGAAGAGCGGCTCGAGCAGCGGCAGGTCGATCACCTGTCCCGCGCCGCCCTCGCGCTCGGCCTCGCGCAGCGCGATCATCGCCGCGCTGGCGCCATGCAGTCCGGCGACGCTGTCGGCGAGGTACATCGGCGGCAGCACGGGCTCGCGGTCGGCGAAGCCGTTCATCGAGGCGAAGCCCGACATTCCCTCGATCAGCGTGCCGAAGCCCGGGCGCTGGCTGTAGGGGCCTTCCTGGCCCCAGCCCGAGATGCGCACCACCACGAGCTTCGGGTTGCGCGCGAGGAGCGTCCCGGGCGCGAGCCCCATCTTCTCCAGGATTCCCGGGCGGAAGCTCTCGATAAAGATCGCGGCCGAAGGAATGAGCTTCACCAGAAGCTCGATCGCCTCGGGGCGGCGCAATTCCAGGCACAGGCTCTTCTTGCTGCGCGAATAGAGTTTCCAGGTGACCGGCACGCCGCTCGTCTGCCAGGCGCGCAGCGTGTCGCCCGCAGGCGGCTCGACCTTGATCACCTCGGCGCCGAAATCGGCGAGCACCTGTGTGAGCGTGTTGCCGGCCACGAGGCGCGACAGGTCGAGGACGCGCACGCCTTCGAGCGCGCCGCGCGCCTGCGGGGTGTAATCGCGTTTCTTCGGCTGCGTCTTCATTCCTCTACTCACTCCGCCCTGGCACCGGACTCGCGAACGACGCGCCCCCACTTGGCGTGCTCGGCCTTGAGTAAGGAGGCGAACTGCTCCGGCGATCCGCCCAGAGCGTCGCCGCCTTCTGCTGCCAGCCGCTCGCGCACCTCAGGCGTCTTGAGCGCGCGGTTCACTTCGGTGTTCAACGTCGAAATGACGGGCGCGGGAGTGCCGGCCGGGGCGAGCAGTCCGTACCAGGTGTTCGCCTCGAATCCCCCGTAGCCCGATTCGGCGATGGTGGGCGCGTCGGGCAGTTCGCGGGAGCGCTTCGCGGAGGTCACTGCGATCGCGCGCAGCCTCCCCGCCCTGATCTGCGAAAGGGCGGAAGGGACCGAGGACATGAAGGACTGCACCTGGCCGCCCAGGGTGTCGGTCAGGGCCTGCGACGCGCCCTTGTAGGGCACGTGCGTGAGCTTGACGCCGGCGGCGCGCTGCAGGAGCTCGCCGCTTAGATGAGACACCGTTCCATTCCCCGGCGATGCGAACGTGACCCCGCCCGGATCGATCTTGGCCGCCGCCAGCAGATCGCCCAGCGAGCGGTAGCGCGAATTCGACGCCACGACGAGCACCACCGGCGCGGAGACGATGAGTACGATCGGGCTCAGGTCCTTGAGCGGGTCATAGGGCAGATTCGCGTAGAGCGCGGGGTTGATCGCGAGGTTGCTCGTTTGCCCGATCACTAGGGTGTAGCCGTCTGCCGGAGACTTGACCGCCTGTTCGACGCCCAGATTTCCGCCGGCGCCCGGCTTGTTCTCCGCGACGAGGGTCCATTTGACGCTTTCGGAGAGCTTGTTGGCGATCGTGCGAGCGGCGAGGTCGGTCCCGCCTCCCGGCGGAAACGGAATGATCAGGCGGATCGCCTTTGCCGGATAGGCTTGCGCGATCGCGGTTCCCGCGAAGAGCGCGAGCGCCAAGGACAGGAAAACGGAAGTCAACATGGCGTCTCGATTGCCGGAAGCGGCCTGAGAATATACTACTATGCCAAACTGTGGGAGGACTGATGCGCCGCACGCTGATTCTGCCGATCGCCGCGCTCGCCTTCGCGGCATCGCTTGCGCACGCCGCCGACGAATATCCGGCGCGTGCCGTACGCATCGTCGTGCCGTTCGCCCCAGGCGGCGGCACCGACGTGGTCGGACGGATCCTCGCGCGAGAGCTCACGCTGCGGCTGGGACAGAGCTTCGTCATCGACAACCGGCCGGCGGGCTCGGGGATAGTCGGCGCCGATCTCGTTGCCAAGGCTCAGGCCGACGGCTACACGCTGCTCTTCGCGTTCTCGTCTCTTTCCAGCAGTGCAAAACTGATCAGCCACCTGCCGTACGATCCGGTCGGCGATTTTGCGCCGGTTGCGCTCGCGACGACTTCGCCGCTGGTGCTGTTCGTGCATCCGTCGGTTCCTGCCACGGATCTGAAGCAATTCATCGCCTATGCCAAACAGAACCCCGGAAAGCTCAACTACGGTTCCTCCGGTCCGGGAAGCTCGCCGCACCTCGCAACCGAGCTGCTCATGTCGATGGCGGGCATCCAGATGACGCACATTCCCTACAAGGGGATCGCTCCAGCGATCACGGCGCAGCTCGCCAACGAAGTGCAGATGTCCTTCACGCCCATCGCGGTGGGCATGCCGCATGCAAAGGCGGGCAAGCTGCGCGCGCTGGCCTCAGGCGGGCTGCGGCGGTCCGTGGCGGTACCCGATGTCCCGACGATCGACGAGTCCGGGCTCCCGGGATTCGAAGTGATCGGCTGGTGGGGCATGCTCGCGCCGTCCAAGACGCCTCGTCCGTTGATCGGTCTGCTCAACCGCGAGGTTCGCGCCGTGCTCGACCTCGCCGAGATCAGGCGCAGCCTGATCGATCAAGGCATGGACCCCGCGGGCGGCACGCCCGAGGAATTCGGCGCCCTGATCAAGTCCGATATGGACAAATGGGGCGAGATCGGCAAGCGCCTCGGAGTGAAACTGGATTGACGTTCGCGGCTCAAGGCGGAACGAGCCGCCAGGCCGCTCCGGGTGCGTCGCGGCAGGCGCCGTAGCGGAACGGCTGCGTGGCGCGCCCGGGCGTATAGAACCGCAAGTCGATGAACCACACGCAGCTCGAGCCCGCGCTTATGCCGTCGTAAGCCGGGAGTTCCGCGAACCAGCGGTAGACGGCCATCGCGGGAGAATTCCATGCTTCCCGCGCGAGCGCCTTCGCGGCGCCTTCTCCGTAGCGTGTCCGCGTCTCCCAGCGGGCCGCGGACAAAGGCTGATAGACGGAGTCGAGCATCGCGATAAAGCCTTCGTCCGGACGATACGCGCGCACCTGCTCGCGCATCAGGTTAACGTGGGCGAAGCGGTGCGCCTCGGCGTCGGACACAAACACGGTCCAGTTGAAAGGCGAGACCGGCCGTGGCTGCACGTTGACGGTCGCGCCGCCCAGCCCGAGGGCGCGCGTGTACCGCTCGCCGAACTCGATCGCTTTTTCCTTTTGCAGGTACTGAAAGCCGACGTAGCCGACGAGGACCGCGCTCGCCGCGACCGCCGGCCAGCGGAAACGGCGCAAAGCCGCCGACGCGACGAGACCCGCCACGATGATCCCGCTGAACCACAGGTCGACGATGAAGGTCGTGCCGATCTGCGCTCGCCAGTCGGAAAACGGCGCGAGGATCATGGTGCCATAGCTGGTGATGACGTCGGCCGCGATGTGCAGCGCGAGCCCGAGCGCGGTGACGCCGTAGAGCGCGCGCCAGCCGCGCGGCTCGCGCAGGATCTTCGCGAGCATCCACGAGAAGAGGAGCGTCCACAGCGGCAGGAGGACGAGCGAATGCGTCACGCCGCGGTGGTTCGCGAGGTACTCGACCGGCCCGACGAAGGCCACGACGAAGTCGAGGTCCGGAGCGGCGCAGGCGAAAAATCCGGCCGCGATGCGCCGCGGCAGCGAGCGCGGCGGTGCTTCCCTGGGGGCCGTGGCGCGGGCGAGGAGCGCTCCCGAAAGCGCGTGGGTCAGGGTGTCCACGACAGGATCGCTGCGTTCCTGTCGATCCGGGGACGGGCCGCTAATCCACCTTGACCTTGGCCTGCTTCACCACTTCGCCCCAGCGCGCGACCTCGTTCTTGAGGATGAGGGCGAATTCCGCGGCAGAGCCGCCCGCAGGCTCCAGGCCGTCGCTCGCCAGAACTTTTTCCACGTCCTTCGATTTCAGCGCCTCGTTCGTTTCCCTGTTGAGACGCTCGACGATGTCCTTCGGCAGTCCGCGGGGACCCACGAGGCCGTGCCAGTTGGTGACCTCGTAGCTCGGGTATCCCGACTCGCGCACCGTGGGAACGTCGGGGGCCGCCGCGATGCGCTTGGGCGTGGTGACCGCGAGCGCCCTCAGGCGTCCGGATTTGACGTACTGCAGCGCCGTAGCGACGCTGCCGAAAATGAGCTGGGTGGTTCCCGCGATCGTGTCGTTCAGAGCCGGTCCGGTTCCCTTG
>VBCH01000001.1 GCA_005884455.1 Betaproteobacteria bacterium
GCTTCGGTCACGCACACACCATTGGCGGCAGTCGTGACGGTGCCCGTTGTATTGCTCACCGTGGTCGTGCACAGCGGATTCGTCAGAGCGCCGGTGGTGTCGCCGTTGCCCACGATGACACCGCCAGCCGAGAAGCCACCCGAGGTGAGCGAGTTCCACGTGAACATACTAACCTTGTAAGGCGTGTCCCAGATGCCGAACATGATGTCGCCGAGGGCGCTCGAGACGCCGAGACCCGAATTCCGGCCGCCGAAGTGAGAGCCCGTGGTCGCCGCGGAGTCCAGACGTCCATCCGGCCATGCGCCTGCTTCGAGCTGGAACCACGCGGCCGTGCCGCCGCCCAGGTCTTCCCGGCCGCGCACGCCGATTGCATTGCCCGCCGAATGGATGTCGCCTTTTTTCACTTCGCTAATCGTCCCGGAGCCGTTGCTTGAGAACTTGTTGCTCATGATCGCTTCATCGAGGCGCCCGTAGAGCGTGATGCCGGCATTCGACGCCACCCCCGCCGTGGGTGCTCCCGTGGTAATCTGCGCTACCGCCAGGCCCGGGGCAGTCACCGCGCCAGCCACTGCGAGTGCCATCAGTTTCTTGTTCATCAATATCTCCTCTTCATATTTGACTCGAGGGCAGCCGCACCGCACCGCCCGCTCTCACCCCTGAACCGGGCTGTTGCAATTCTGCCAATCGAACCTTTCAAGCTCAATAGAGAACTGTGAATTTTTACGCATCCGGGACCTCGCGATGTTGCATTTTCGCAACACCAATGCGATACCTCAATTCGAATCAAAAGGTTAAGAATATGCGGGCAAGCTCGCTTCCGGGGTCATCGGCCCGCATCAGGGCCTCCCCGACCAGGAACACCTGAACGCCCCCTTGTCGCAGCTGCGCTGCATGATCGGCGGAGAGAATCCCGCTCTCGCTCACTGCGATTCGCGGTCGCGAAATCCGCGGCGCCAATCCGAGGGTCGTTTCGAGCCGAGTCTCAAAGCTGCGCAGGTCGCGGTTATTGATGCCGATCAGCGGGGTCGCGAGCTCGAGGGCGAGTTCGAGCTCGGCGCGGTCATGCACTTCTGCGAGCACTGCCATGCCGAGCGAAGCCGCCGCAGCTTCGAGCTCGCGCATCTGCGACAGCTCGAGCGCCGCAACGATGAGCAGAATGCAATCCGCACCCATCACGCGCGATTCGTACACCTGGTAGGGATCGATCACGAAATCCTTGCGCAAGGCCGGGAGGTCGCAAGCCGCGCGCGCCGCAACAAGATCCTCGGCACGACCCTGAAAAAAGCGTTCGTCGGTGAGCACCGAGAGGCAGGCCGCGCCGTGCTGCGCATAGGAGCGGGCGATCGCTGCCGGATCGAATCGCTCGCGAAGAACGCCCTTGCTCGGGCTCGCCTTCTTGATCTCGGCGATCACCGCCGGCTTCCCGGCGGTGATCTTCGCGCGCAGGGCGCCGACAAAATCCCGGGGTTTTCCCGCCGCTTCCGCCCGGCGCCGTGCAGCGGCCGCGCCCAGGGTTCTCTTCGCGCTTGCGATCTCCTCGGCCTTGACCGCGAGGATCCTGTCCAGAATGTCAGCCACGCGCGAGCTGCTGGGTGAATTTCACGAATGCATCGAGCTTGGAACGTGCGGCGCCGCTCTTGATCAAGTCGAAGGCCTTTTCCACGCCGTCCTCGAGACTCGCCGCTCTGCCGGCAACGTAGATGGCGGCTCCGGCGTTGAGCGCGACGATGTCACGCGCTGCTCCAGCTTTGTTTTCGAGCACCGCCACGACTACGTTTCGCGACTCTTCCACCGTCGTCACGCGCAGCGCTTTCGGATCGTGCACGGGCAAGCCAAACTTTTCGGGGTGAATCGCGTACTCGAGAACCTTGCCGTTCCTCAACTCCCCGATCATCGTCTGGCCGCTCACCGAGATCTCGTCCAAGCCTTCCAGGCCGTAGACGGTCATCGCGTGGCGCGCCCCGAGCCGCTGCAGCACCCGGACCTGGATTCCGACGAGATCGGGATGAAAAACGCCCATCAACTGCGTCGGCGCGCCGGCCGGATTGGTGAGCGGTCCCAGGATGTTGAACAGGGTGCGCACCCCAAGCTCCCGCCTCACCGCGGCGGCGTGTTTCATCGCCGCGTGGTGCGCAGGCGCAAACATGAAGCCCACCCCGATCTCATCGATGCAGCGGCCCACTTGCTCGGGCTTCAAGTTGATGTTCGCGCCGAGGGCCTCCAGCACATCCGCGCTGCCCGACTGTGAAGACACCGCGCGGTTGCCGTGCTTGGCGACGCGACCCCCGGCCGCAGCGCAAACGAACATGGACGCGGTCGAGATATTGAAGGTCTGCGCGCCGTCCCCACCGGTACCCACGATGTCCACCAGGTTGTCCGGATCCTTAACCGTCACCCGCGTTGCGAGCTCGCGCATCACTTGCGCCGCGGCCGTGATCTCGCCGATCGTTTCCTTCTTTACCCGCAGCCCCACGATGATGGCCGCGATCATGACGGGCGAGATCTGCCCACTCATGATCTGCCGCATCAGGTCGAGCATTTCGTCGTGGAATATCTCGCGGTGCTCGATCGTACGCGTCAGCGCTTCCTGGACCGTGATGCTCATGCCGCCTCCCGTTGCAGGAAATTTTTCAAGAGCGCGTGCCCATGCTCGGTGAGAAAGGACTCCGGGTGGAACTGCACGCCCTCCACGGCGAACTCGCGGTGGCGCACGCCCATGATCTCGCCGTCTTCGGATTCCGCCGTGATCTCCAGGCACTTTGGCAGGGTCGCCCGGCGAATCGCGAGCGAATGATAGCGGGTCGCCACGAAGGGACTCGGCAGTCCGCGAAACACCCCGAGGCCCGAATGGCTGATCGCCGAGGTTTTCCCGTGCACGACCTTGCCCGCATGCACGACCTCGCCGCCGAAAGCCTGGCCGATCGCCTGATGACCGAGGCACACGCCCAGTATCGGGACCCGGCCCGCAAACTCGCGTACGGCAGCGAGCGAGATCCCCGCTTCAGCGGGAGTGCAGGGCCCCGGTGAGATGACGATGCCTCTCGGCTTCATCGCGGCGATGTCCGCCGCCGCGATCTCATCGTTGCGAAACACTCTGACGTCCGCGCCCAACTCGCCCAGATACTGCACCAGATTCCAGGTGAAGGAATCGTAGTTGTCGATCATCAGGATCATGCCCGCCGGTCCATTCCGTTCGAAGCGATCTCCGCAGCGCACAGCACGGCCCGCGCCTTGGCACGGGTTTCCTGCAATTCGCTTTCGGGCACCGAGTCGGCGACGATCCCGGCACCCGCCTGCACGTGCATCTGGCCGCCTTTCACAACAGCCGTGCGGATCGCAATCGCCAGGTCCATATCACCGTTGAATCCCAGATAGCCTGCGGCACCCGCGTAGACGCCCCGCTTGTCCGGCTCGAGCTCATCGATGATCTCCATGGCACGTACCTTGGGCGCGCCGCTCACCGTTCCCGCGGGAAATGCCGCGCGGAACACGTCGAGGCAATCCAGCCCGTCCCGCAGCCTTCCTTCCACGTTCGACACGATGTGCATCACGTGCGAGTAGCGTTCGACTGTCATCGTTTCGGTGAGCCGGACCGTTCCCGTCGCGGCTACGCGCCCGACGTCGTTGCGGCCGAGGTCGGCCAACATCACGTGCTCCGCACGCTCCTTCGGATCAGCGAGCAACTCGCGCTCCAGCGCGACGTCCTCGTCTTGTGTCGCCCCGCGGCGGCGCGTTCCGGCGATCGGGCGCACCGTAACCGTACCACGCTCCAGACGCACCAGGATTTCGGGTGAGGCGCTTACCACCTGGAAGTCGCCGAAATCGAAATAGAACATGTACGGCGACGGATTGATCGAGCGCAAAGCCCGATACAGGGACAGCGAGGAGCCGGCAAACGGACGCGACAACCGCTGGGACAGCACGACCTGCATGATGTCGCCGTCGTGAACGTACCGGATTGCGCGGTCGACCGCAGCGCGGAAGCTGCCCGCGTCGAAATTCGATGCGACCTCCATTTCCGCGTCACGCGTCTCGGAAGGCGGTGACAAAGGCAATCTAAGCGCGCCCAGCAGTTCGCGCAGACGCGCTTGGGCGTCCTGCCATGCGCGCGGCTTGGTCGGGTCGGCATAGACGACGAGGTAGAGCTTGCCCGAAAGATTGTCTATGACCGCAAGCTCTTCGGACACCAGCAGCAGCATGTCCGGACAACCAAGCGCATCGGGCTTGAGCCATCCTCCGGCGAGTCGCGGCTCGATCCACCGCACCGTGTCGTAGCCGAAGTATCCGACAAGGCCCCCGCAGAACCGGGGCAGGCCGGGGAGTTCCGCGACGCGGTAGCGCGAAAGAAATTCGCGCACGAAGACGAGCGGATCGGCCGTCTGGGACTTCTCCACGATAACGTCTCCATGCATCACCGTCACCAGGCTCCCGACGGCCCGCAGCCTCACCGGGGCTGCCAGTCCAATGAACGAATAACGCCCGAAGCGCTCTCCGCCCACCACGGACTCGAGCAGATAGGTGTTGGAGCGATTGGCAAGCTTCAGGTAAAGCGATAGCGGCGTTTCGAGATCGGCGAAGGTCTCCGCGAGGAGCGGAACGCGGTTAAAACCCTGTGCGGCAAGCCGCTGGAATTCTGCTTCGGTCATGACTGCTCCACGAAAACGTTGCGGGGTACTGCGGGGCGCGCGGGGCGCGCGAGCGACTGCAGACTAGCTGCGCCACCAGCGCCAACTGTGCGATTGCACCCGTTTCCCGTCGTTTTCGAAGAGCACGATTGATTTAGCTTGCGTCTTGTTCAGAGGACCCACTCTATAACACCCCTGCGCGGCTTGTCCAGCTTGGGGTTTGACACCAAAGACGACGGCACCACCGCGATGGCGCGTGGCCTCTTGCCACTACAGCGCTAGAGCACCTTGCCGGGATTCATGATGCCGTGTGGGTCGAGAGCACGCTTGAGCTTGCGCATCAGGTCCAGTTCGAGAGGCGATTTGTAGCGCTGGATCTCATTGCGTTTCAGCTGGCCGAGTCCGTGCTCGGCGCTGATCGAGCCGCCGAAACGCGCCACGCTGTCATGCACCAGGCGATTGATCCCCGCTGTATTCCTGATAAAAACATCCGGGGCGACTCCTTCGGGAGCGGACACATTGTAGTGGACGTTTCCGTCGCCGACGTGTCCGAAAGTCACCATGCGCACGCCCGGATGAGCGCGCGCGAGTTCCTGGTCCGCCGCCGAAATGAAATCGGCGATGCGCGAGATCGGAATCGATACGTCGTGTTTGATATTCGGCCCCTCTTGGGCCTGCGCTTCGGAGATGAATTCACGGAGTTTCCAGAAAGCCCGTGCCTGGGTCTCGCTCTGCGCGACCGCAGCATCGAGAATGCTTTTCTCCTCGAGAGCCGCTTCGAGCACGTTTTCGGCCAGTGCCGTGATGCCTCCACCCGACTGCGTGTCCGAGAGTTCCATCAGCACATAGTGAGGGAAGCGGCGCGGAAAAGGCGCCGCAGTATCCCTGAAGTGCTTCAGCACCAGCGCGAGGCAAAAATCGGAGAATAGCTCGAATCCAGTGAGCCTCTCGCCGCAGGCCCCCAAAACCCGTTCCAGGAGTGCCAGCGCCTTTTCAGGACTTTGCAGCGCGACCACTGCGGTCGCACGAGACCTGGGCAGGGGAAAAAGCTTCAAGACCGCCGCTGTGATTACGCCTAGCGTTCCTTCGGCACCGATGAAAAGCTGCTTGAGGTCATAGCCGGTGTTGTCCTTGCGCAGGCCGCGCAGGCCCCCCCATACCTCGCCAGAGGGCAGCACGACCTCGAGCCCCAGCACGAGTTCGCGGGCGTTGCCGTAGCGCAGCACCGCGGTTCCCCCCGCGTTGGTTGAAAGATTGCCGCCGATTTCGCAACTGCCTTCGGCCGCAAGGCTCAAGGGGAAGAGGCGACCGCCTTCTTCGGCGGCCTTGTGCAGCGTGGCCAATACGCAGCCGGCTTCGGCGGTCATCGTGTTGTTGCGCGCATCGACTTCGCGGATCCGGTTCATGCGCGAAAGATTGAGGATGATCTGCGTACCGCTCGCGTCCGGGGTCGCGGCGCCGCAAAGGCCCGTGTTTCCCCCTTGAGGGACGATCGCCGTGCGCGAGTCGGCGCACGCGCGCACCACCCCGGCCACCTCGGCGGTGGACGCCGGCTTGACCACGGCTGCCGGCTTGCCCCGGTAGCGCTTCCGCCAATCTGTCGCGTAGGGCGCGACCTCCGCCGGCGAGGTGATCAGCCCCACCGGTCCGACGATGGCCTGGATTTCCTCGATGAACGATCTCAATTCGGCCTTTCGTCGCGGCCGCTCGGCGCTCCGCGGTAGCCGTCTCTAGCCGACGGACTTGAGCGCATCCCGCATCTGCGAGATGGCCGCCCGGTAGTCCTTCGAGCCGAAAATCGCTGAGCCCGCGACGAAGGTATCGGCCCCGGCGCGTGCGATTTCGGCGATGTTTCCGGCGTTCACGCCGCCGTCCACTTCCAGCATGATCGCGCGCCCCGTGTCGTCGATTTTCCTGCGCGCGACGCGCAGCTTTTCCAGGGCGTGCGGGATGAATTGCTGCCCGCCGAATCCGGGATTCACCGACATGATGAGAACCAGGTCGAGCTTATGCAGGACGTGATCGAGGCAGGACAACGGCGTCGCGGGGTTCAGCGCGAGGCCCGCCTTGCAGCCCGAGTCGTGGATCAAGCCTACGGTGCGATCGACGTGCTCGCTTGCCTCCGGGTGGAAGCTGATGACGCTGGCTCCGGCGCGAGCGAAATCCGGAATGATGCGATCCACCGGCCGGACCATCAAGTGCACGTCGATTGCGCTCTGGATGAGCGGGCGGATTGCCTCGCACACGACCGGTCCCACGGTGAGGTTCGGGACGTAATGATTGTCCATCACGTCGAAGTGAATCATGTCGGCCCCGGCTGCGACGACCGCAGCCACTTCGTCTCCGAGGCGCGCGAAATTTGCCGACAGGATGCTCGGTGCGATTCGGAACGTGCGCGCAGCCATCTCGGGAAATTCTACTTGGATTCGCCCGGGGCCGCATGAAACGGCGATCCCCGCCCTTGTCAGTCCACGCGATTTCGTGTGGAATGACCGAATGGTCGCGGAGAACAAATACGAGGTCGCGGTCTCCTCGCAGACGCAGTACATCCCGGAACAATCCGACGAGGAGAACGCACGCTTCGTCTTCGCCTATACCATCACGATACGCAACAACGGAAACCTCCCTGCTCAACTGATCTCTCGGCACTGGATCATCACCGACGGCCGCAACCAAGTGCAGGAAGTGCGGGGGCTGGGCGTGGTCGGCGCTCAGCCGCTGCTCAAACCCGGGGAAAGCTTCGAGTACACGAGCGGCACCGCGATCGCTACGCCGGTCGGGACGATGCGAGGCAGCTACCAGATGGTGGCCGAGGACGGCACTCATTTCGATGCACCGATTCCCGAGTTCACGCTCTCGGTGCCCCGTGTCCTGCACTAGGGCCGCTCTGACCTGCTGGAGGAATCCTCCGGATCGCCGTCCTCGCTTTCCCGTCTGCGCGGCAGCGTCCACCACACGAGGAACGCGACGAGCCCCAGGGCGAGTCCCGCCTCGAGCACGATGATCCACAATCCGGAACTCACTTGGCGACACCCTTTCTAAGCGCTTGGAAGCCGATGATAGAGCACTTGCGCTGGTTTTTTCCTGCGGCGGCGGGCTTGATTGCAGGCTGCGCTCTGCTGCCGCCGCCGGAAGGGGCCTGCCCGTGCCCCGGGCTGCCCACCGTTACCCCTCGCATCAACCCGCTCGAGCCCGTCGAGTTCGGAGCGCTGGCGGGCTGGAAAGAGGGTGAGCAGGCGGCGGCATGGCCCGCTTTCCTTGCATCGTGTCAGGCATTGCGCTGGCGCGAGGCGTGGCGCGCCGTGTGTGCGCGAGCGATGGAGCTGCGCTCGCCGGGCGACGAGGAGGCGCGGCGTTTCCTGGAAGAAAATTTCACCCCGTGGCGTCTCGCCAACCCCGACGGGGCGATCGAGGGGCTGGTCACGGGTTATTACGAACCGCTCCTGCGCGGCAGCCGCGCCCGGGCCACGCCGTTTCTTTACCCTCTCTACGGGCCGCCGGACGACCTGCTCACCATCGACCTTTCCGCGACCAACCCGGAGCTGCGCGGCATGCGCTTGCGCGGGCGCGTCGAGGGAAAACGTGTCGTGCCGTACTACTCACGCGCGGAAATCGCTCGCGGCGCCGCGCCCGTCGCCGGGAAGGAAATCCTGTGGGTCGACGATCCGATCGAGGCCTTTTTCCTCCAGATCCAGGGTTCCGGAAGAATCCAGCTCGAGGGCGGCGAGACGCTGCGCCTCGGCTACGCCGACCAGAACGGCCATCCTTTTCAATCGATCGGGCGCTATCTCGTCGAGCGCGGTGAACTCCAGCTCAGCGAAGCTTCGATGCCTGCAATCAAGGCCTGGGCGGCGGCGAATCCGAAACGTCTCGAGGAGCTCCTCAACCAAAACCCGAGCTTCGTGTTTTTTCGCGAGCTGCCGCTCGCCGACCCGACAAGCGGCCCCGTCGGCGCGCTCGGCGTTCCGCTCGCGCCGGGCCGCTCCATCGCCGTCGATCCGCGCTACGTTCCGCTTGGCGCTCCCGTATTTCTCGCGACGACGTTTCCGGCAAGCACCACTCCTCTCACGCGCCTCGTCCTCGCTCAGGATACGGGAGGTGCAATCCGCAACCCGGTGCGTGCGGATTTCTTCTGGGGGTTCGGGCCCGAGGCGGGTGCTCAAGCGGGCCGCATGCGGCAACAGGGGAGGATGTGGGCCCTGCTCCCGAGGGACCTGAAACCCGCTTCAGCCGGCGCTGTGGCGCCCTGAAGCCAAGGTAGGCCCGCTCAAAGCTTATTTTTTGGCCTCGCCGATCAGCTTGACCAGCTCTTCGGGGCGCGCGCCGAGGATTCTCTCCCCATTCGTCGTGAAGCTGGTTGGTGTCGCTCGCACGCCCATTTTCTGACCGAGGGCAAGCCACTTGTCGACCGGCGCGTTACAGGAGGGCGCAGCAGCCGGTTCGCGGCCGTTCAGCATGAAATCGTAGTAAGCCTTGGCCCGGTCGGGCGCGCACCAGATGGTGCGCGCCTTGTCCGGCGACTCGGGCCGCAGAATGGGATAGAGAAACGTATAGATCGTGATGTCGTCCTGCCGCAACAGCGCGCGGTCGAGGCTCTTGCAATAGGGGCAGAAGGGATCGGCGAAAATCGCCACCACGCGTTTGCCGTTGCCCCGCACCTGCTTGATCGCGAGATCGAGCGGCAAATCCTCGAACTTGATCGCGGTAAGTTTTTGCTGGCGCTCCTCGGTGAGATTCTTCTGGGAGCGCGCGTCGATGATCTCGCCCTTGAAAACGAAGTTCACGTTCTCGTCGGTATAGAACAGCGTCTCCCCGACCACGATCTCATACAGGCCGCCATAGGAGATCTTGGTCACGCTGTCCACCTTGATGCCCTCGAAGCGGGCTTCGACGCCTCGCCTCACCGAGGCCTCGTCGGCGAGCGCCGTTGCGGCAAACACCGCGGCGAGAAATAGAGCCGGCAATCGCAAGCTCATGATGATTCCCTATGATGACGGCCGCCGCCTATCCCCATGGCGCGCCGCGCAAGCAGCGTCTTCACGACCGGATTGGAGTTCGTCAGGTTCAATCCGAAGTTCCGGATCCGCGCGGCCATTCGGTGGTTCGCATCAAATAGGCGGAACAACCCGTCGGTGACCCAGCGCAATGCGAGTATATCCTCGGCACGGGCGCGCTCATAGCGGCGCAGCAGGAGGCGATCTCCCGGGTCGGGGGCTGCGCGAAGCAGGTCGGCGAGCGAGTGCGCGTCACCCAGTCCCAGATTGACTCCCTGCCCAGCGAGCGGGTGCAAGACGTGCGCCGCGTCGCCGACGAGCGCTATCCTTCCTTCTGCGATCCGATCGGCAACCATGCGGCCCAAGGGAAAGGCGGCCGGCGCGGTGAGCGGCTCCAGGGCACCCAGAGCCTTGCCGCCCGCTTCGCTCACGCGAGCGCAAAACGCCGCAGGCGCGAGAGCGAGCAGATCGGTGGCGTGCGTTTCCGGCGCGGACCAGACGATCGAGACGCGCCGGTCGGGCAAGGGCAGATAGGCGAGAACACCGTCGCTGCGAAACCATTGATAAGCGATATTGCGATGCTCCCGAACGCAGGTGAAATTGGCGACGACGCCGAGCTGCGCGTAGCTCGCGTTTCGGGTCTCGATGCGCGCGGCACGCCGCACCCACGACTCGGCTCCATCGGCGCCGACTGCCAGTTTCGCCCTAACCACTCTGCCGTCTTCGAGTCCGATTTCGACGCGATTCCCGGCGCGACGCAGCTCCGAGGGCGCCGCCGGGCACAGCAGCGACAAATTTCGCTGACGCTCGAAACCCTGCCAAAGGGCATGATGAAGCCGGCTCGATTCGACGGTCGCCGCGAGTTGCAGCGTCCCCGACTCGTAAGCGGAAAAATCCAGGCGTGAGCGCCCGTCATCACCGAAGACCCGCATCGCGTAAATCGGCGTGACGCGCCCGGCTTCGAGGCGCCGCCACGCACCGATGCGATCGAGAAACGCCGTGCTCGCCGGAGTCAGCGCGTAGACGCGCGAATCCCAGTCCGGACCCGGCGAAGGCGGCGCCTTGCGCTCGATGAGGGCAAGCCTGAAGCCGCTTTCGGCAAGCGCCGCCGCCAGACTCGCCCCGGCAAGCCCTCCGCCGACGATGACGACGTCGAAATCCATTCGTGGATTGTACCCGCGAAGTGGAACGAGCTACTTGGGGCTAATTAGGACAGCACCCGAAGTGAGCCTTCCTTGACAACCATCGAACGCAAAAAGGATAATTTCCGGTTTTCCCGTGGCGAATTAGCTCAGCTGGTTAGAGCGACGGAATCATAATCCGCAGGTCCGGGGTTCGAGTCCCTGATTCGCCACCATTTCTCCTCGAGCGAGCACCATGGCCCCACGCCGAGCCGCCTGCCTTGCGCTCCTTCCGGCCTTCCTTTGGGCCGTATCGGTTCTCGCTCAGACGCGGCCGAGCCCGATCCCTCAGGACTCCAGGCGAGGCTATATCCGCCACGTCCAAGAGATGGCCGTAACCGTGGACGATAAGGCGATGCAGCTCGCCGCGGGCGCGGTCATCCGCGATCAGCAGAACCTGATCATCGTGCCCGTGACCATTCCGCGCGAGGGGGCTTGGGCTGCCTACAACCTGGATCGCGACGGCCAGATTTTTCGCGTGTGGCTGCTGACACCCGGTGAGCTCGCGCGGCCGGGCCGCTAGGGCGGATGACATGACGAAAAAGCTGTTCATTCGGACATTCGGCTGCCAGATGAACGAGTACGACTCGGACAAGATGGCCGACCTCCTGCGCGCGGAGAACGGTTTCGAGATCACCGACCGGCCTGAAAATGCGGACCTGATCCTGTTCAACACCTGCTCGGTGCGCGAGCGGGCGCAGGAAAAGGTATTTCACGATCTCGGGCGCGTGAAGCACCTGAAGCAGGCGCGGCGCGACCTTCTCATCGGCGTGGGCGGCTGTGTCGCGAGCCAGGAAGGCGCGGCCATCGTGGCGCGCGCGCCCTATGTCGATCTCGTGTTCGGCCCGCAGACGCTGCACCGGCTTCCCGAGCTGATCGACGCTCGGCAACGCTCCGGCCAGCCTCAGGTGGACGTCTCCTTCCCGGAGATCGAGAAGTTCGACAGGCTTCCGCCGGCCCGCGTCGAAGGGCCGAGCGCCTTTGTATCGATCATGGAAGGCTGCAGCAAGTACTGCAGCTTCTGCGTCGTTCCCTACACCCGCGGGGAGGAAATGTCCCGCCCCTTCGAAGATGTGCTCACGGAGGTCGCGGACCTCGCCGAGCAGGGCGTCAAGGAAGTGACTCTGCTCGGTCAGAACGTCAACGCCTACCGCGGCAGGATGGCGGACGGCGTCATCGCGGATTTTGCCCTCCTTCTCGAATACGTCGCGGAGATTCCCGGCATCGGGCGCATCCGTTATACCACGTCGCATCCGAAGGAATTCACCCAGCATCTGATCGATGCGCACGCGCGGATCGAGAAGCTCGCTCCGCAGGTGCACCTTCCAGTGCAGTCCGGCTCGGACCGCGTGCTCGCGGCGATGAAGCGCGGGTACACCACGCTCGAGTACAAATCGATCGTGCGCAGGCTGCGCACCGCGAGACCCGGCATCAGGATCTCCTCGGATTTCATCGTGGGCTTCCCCGGGGAGACTGAGCAGGATTTCGATGCGACCCTGAGACTGGTGGACGAAGTCGGTTTCGACAGCTCGTTTTCGTTCGTCTACAGCCGGCGGCCGGGAACCCCTGCAGCGGAGCTTCTGGACGATACTCCGCAGGAGGCGAAGCGCGCCCGGCTTGCCCGGCTTCAGCGGAATATCGATGCGCATGCGAGCAGGATCAGCGAAAGCCTGATCGGCACGCGCCAGCGCATTCTCGTCGAAGGCGCCTCGCGCAGGGATGCCGGGGAGCTCTCGGGTCGCGCGGGAGACAACCGCGTCGTCAATTTTCGCGGTCCCCGGCACCTCGTGGGCCAGTTCGTCGAGGTGACCGTCACCGCGGCGATGGCGCATACGCTGCGCGGCGAGGTCCGCGTTGCGGCGTAGGCCTTTGAAGACCGGTCCCCTGGAACTCGTCCTCACTCCGGTCGACAACCAGCGCCTCGCCAATCTCTGCGGGACGCTGGACGAGAACCTGAGGCAAATCGAGACCGCGCTGGACGTCAGGATCGCGCGCCGCGGCGAGCGATTCACCGTTCGCGGAGCGCACGCCGCCCAGGCGGCAGACGTGCTGCAGAAATTCTACGACGACGCCAAGCGCGGCCTCACCCTGGACGACATTCAGCTCGGCCTGATCGAGGTCCGCTCCCGCGGCCGGGCGAAGGAAGACACGCCGCTGCTTACTCGGCGGGCGGACCTGCGCGGCCGCACGCCCCGGCAGCGGCAGTACATCCAGAACATCCTCGAGCACGACATCACCTTCGCGATCGGTCCCGCGGGCACTGGCAAGACCTATCTCGCGGTGGCGTGCGCGGTGGACGCGCTGGAGCGCGACGCCGTGAAGCGCATCGTGCTGGTGCGGCCCGCAGTCGAGGCGGGCGAACGCCTTGGGTTCCTCCCGGGAGATCTTGCTCAGAAGGTCGATCCCTACCTACGCCCGCTCTACGACGCGCTCTACGACCTTCTGGGTTTCGACAAGGCCGGGAAGCTCTTCGAGCGCGGCGCGATCGAACTCGCGCCGCTCGCCTACATGCGCGGCCGCACGCTGAACCATTCGTTTGTCATTCTCGACGAGGCCCAGAACACCACCCCCGAACAGATGAAAATGTTCCTCACGCGCATCGGCTTCGGCTCGAAGGCGGTGGTGACCGGTGATATCACGCAGATCGACCTCGCGCGCGGGCAGAAGAGCGGCATGGTGGCGGTCCAGAAGATCCTGGCTCAGGTGCGGGGTATCGCGTTCACCGCGTTCAAGAGCGAGGACGTCGTCCGCCATCCTCTGGTGCAACGCATCGTGGATGCCTACGAACGTTACGGGGACGAGTAACCGCCATGAGCGCCGGCGGCTCGTCGGACACAGCCCGGACCGCACGATCGGGGCGCTCCCCAAAGCCGCGCCTCGCGCTCCATCTCCAGGTCGTCTCGCGCGCCGCGCCTGTGCCTGCTTCGGCGCAGATCCGTCGATGGGCGCTCGCGACGCTCAAAGGCTCGGCCGAGATCACCGTGAGGATAGTCGGAGCTGCCGAAGCCCGCATTCTCAACCGCCGCTATCGGGGACGCGACTATGCCGCCAACGTGCTGAGTTTTCCTTATGCGCTGCGGCGCGGCTTGGTGCAGGGCGACATCGTCCTTTGCGCCCCCGTGATCGCCCGAGAAGCGCTCGTGCAAGGCAAGGCGGTGGAAGCGCATCTTGCGCACTTGACGGTTCACGCGCTTCTACACTTGCAGGGCTACGATCACCTTAGGCGGCGTGACGCTGCGCGCATGGAAGCCCTGGAAAAGAAGCTTCTCGCCAAACTCGGTTATCCTGATCCCTACGACTCTCCCCGGTGAGGACTCCCACACCCGGGTGAGCGACCTCGTGGCACGGGCCCCGCGGTAAACATGGACGAATCGAACAAACCTTCGCTGCTCGAACGGCTTTCCGCGCTGCTCATGCGCGAGCCCGAGGACCGGGAGCAGCTGCTCAAGCTGCTGCACTCGGCCTTCGCGAGAAATCTCCTCGACGGTGACGCCCTGTCGATGATCGAGGGCGCGCTGCAGGTCTCCGAGATGCAGGTGCGCGACATCATGGTGCCGCGCGCGCAAATGGACATGATCGACGTCAACGAGACCCCCGACAAGTTCATTCCGCACGTGATCGCCACGGCACACTCGCGCTTCCCGGTCATCGACAAGAATCGCGACGACGTCATCGGCGTCCTGCTCGCCAAGGACCTGCTGCGCTACTACGCCGGGGAGGAAGAGTTCAAGGTGCGCGACATGCTCAGGCCGGCCGTCTTCGTGCCCGAGTCCAAGCGCCTCAACGTGTTGCTGCGCGAATTCCGCGCGAACCGCAACCACATGGCGATCGTGGTCGACGAGTACGGCGGCGTGGCGGGCCTGGTGACCATCGAGGACGTGCTCGAGCAGATCGTCGGCGATATCGAGGACGAATACGACTTCGACGATTCGGAGGACAACATCGTGCGCGAGCAAGGGGGCCACTACCGCGTCAAGGCGCAGACGGAAATCGCCGATTTCAATCGCGCCTTCGGAACGAAATTCTCCGACACCGATTTCCACACCGTCGGCGGCCTCGTGGTAAGCCGTTTCGGGCGCGTTCCCAAGCGCGGCGAGGCCATCACCATCGACGGCCTGCGCATCCAGGTGCTGCGCGCCGACAGCCGCAGGCTGCACGTCCTCCAGGTGCACCGGCTGCCAAGCAAGGCTTGAAAGCTTTTCTCCAATCGCCGCTCGCTGCGATTGCCGCGGCTCTGGTCGCAGGCGCTTTGACTGTCGCCGCATTCGCTCCGTTCGCCGTATTCCCGCTGTCGTTTTTGACTCTCGCAGGCCTGCTGCTCATCTGGCGGTTGGCGGCGGCGCCGCAGGCCGCGTTTTGGGCGGGCTTCGCCTTCGGCGCAGGCCTCTTCGGGGTCGGCGCCTCCTGGGTCTACATCAGCCTGCACGATTTCGGCATGATGCCGGCACCGCTCGCTGCGATCGGCACGCTCGCCTACTGCGCGATCCTCGCGCTATATCCAGCCGGCACGGGCTGGTGCCTCACGCGGCTCGGGTGCGCCCCACTTGCCTCGGCCCTGATCGCGTTCCCTGCGGCGTGGACACTGTTCGAGTGGCTGCGCGGCTGGGTCGACCACCGGCTCCCCGAAAGCCCGCCTCGCTAGCGGCATCGCTCTCGCATTTGCTTTCGGCCTGGGCCAGTTGCTCAAGCAGATCGACTGGACCTCGCCCCAGGGCGCCCCCCTCAAGGTAGCCCTGCTCCAGGGAAACATTCCCCAGGACCTGAAGTTCAAGGCGGACCGATACGCGATGACTCTGTCGATCTACAAGCGCCTCATCGAGGCGAGCAAGGGCCAGCTCATCGTCCTGCCCGAGACCGCCATTCCGCGTTTTCTGGACGCAGTCGACCCGAGCTACCTGAAGGAGATAGAGCGGGTCGCCGTAGCGCGTCGCGGCGACGTTCTGATCGGCGTGCCCATCCGGGACCCTGCGGGACGCTATTTCAACAGCGTGGTCAGCGTTGGGGCATCGCCCTCGCAGCGCTACGACAAGTCGCACCTCGTTCCCTTCGGAGAGTTCGTGCCTTCCGGCTTCGGCTGGGTCGTGAGAACATTTGCCATTCCGCTCTCGGATTTCTCACTGGGCGCGGCAAATCCGAAACCGCTCGCGCTCGCCGGACAGCTCGTCGCGCCGAACATCTGTTGGGAGGACGCCTTCGGCGAGGAGATCATCCGCCAGTTGCCTGAAGCAAGCCTGCTGGTGAACGTCTCGAACGTCGCCTGGTTCGGCGACTCGCTCGCTCCGGCCCAGCACCTGCAGATATCACGCATGCGCGCGCTCGAGACCGGACGCGCCATGGTGCGCGCGACCAATACCGGCATGACCGCGATCATCGATCCCCGCGGCGGGGTTGTCGCGAGGCTGCCGCAGTTTGCCGAGGGCGTCCTCGAGGGTGAGGTGCAAGGGCATTCCGGAGCGACGCCTTATGTGAGACTCGGGAACTACCCGATCGTGCTCGCTTGCCTTGCGCTCATTGCAGCACTCGTGTTCCGCCGCATCCGGATCGTTGGTCGCGCTGGGGAAAGCCGGTAGAATCCATCGCTGTCACCGCGCTCATGCTCACCTTCCAGGAACTGATCCTCAAACTGCAGAGTTACTGGGGCGGCAAGGGCTGCGCCCTGCTGCAGCCCTACGACATGGAAATGGGCGCGGGAACGTTTCATACCGCGACGTTCCTACGCGCGATCGGCCCCGAACCTTGGCGCGCCGCCTACGTGCAGCCCTCGCGGCGACCCAAGGACGGTCGCTACGGCGACAACCCCAACCGCCTGCAGCACTACTACCAGTATCAAGTCGTGCTGAAGCCTTCGCCCGATGATCTGCAGGACCTCTATCTCGGCTCGCTCAAGGCGCTCGGCATCGATCTGCGCAAGAACGACGTTAGATTTGTCGAAGACGACTGGGAATCCCCGACCCTCGGCGCCCGGGGTTTAGGTTGGGAAGTGTGGTTGAACGGGATGGAGATCACCCAGTTCACCTACTTCCAGCAGGTCGGCGGCCTCGACTGCAAACCGGTGCTGGGTGAACTCACCTACGGGTTGGAACGCCTCGCGATGTACCTGCAGGGCAGGGAAAGCGTTTTCGACCTCACGTGGGTGGACGGCGTCACCTATCGCGACGTCTACCACCAGAACGAGGTCGAACAGTCGAAGTACAACTTCGAGGCGAGCGACGCCGCCTGGCTGCTGTCACAGTTCAACGATTATGAAGCGCAGGCGAAGCGCCTGATCGAGGCGGGACTGCCGCTGCCGGGCTACGAGATGGTGCTGAAGTGCTCGCACACCTTCAACCTGCTCGATGCGCGCGGCGCGATCTCGGTGACCGAGCGCCAAGCCTACATAGGCCGCGTGCGAGCGCTCGCGAAACTCGTCGCGCAGACTTACTTCGATTCGCGCGAGAAGCTCGGGTTCCCGATGCTGAAGAACAAGAATCCGGGGTTGAACGGTGGTTAAGAAGAAACCCGCTAAAGCTCCCACAACTGCGAGCCTGCTCGTTGAACTTTTGACCGAGGAGTTGCCGCCTAAGTCCCTTCGGCTGCTTGGCGAGGCATTCGCCGAGCAACTGGTGGCTGAGATCGTTCGGCATCGTCTAAAGGATCGTGCTGCCTCAAAGCAGCAGTTTGCGACGCCTCGAAGGTTGGCGGTTTTGATTCAAGATGTTCGGGGAATGGGACTCGATTCGGAACATGAAGTTGAGGGTCCCGCCAGTTCAAACGGCAGGGCTGTCGAAGGTTTTGCGAGGAAGCACAACATCGCGCCGGAGTTGCTTGAGCGTCGTCAGACACCGAAAGGAGAGATTGTCGTAGCTCATCTAAAGATGTCTGGCGTCAAGCTTGATTCTGTTCTTCCGAGCATTGTCGACAACGTCATAAAGAAACTCCCCGTTTCCAAGATCATGCGCTGGGGCGATGGCCAAGCGCAGTTCGTGCGCCCCGTACACGGACTCGTAATGATGCATGGCAAGCGCGTCGTCCCGGGCACCGTTCTCGGCGTCCGTGCAGCCAACACGACGAGCGGGCACCGATTCATGGGCGCAGCGTCGATTCTTCTGGCGAACGCCGACGAGTACGAGGCAAGGCTGCGCAAGAGCGGCAATGTCATCGCCGACTTCGCGCAGCGCAAATCGGAGATCGAGAAGCAGCTCCAGGCAGAGGCTAAGCGCCAGAAAGCAAGTCTCGGCGACTATCACGACCTGCTGGACGAAGTCACGGCACTAGTCGAGTTCCCGGCCGTTTACGCAGGCGAATTCGACGCCTCATTTCTCGAGGTGCCGCAGGAATGCCTGATCCTCACCATGCGGCAGAATCAGAAGTATTTTCCGCTGTTCGCCTCCGACGGAAGGCTTCTGCCGAAATTTCTCATCGTCTCCAATATGCGCGTCGATGATCCGCGCCCAATCGTCGGCGGCAACGAGCGGGTCGTCCGGCCCAGGCTTGAGGATGCGCGGTTCTTCTTCAACCAGGATTTGAAGACCCGCCTCGAGGCGCGCGTTCCGCAGCTGGCGAAAGTCGTGTTCCACAACAAGCTCGGCAGCCAGCTCGAGCGCGTGCAGAGAATCAAGCTGTTGGCCGGGGAGGTTGCGCGCTCGCTTCGCGCGGATGTAATGCAGGCCGAGCGCGCCGCCGAGCTTTCTAAAGCGGATTTGCTCAGCGCCATGGTCGGCGAATTTCCGGAACTGCAGGGCGTCATGGGGCGCTACTACGCGCTCCACGATGGCGAGCCGCGAGAAGTTGCCGATGCGATCGAGCAGCATTACCGCCCGCGCTTCGCCGGCGACAAGCTTCCCGAAGGGCCGATCGCCAGTGCCGTAGCGCTCGCCGACAAGCTTGATTCGCTCGCGGGCTTGTTCAGCATCAAGGAGCTGCCGACCGGGGACAAAGATCCGTTCGGACTTCGTCGCGCAGCTCTGGGGGTCATCAGAATCGTCGTCGAAAATCAGCTTCTCTTGTCCCTGAGGGATCTCGTGGACGCCGCTTTCGGGCCTTTCAGAGGCAAGCCGCAAACGGATCTCAAGATGTTTTTCACAGAACGCATGCGCGGCTATTTCCTTGAGCGCGGCTATTGCGCGAACGAGGTCGAGGCGGTTCTAAGCCTGAACCCGGTTGCGATTGCCCTTATCCCCAAGCAACTCGAAGCTGTTCGCGCGTTTTCCGCACTTCCCGAAGCAGCCAGTCTTGCCGCGGCCAACAAGAGAATTGCCAACATACTGCGACAGGCGGAAGCCATGGGCGAGGTATTCGGTGATGCCGATTTCTCAGCGCTCAAGGAGCCCGCCGAGATCTCGCTTTTCGAGGCCCTGCAGACGGCGTCCCGTTCGGCGAAGCCTCTATTTGACTCCGGAGATTTCTCTGGATACCTGAAAGCTTTTGCGTCTTTGAAGAGCCCGGTGGATTCGTTCTTCGACGCGGTCATGGTCATGACGGACGACAAGAAGCTTCGCGAAAATCGGCTCGCGCTGCTAACCGATATGCAGAAGGCGATGAATCGGTTCTCCGATATCTCCAAGCTGGCAGCATGAAACTCATCATCCTCGACCGCGACGGCGTGATCAACTACGACAGCGACGAGTTCATCAAGCATCCGGACGAGTGGCGGCCGATCCCGGGAAGCCTCGATGCCATCGCCCGCCTGACGCAGGGCGGCTGGCGTGTCGTCGTGGCGACCAATCAGTCCGGCATCGGCCGTGGCCTCATGGACATGGCAAGCCTGAATGCCATCAACTCCAAGATGCACAGAGCCGTAAACCAAGCGGGCGGACGCATCGAGGCGGTGTTCTATTGCCCCGATACGGCCGAGTCCCAGTCGCCCTGCCGCAAGCCCAATCCGGGAATGTTTTTCGCCGTAGCCGAGCGCCTCAATGTCGCGCTCGAGCGGGCGCCTTGCGTGGGCGACAGCCTGCGCGACCTCCAGGCCGCGGCCGCGGTCGGGGCCCATCCGATCCTGGTACTCTCCGGCAAGGGCGCGAAAACGCGCTCCGCCGGGCAGCTTCCCGAAGGAACCGGCGTCTATCCGGATTTGGCCGCGGTGGCGCACGCGCTGTGCCTATGACCTTTCTGCGCTCGCTCGTCTTCCTGATCGCCGAGATCCTCGTCACTCCGCCGTACGCGATCGTCGCGCTCGCCACTTTCCCCTTGCCGCGGCTTGCGCGCTATCGAGTCATCTCCGGCTGGTCGCGCGCCATGATCTGGCTGGCGAAAAACGTGCTGGGCATCGACTACCGTGTGATCGGCCTGGAAAACCTCCCGCGAACTCCGGCTGTGATCCTGGCAAAGCATCAATCGGCCTGGGAAACTTTGGCCTTTCAGGTCATTTTCCCGCCGCAGGTGCTGGTATTGAAGCGAGAGCTCCTGTGGATCCCATTCTTCGGCTGGGGTCTTGCGCTTACGAGCCCGATCGCGATCGACCGTAGCCGTGGCGTCCGGGCGCTGAATCGGATGGCCGAGCTTGGCTGCGAGCGGCTCGCGCAAGGGTTCTGGATCGCGATCTTCCCGGAGGGCACGCGCGTAAAACCGGGCGAACGCCGCAAGTATCACGAAGGCGGCGCATGGCTTGCGGTGAAATGCGGCGCGTCGGTCGTTCCGGTCGCGCACAATGCTGGCCTGTTTTGGGGACGCAACGCCTTTCTCAAGCGTCCGGGAACGGTGACCGTTGAGGTCGGGCCGGCGATCGATTCGCGTGCCCACACACCGGAATCGCTGAACCTGTCGGTCGAGGAGTGGATCGAGGGCCGCATGGCGAGTCTCTGTCCCCAGCGCTGAGAGGAGATCATCGATGCGAATTCTCCATACCATGTTGCGAGTCGGCGATCTGGAGCGGTCGCTGCGCTTCTACACCGAGGTTCTGGGCATGCGCCTGCTCCGCCGCAAGGACTATCCAGAGGGCAAATTCACCCTGGCTTTCGTCGGTTACGGCGACGAAGCCGATACGGCGGTGATCGAGCTGACCCACAACTGGGGCGTGGACAAGTACGAGCTTGGCAACGCCTTCGGCCACATCGCCGTGGCAGTGGACGACGCTTACAAGGCTTGCGAGGAAGTGAAGCGGCGCGGGGGAAAGGTCACTCGCGAGGCCGGGCCTATGAAGCACGGCACAACCGTGATCGCCTTCATCGAGGATCCCGACACTTACAAGATCGAGCTGATCGAGCGCAAACAGGCTCGATGACGCTCCAAGAACCGGGAACTCGCGCGCGGCCGCTCAGCGAAACGTCCCGGGCGCGCCTGCAACGCGGTATTTGCGGATTTCGCTTTGCTGCCCGATCAGCGCCTTGGCGAAGTCCTCGAGCATGTCGTCGCTGACTTCCTGTCCAGGAATGGAGAAGTATTCTACCCCGAGGCCGAAGAGATGCGTCGCTTGGATCTGCAGCCTGCCTTGCTCGTGGTCCGCCTTGATGACGATGTCGGTGAGGACCGCGGTGGGAACGATGAATTTGGCACCGATGACGAATCCCCTGGCGCTCTTCTTCTCCTCCTCCACGAATTTGACCTTGCTGAGCCATAGAGATTCGCGGATCCGCTGCATCGCGGGGGGCATGTCTTTCTCGATCACCACGGTATCCGGGCCGACCCACTTGACGAAGAAATGCATCGTGTCGAAATATTCCTTGTCGTTGATGCGCTTTTTCCGGTAGTCGATGAACGACTCGCCGAACACGAGATTCCGGAAATCGGCGACCCCGGGGATCGAGTACACGAGGGGGCTAGTGGGTTTGAGCACCGCGAGCTGCTTGAGCAACTCGTGCACGTACTGGAACGTCTGCTTCATCTTGTCTTCGACCAGCTTGAGCTTGTCTCCCTGCAGATTCTGCTGAAGAATCTGCTGGGTCTTCACCAAGTCGGCCTGTTTTTTCAGGTCGTCAAGAAGGCCCATGGCCATCCCCCTGCTTCAAACTTCGTATCCATCTATCTATACACTATTTTGCCAGTGGGCGTTCGCGGGGTCTAGGTGCGCCGCTGCGCAAGCCGGTTGGCGATTGTGACAAAAGCCGCAACCGGGAGAGTTTGTGCGCGCTTGCCCGGGTCGATGCCCAGTTCGGCGAGATCAGAAGGGGAAATCAGCCCCGAAAGATTGTTTCTCAGAGTCTTTCGCCGCATCGAAAACGCCCGGGCGACGATTCCGGAGAAGCCGGCTTCATTCAAGGCATCGAGCTCCGCAATAGGGCGCGGTACGAGGCGCACGACGGCGGAGTGAACTTTAGGCGCAGGCCGGAACGAACCAGGGGCGACCGTGAAGAGCCGCTCGAGGCGGAAGCGGTACTGCAGCGAGACCGACAGCCGCCCGTATTCGGGTTCCGACGGCTTCGCGATCATCCGTTCAACGACCTCGTGTTGAAGCATGAAATGGAGATCCGTGCACCGGGCAGCCGCGGCGGCAACGTGGAACAGGAGCGGGGTGGAAATATTGTAAGGGAGGTTGCCGACGATTCTGAGCGGCGCAGGCAGCGTCGCAAAGTCGAAGCGCAGCGCATCGGCTTGGTGCACGGTCAGGCGATCGACGGGATAGCGCTCGCGCAGGCGCCCGCTCAGATCCCGATCGAGCTCCACGACGTGCAGGTGCTCGACCCGCTCGAGCAGCGGGGCGGTCAGCGCTCCGAGCCCGGGGCCGATTTCGACGATATGTTCGTTGGAGTGCGGATCGATCGCGGAGACGATGCGCTCTATGATCCCCCGGTCGACGAGAAAGTGCTGACCGAATCTTTTCCGCGGGACATGCCGACGGGTCGTCACTGTCTAGGGCGCTGTCCGCATCTCGGCTTGCGCCATTTCGATCGCCGCTTCGACCGCCTCGATGAGACTGCCGGGCTCTGCCCGACCGGTGCCGGCGAGCTCGATCGCGGTGCCGTGGTCGACCGAAGTGCGGACCATGGGCAGGCCGAGCGTGACGTTGATACCCCTGCCGAAGCTCGCGTACTTGAGAACGGGCAGGCCCTGATCGTGATACATCGCAAGCGCGCAATCGGCCCGGGCGAGCCGATCCGGAACGAACAGCGTATCCGCCGGCAGCGGTCCGGTGAGCCGCAGACCTTCCGCGCGCAATTTCTCGAGAACGGGCCCGATCACTTCGATTTCCTCTCGCCCGAAGTAGCCACCCTCGCCGCTATGTGGATTGAGACCGGCAACCAGGATCCGCGGGGCTGAGATTCCGAACCGGCTGATAAGCTCCGCGTGGAGCACCCGGATGGTCCGTTCGAGGCCTTCGCGCGTCAGGGCGCGCGGCACATGCTTCAAGGCGAGGTGAGTCGTCGCGAGCGCGACGCGCAGGCCTCCGCCCGCGAGCATCATGACCACCTGAGCGGCGCCGGTGCGCTCGGCGAGATACTCCGTGTGGCCGATGAAAGGGATGCCGCAGTCGTTGATGACGCCCTTGTGCACGGGAGCGGTCGTGAGCGCGGCGAACTCCCCGGCCTTGCAGCCTTCGATTGCACGCTCGATGAGCGAAATCACGTAGGGCGCGTTGCGCGGATCGAGCGTGCCCGCCCGACAGGGGACCGAGAGCGGGATATGCAGGCATGCGACCGAATCCGGCGTCAAGCCTGCACCGGGATCGCTCAGCTGAACGCGGAGCCCCAGCTGCCGGGCGCGGCTCTCGAGCATCTCCCGGTCTCCAAGAACCACGATGCGCGCGGCGAACGTCTTTTGCGCGAGGGCCAGACAGACATCGGGGCCGATGCCCGCCGGCTCCCCCGAGGTCACCGCTATGACTGGAACGGAATTCGAGCGCGACGCAATGCCTGCGCGAGAGGCCGCCGGTTTTTCGAATCGAGCGTTCACCGTTCTTCGAGCCGCATCTCGATGTAGGCGCGGTCGCGCAGCTGGCGAACCCATTCCTGATAGGCCTCGTCACCCTTTCTATCGAGAAGTGCCTTGCGCGCCTCGATGCGCTTGCGGTCCGAGGACATGTCCGCAGTACGCCGCTCGAGCACCTGGATGAGATGCCATCCGAAGGGAGTCTTGACGGGCTGGCTTACATCCATCGGCTTCAGCTCCGCAAAAGCCCGCTCGAATTCCGGCACGGTATCACCCGGATAGATCCATCCCAGATCTCCTCCCCGGGAAGCCGAACCGTCGTCCGAATTCAGCCGAGCGAGCTCCGCGAAGTTCACTCCGTTTACGATGCGTTCCCGTAGGCTTAGCAGCTTCCTCTTGGCCTCGTCCTCGGAAACGAGATCGTTGGTACGCGCCAGAATATGACGCACGTGCGCCTGCTCCACGAGGAGAGGCGCACCGGCACCGCGCAGCTCGAGGAGCTTGAGAACGTGGAATCCAGCGGCGCTTCGAAACACGTTGCTGATGTCTGCGGGCTTCAGGCCCGCCAGGGCTTCGACATACAATTCCGGCAGCCGCTGCTGACTGCGCCAACCCATTACCCCTCCCTGAAGCGCATCGGGTGCATCGGAGTAGGTCGCGGCGAGCTGGGCGAACTCCGTGCCGTCCCTGAGCCGCTTGACCACTTCCTCGGCGCGGGCACGCCGGCTTTCCAGCTGTTCGGGGGTCGCCTGCTCGGGTACCCGGATCAGAATGTGCGCGATGTTGTATTCGGTTGCGGTGTCTTTTTTTTCGCTCTGCTCGAGGAGCAGATTCTCGATCTCACCTTCGCTGACCGTGATCTTGCCGGTGACTTCGCGGTCCCGTAAGCGATTCATCAGAATCTCATTGCGCAGCTCTTCCCGAAATTCGTCGAACCGGATCGAATCGCGCTCGAGCGTCTGCCTGAATTCCGTCAGTGAGAGCTTGTTCCCCTCCGCGACCCGGCTGACGGTGCGATCGAGCTCCAAATCGTCCACGCGCACCCCCGTCTCCCGGGCATATTGCAGTTGAACTTTTTCGATGATGAGGCGCTCCAGCACCTGGCGCTCGATCTCGGCGCGAGCGGGGAGGGATGTCCCGCGGCGCTGCAGCTCCTTCTGCACGCGATTCATCCGCTCGGTCAACTCGTACTGCGTGATCACCTCCTTGTTGACTACCGCGACGATCCGGTCGATCAAGTCGATGCGCGCCGGCGCGGCCTGCTCCGGGCGAGGGCTTTGCGCGAGCGCTGCACCGCATGCCGCCAGCAGCGGAATGGCAAGTGGAAATCTCATCGGTTCATTGTCAAGCCATCAGTCGTAGAAATCAAATGAGTCGCCGGGCTTCCTGTCGGCTGAGGGCGCGTTGATCCGCTGATAGCCCGGAATGTTGCGTTTCAAGGCCTCGAGGGGATTGGACCCGAGGGCCGAAAAGCCGTTCAGCTCCAGCTGCAGGAACACGCTCGACGAGGAAGTTCCGGCGGTCAGTGCGAATCGCTGCATGATGATCCGGCTTGTCCAGCAGTCGGCTCCGTATTCGAGCCCGCCTATGCCTTCGACGATCCGGCTATCGACCAGCGAATAGTTGAAGCGCCCTACGCCGTACCAGCGCCCGGCGATCGGCCACTGTGCCGACAGGTCCACCTGCTTGAGCGGAGCCGTCGTCGTAATGTCCCCGCTCAGGTACCGGTAGCTCAGGTTGAGCGCCTTGAGCCCTTCGGGCCGATAGCGCGCTGCCAGGGTCAGGCGCTCGGTACGGTAGTCGCGCTGATCGTATTCGGTAGCACCCTCGAAGGTCCAGTGCTGGCTCACGCGCCCCGACAGCGCGGCGAGCCAGTTCGACGCGTTGTAAGTGCGCGGCACGTCGTTGGGATTGAGCGTGACCCGCTGGTCCCTGAAATAGTAGCGCTGACCGAACGTGCCGCGCAGCACTTCCTGCCCGTTCGACGGCAGGAGCAGGCGCGACGTGACCGCTGCAGTGAGCTGGCGCGCGTCGTTGATGCGGTCGCCGCCGGAGAACATGTTCTCGGAAAAGATCTGGGCATAGTTGAAGTCCGCGATCGCAGTGTCGAACAGAGGAATTTGATTCTGGTCGCGGAATGGGATGTTCACATAGTAGAAACGCGGCTCGAGCGTCTGCACCACCGCTTGCCCGAGTGCGTGGGTTTCTCTCTCGTAGATCAGTCCGCTGTCGACGCTGAAAATGGGAAGCGTGCGGCTGATCCAATTCGGGAACGCCGGAACGTTCGAGGTCGCTCCTATCGGGAGCACCGGGAAAGCGGTCGAGGTCGGTGTTACCTGGATCGTTGGGATGTCATAGAGCGAATAGTACGTGTAGTGCACGCCGACTTTCGGTGTGAGGAAGGAACCCGGAGTGATGAGCGGCAAGCTGAGGCTCGGATAGAGCGTCGAGCGCTTGCCGTTCACGAGCGAGGGATGGGTGAAGTCTACGAACTCGGCCGAGGACCCGAAATCGAAGCCGCCGATGTCCTGGCGCAGAGTGGACAAGGTGAGCTGCGGGGTGCGTCCGTAGGGGATGGGGTTGGGGATGGGATTGTCCGGATCCTGCAGGACCTGGAAGCGTTGTACCCGCGCAGTCGCCGAGTAGCTCCCCGTGTCCCACCACTTGCCGTTGTAGGTCAAAAAGCCCTCACGAGGCAGGTTGGTCGTCGAAGTGATGTTGATGCGGGTCGCAAGGTCGCGGAAATAGCTGTCGTCGGAAACTTTGTTCAGGTTAAGTCCGCCCAGGACGGTTCCGTCGCGGTTGTAGCTGCCTGTCAGGCTCATCGCCGAGCGGCGATCGCCATCCGCTGCACGATCATTCGGGAGCACCTCCGCGCTGAAATCGCCCTTGTAATCCTTCTGCAAATAACGGAACTGCTCCGCGACCTGCAATCCGCGCTTTTCCATGTAACGCGGCGTGAGCGTGAGGTCGTAGTTGGGCGCGAGATTCAGGTAATACGGAATTGCGACCTCGGGTCCGCTCTTCCCGGTAACGCCGATCGAAGGCGGGAGAAAGCCCGATTTGCGCTGGTTGTTCAGGGAGAAGTCGAAAGAAGGCGCCGGGATGATGCTCAGTCCCTCGAAATACAAGCTGGCGCCGCGGGCGGTCCCCACGTCGCGCGTGAAATCCAGCTCCAGCTCGTCGGCCTTGACCAGCCAGCTATCGTCACCCGGCTTGCAGGAGGTGAAGAAGCCGTCCTTGATTCTGTACTGGCCGTCACCCAGGAACTCGATCGTCTCCGCCTGCCCGCGCGCCGAGATGGGTGGCTGGCCTGTCTTCGGGCGCTGCGTGAAAGTAAAGTCCGGCTTCTCGAATAGTCCGGTCGCATCCCTGATGGAATACTTCAGCGCGGGGCCCTTCAAAGTGTCCCCGTTGCGCTTGAAGAGCACGTTGCCGCGGGCTTCGACGTCTTCGCTTTCTTCGTGATATGTCAACGAGTCGGCGCGGATCGACAAGTCCCCTTGGCGCAAGCTCGCGTTGCCCTGCGCCGTCGTGTCCTTTCCCGCGACGCCTTCGATGCGGTCCGCGTCGAGGGTGATCGGCAAGGCGCGCGTCTTGGAGCGTTGCTCGGAAGAACTCTGCGGCCGAAGTCCCTGCCCCTGTGCGTACACCGCGGCAGAACAAGACAGCGCAAGAGCCAACGCCGCACGGCGGGCAGGTGAACAAGACATATCGGAGAAGCCTGGACCTGGGCTTTCGGGCGGGTGCTAAAATCGCACAAATCTGCGGCGAAGGCAATGCTTTGTTTCAGGAGGATTTTTGGATCGCGCGGAGCAATTGCGGCGATGGCTGGCGGCGACCCTCGGAGGCGGTGATTTCAGCATCGCGCCCGCCTCCGACGACGCGAGCTTCCGGCGTTATTTCAGGATCCGACGCGGCGAAGCACAGCCGTCGCTCGTCGTGATGGACGCGCCGCCCGACAAGGAGAACTGCGGGCCGTTCGTGCATGTAGCGCATCTCCTTGCCGAGGCCGGAGTGCACGTGCCCGAAATCTTTGCGCAGGACCTCGAACAGGGCTTTCTGCTGCTCTCGGATCTGGGCAGCACGACTTACCTGGACGCGCTCGACGAGCACAACGCCGGAAGGCTTTACGAAGACGCGCTCGACGCGCTGCTGCGGATTCAGCGCGCGAGCCGCCCCGGCCTGCTCCCCGATTACAGCAGGGAATTGCTCGAGAGGGAGCTTCGCCTCTTCCCCGACTGGTACGTAGGGCGCCAGCTGCGCCGCGAGCTCGACACGGCACAACTCCAGACGCTGGAGAAAACGTTTTCGACGATCCTCGATAACAACCTCGCGCAGGCGCGCGTGTTCGTGCATCGCGACTACCACTCGCGCAACCTCATGGTCTGCGAGCCCTGCCCGGGAATTCTCGATTTTCAGGACGCGGTCTACGGCCCGATCACCTACGATCTCGTCTCGCTCCTGCGCGACGCCTACATCGCTTGGGACGAGGAACGCGTCATCGATTGGGCGGTCCGCTATTGGGAGAGGGCCCGGGGCCAAGGGCTGCCGGTCGGCCCCGATTTCGCGGATTTCTATCGGGATTTCGAGTGGATGGGGGCCCAGCGGCAACTCAAGGTGCTGGGGATCTTCGCGCGCCTATCCTTTCGCGACGGCAAGGACGGCTATCTGAAAGACCAGCCGCTCGTGATGAGCTACCTGCGGCGCACGTGCGGGCGTTATCCCGAGCTTGCCGCGCTCGGGCGCCTGCTCGAGGAACTCGAGCGGCAGGAGAAGCGCGTTGGCCACACGTTCTAGTCTCGAACGATGAAAGCCATGATCCTTGCCGCAGGCCGCGGCGAGCGCATGAGACCCCTCACCGAGGCGATCCCCAAGGTGCTCCTCGAAGTGCGCGGCAAATCTCTGATCGCCTGGTCGATCGAGGCGCTCGCGCGCTCGGGCGTTCGCGAGATCGTGATCAATCACGCGCATCTCGGCCACATGATCGAGGCGGCGCTGCGCGACGGACGCCGCTTTGGCGTCGCAATCCGCTACTCGCGCGAAGCCGAAGCGCTCGAAACCGCGGGCGGAATTGCCCAAGCCTTGCCCCTGCTCGGCGACAAGCCCTTCCTCGTCGTCAACGGCGACCTCTTCTGCGACTTCGACTTTTCCCGTCTCGTTGGGATCGACCTGGGACAAAATCTCGCACATTTGGTACTGGTCCCAAATCCGCCGCATCACCCGCTAGGGGACTTCGCGCTCAACGGCGCGCAAGTCGCCGAATCCGGGCAATCCAAGCTCACCTACAGTGGGATAGGTCTTTACCGCGCGGAGCTCTTCTCGAGCATCAGGCCAGGTTCGAAGGGACAGATTGCCCCGCTCCTGCGCGCGGCGATGGCGCGCGAGCAGGTCTCCGGCGAGATGCATCGCGGCGTCTGGCATGACGTCGGCACGCCTGCGCGCCTTTCCGCGCTGAACGAGCGCGTCGCTTGATCGTCGCTGCAAAGGGGACGACAATCGCGGCAATGGACACTACCAGCAATCTTTCGCGCTGCGCCGAGCGCCGTCACGCGCTGCAGTCGCGCATGGGCAAGGGTGTCGCGATCATTCCGACCGCGGCGGAACGCATCCGCAATCGCGACAGCGACTACCTGTATCGATTCGACAGCTATTTCTACTATTTGAGCGGGTTCCCCGAGCCCGAGGCGGTGCTCGTCCTCGTCGCCGGAGAGGAGCCCAGGTCGATTCTCTTCTGCCGCGAGCGCAATCCGGAGCGCGAGCTCTGGGAAGGCGTTCGCAACGGCCCCGAGGGTGCGAGGGCCGCGTTTGGTTTCGACGAAGCCTATCCGGCGCAGTCGCTCGACGAGCAGATGCCGAAGCTGCTCGCTGATCAGCCTGCGCTTTATTACGCTCCCGGAGCCGATGCAGCCTGGGACGCGCGCATCATGGGATGGCTGAACCAAGTCCGGGCGCAGGCGCGAGCGGGCGTCACGGCGCCCGCCGAGATTCGCGACGTGCGCACCGCGCTAGACGAGATGCGTCTCATCAAGGACGACGGGGAGCTCGCCGTGATGCGGCGCGCCGCAGCGATCTCGGTGGCCGCCCACGAACGCGCGATGCGCGCGACGCGCCCTGGACGCAACGAATACGAAATCGAGGCGGAGCTTCTCTACGAGTTTCGCCGCCACGGCGCCCAGTATCCGGCGTACTGGCCCATCGTTGCCGGAGGAGCCAACGCCTGCGTCCTGCATTACCGCGACAACAACGCGCGGCTCGCCCAAGGGGATCTCTTGCTCATCGACGCAGGCTGCGAGCTGGACGGATATGCCTCGGACGTAACGCGGACTTTCCCCGTGAACGGAAAATTCGGCGGCCCGCAGAAGGACGTCTACGAACTGGTCCTCGCTGCGCAGACCGCGGCGATCGCCGCGGTGAAGCCGGGCAGCCGCTGGGACGAGCCGCACGATACCGCGGTGAGAACGCTCGCTCAAGGATTCGTGGATCTGGGACTGTGCCGCGGGACGCTCGACAAGGTGATCGAAGCCGAGGATTACAAGCGCTTCTACATGCACCGCACCGGACATTGGCTCGGTCTGGACGTCCACGATGCAGGAGAATATAAATCGGGCGGGCAATGGCGCCGGCTCGAGCCGGGCATGACCCTGACCGTAGAGCCCGGCTGTTACATCCGGCCGGCCGATGACGTGCCCCGGCAGTTCTGGAACACGGGGGTGCGCATCGAGGACGACGTCGTCGTGACAGCTTCGGGCTGCGAGGTATTGACTGCGGCCGCACCGAAATCGGTCCGGGATCTCGAGGCCCTGGTCGGCCGTGGCTGAGCTGCCAGAGGTGGATGTCGCCATCGCCGGCGGCGGACCCGTCGGGTGCGCGCTGGCTCTTGCCCTGTCCGGGAGCTCGGTCTCCGTCGCCCGAGTCGCGGGCGAAGCCGATTTCGCCGATCGACCCATCGTCCTCTCCTACGGCAGCCGCCTCATCCTTGAGCGCCTAGGCATATGGGACTCGGTCCGAAGCAACCCGATCGAAACCATCCATGTCAGCCAGCGGGGCTTCGGCAGAACGGTAATGCGCTGCGCTGATCACGGCTTGCCCGCGCTGGGATACGTCACCGCATACTCCGAGCTCGTCGCGCAGCTTGCGGGCCTCACTCCCGCAGGGGCGGAATCCTTGAGAGACTGGAAACCGGCTGACGACGAAGTCTTGCTGCAGCTGTCCCGCGGCGAAAAGAAAACAGGCATGCGCGCTCGGATGCTCGTGCTGGCCGACGGCGGCCAGAATCGCCGTACGTCGTATGCCAGGGATTATCGCCAGCAGGCCATCGTGGCCGAGGTCACGGCCGAGCACCCGCGCTCCGGGGTCGCGTGGGAACGCTTCACGGCCGAGGGGCCGCTTGCCTTGCTCCCGTTCAGAGACCGCTACGCGCTGGTCTGGAGCGTGCGCCCGGCGAGCGCCGCCGAGTTGCTCGGGCTTTCCGATCCGGATTTCCTCGCGCGCCTGCGCGAAATCTTCGGCGGAAGGCTCGGGAATTTCGCGTCGGTCGGGCCGCGCTCGACCTTCCCGCTCTCTCTGCGTTATGGCAGGATCGATCCCGCGCCGAGAGTCCTCGCAATCGGAAACGCCGCGCAAACGCTGCACCCGGTGGCCGGCCAGGGACTCAATCTCGGCCTGCGGGACGCATGGGAATTGGCTCAGATGTTGCTTGACGTCGCAAAAGAAGAAATTGGCGCACCCCGCTTTCTCGCTCGCTACGCCCGCAGCCGCAGTTTCGACCGCTACGCCGGAATCGGATTCACCGATTTTCTGGTGAGAATATTCTCGAATTCTCTTGCGCCGCTCGCGCTGGCGCGCGGCGCCGGCCTTGCAACGCTCGATGCTCTGCCGCCCGCGAGGAGTTTTCTCGCCCGCCGCATGATCTTCGGCGCTCGCGCGCTGCCCTGAACGGCACGGCGCCGCTCTTTGCGGTGCGGGGACAACAAGAAATCCTCGGTCGATTTTCTTTTCGCGCGAAGCGCTGGAGCGCTTCCCTAAACGCTCATGTTTAGGTATAGAATTGCGCTCCGCCCGAAAAATTTCCGTGATCGTCGATGCGAATCGGTTCGCGCACTTTGCGCAATAATCTTTTTGTCGCGCCGATGGCCGGGGTCACGGATCGCCCCTTCCGGCAGCTGTGCAAGAAATTCGGTGCGGGCCTGGCCGTATCCGAAATGGTGGCCTCGAACTCGTTGCTGTGGGGGAGCGAGAAAACACGCCGCCGCGCCAATCACGAAGGCGAGGTCGAGCCGATCTCGGTGCAGATCGCCGGGGCCGACCCGGTCATGATGGCCGAGGCCGCCCGCTTCAACGTGGAGCGGGGCGCGCAAATCGTCGACATCAACATGGGTTGTCCGGCCAAGAAAGTCTGCAACACCCTCGCCGGATCCGCGCTCCTCAAGGATGAGCCCCTGGTCGGGCGCATCCTCAAGGCCGTGGTGAAGGCGGTGAATGTGCCCGTGACGCTGAAGTTCCGAACGGGGTGGGATCCGGTCAACAAGAACGCTCTGAAGGTCGCGAAGATCGCCGAGGACAGCGGCGTTCAGCTTTTGTCCCTGCACGGCCGCACCCGCGCCTGCGGCTTCTCGGGCCGGGCCGAGTACGACACGATCCGCGAAGTCAAGCGGTCTACGCGTCTGCCCGTGGTGGCAAACGGCGACATCACCACGCCAGAGGAAGCGAAGTATGTGCTCGACTATACGGGCGCCGACGGGATCATGATCGGCCGCGCGGCCCAGGGGCGGCCCTGGATCTTCCGCGAAATTGAGCACTACCTTTCAACGGGCGAGAAACTGCCCCATCCCCTCGTTTCCGAGATCCATGCCGTGTTGCTCGCGCACCTGCATGAGCTCTACGCATTCTATGGAACGGAAACGGGAGTCAAAGTCGCGCGAAAGCACATCTCCTGGTATACGAAGGGGCTCGCCGGTTCCGCGAGCTTCCGGCATCACATGAATCAGCTTGAAACCCGCGAAGAGCAACTCGACGCGGTCAATCGTTTCTTCGAGCAGTTCGGGCGCGAGAATCTGCGCCTGCGCTATGACGTGGAGCTGGCGGCATGAGGCAGACAAACGAGATCGCAGACTGTGTCCGCCGGTCTCTGGAGCGGTACTTCAAGGACCTCGACGGGGCAAAGCCGCGCGCCATCTACGACATGGTGCTGAAGAACGTCGAGCGTCCGATGCTCGAGCTCGTGCTCGACCGGGCCGAGGGAAATCAGTCCATCGCCGCCGAGATGCTCGGCATCAACCGCAATACCCTGAGAAAGAAGATCCAGTCGCTCAAAATAAAGATGTGAGCGGTGGTCCCGCCGTTCACCGTCGACCTGCATGATTCCCATCCGGACGGCGCTGATCAGCGTATCCGATAAGAGCGGCCTTGCGGAGTTTGCGCGCGCCCTCACCCGGTTCAAGATCAAGATCCTGTCTACGGGCGGCACGGCGAAACTTCTCGCCGAGCAAGGCCTCCCCGTAACCGAGGTGGCCGACTATACCGGCTTCCCGGAAATGCTCGACGGGCGGGTGAAAACCCTGCACCCGAGACTGCACGCCGGCATACTCGCCCGGCGCGATTCCCCCGCGCACTTGGCCGCGATCAAGGCGGCGGGCATCGAGCCGATCGATCTCGTCGCGGTCAACCTCTATCCGTTCGCACGAACCGTCGCGAAACCGGATTGCACTCTCGCCGAGGCGATCGAGAGCATCGACATCGGGGGTCCCAGCATGCTGCGCGCAGCGGCCAAGAACTACGCGGGCGTCGCAGTCGTGACCGATCCATCCGACTATTCGAAGGTCCTCGCGGAAATGGGGGAGCGCGGCGGCGCCTTGAGCGAGGGCACGCGCTTCGCCCTCGCCCAAAAGGCGTTCGCCCACAGCGCGGCGTACGAAGCCGCCATCGGCAATTACTTCACGGGGCTGGGGAGCGGCGGGGAACTTGCGCCTTTCCCCGAGCACCTTACGCTTCAGTTCGAAAAAGCTCAGGACCTGCGCTACGGCGAAAACCCGCATCAGGCTGCGGCATTCTATCGCGACGGCAATCCGACTCCCGGCGGCATCGCCGGCTACACTCAGATTCAAGGCAAGGAGCTGTCGTACAACAACATCGCCGACGCCGACGCAGCCTGGGAATGCGTGAAGACCTTCGATGAGCCGGCCTGCGTGATCGTCAAGCACGCCAATCCCTGCGGCGCCGCGATCGGAGCCTCACCCCGCGACGCGTACGAGCGCGCCTTCGCCACCGACCCCACGGCTGCATTCGGGGGCATCGTCGCGTTCAACGTCGAACTCGACGCCGCGGCGGCCGGAGCGATATCCAAACAGTTCGTCGAAGTGGTGATCGCGCGCGAAATCGACGCCGAAGCACGGCGGATCCTTGCCGCCAAAGCCAACGTGCGGGTGATGTCGGTGAACCTGGCGCACGCCGTGCAGACGTACGATTTCAAGCGCGTCGGAGGAGGGCTCCTCGTGCAATTCCCGGACCACCGTAAGGTGGAAGCTTCGGAGCTGCGCACGGTCACCCAGCTGAAGCCAAGCGCGACACAAGTGGCCGACTTGCTGTTCGCGTGGCGTGTGGCGAAGTTCGTCAAATCGAACGCGATCGTGTTTTCCTCGGGCGGTCGCACGCTCGGCATCGGCGCAGGCCAAATGAGCCGCGTCGACGCCGCCCGTATTGCCGCGCTCAAGGCGCAGGACGCGGGGCTGTCCCTCAAGGGATCCGTCGTCGCGTCGGACGCGTTCTTCCCGTTTCGCGACGCCGTGGAAGTAGTCGCCGCTGCGGGCGCGAAGGCCGTCATCCAGCCCGGCGGAAGCGTGCGCGATGACGAGGTGGTCGCTGCCGCCGACGAGCTCGGGCTTGCCATGGTGTTCACCGGCGTGCGGCATTTCCGGCATTGAAGCCCGACCGCCGCTCATGAAGCTTCTCGTCGTCGGCTCGGGCGGCAGGGAACACGCGATCGCGTGGCGCCTGGCGCAAAGCCCACGCATACAAAAAGTCTTCGTCGCCCCGGGAAATGGCGGTACTGCCCGCGAGGCCGGCCTGGAGAACGTCGCGATCTCGGCAATCGACAAGCTCGCCGAATTCGCGCGCGCTGAAAATATCTACCTCACCGTGGTGGGACCCGAAGCGCCGCTCGCCGGAGGCATCGTCGATCTGTTCCGTTCCAGGGGTTTGCGGATCTTAGGCCCGACCCAGGCTTGCGCCCGGCTGGAGAGCTCCAAGCAGTTCGCCAAGGAATTCATGATCCGGCACGGAATTCCCACCGCGGAATTCTCGAGCTTCGACACGGCCAGCGCCGCGCACGCCTATATCGACGCGCACGGCACGCCCATCGTCGTGAAGGCGGACGGGCTCGCCGCGGGGAAGGGCGTGGTCGTCGCGACGAGCGCAGACGAAGCTCATCGTGCGGTCGAGAGAATCCTCGTCGAGCGTTCGCTGGGCGCTGCGGGCAGCCGGGTCGTGATCGAAGGATTCCTCGATGGAGAGGAAGCGAGCTTCATCGTGCTGGCGGACGGCGAGCACGTGCTCCCGCTTGCGACCAGCCAGGACCACAAGCGCCTCAAGGACGGCGACAAGGGGCCCAATACCGGCGGCATGGGCGCGTACTCTCCGGCGCCAGTAGTGACTCCCGAGCTGCACGCGCGAGTGGTGCGCGAAATCATCCAGCCCGTGCTCGCGGGAATGACCGAGGAAGGCCAGCGCTATACCGGGTTCCTCTACGCCGGACTCATGATCGACGGCTCGGGCAATCCCCGCGTGCTGGAATTCAACTGTCGTCTCGGCGATCCCGAGACACAGCCGATCCTGCTACGTCTGAAAAGCGACCTGTTCGAGCTGATCGAGCACGCCATGGACGGGAAGCTCGATCGAGTCAAGGCCGAGTGGGACCGCCGCGCCGCGTTGGGGGTGGTTCTCGCGGCCGCGGGTTATCCGGACGCTCCGAAAAAGGGCGACGTGGTGACAGGACTTCCTGCGACGGGAGAAGACTTTCGGGTGTTTCACTCGGGTACGGCACTGAAAGATGGCTTCGTCGTTACCAGCGGCGGGCGCGTGCTGTGCGTGACCGCCCTGGGAGATTCGATCAAGGTGGCGCAGCGGCGCGCGTACGAAGTCGTGGAAGGCATCCGCTTCGCCGGCATGCAGTATCGGCGCGACATCGGGCACCGCGCGGTTGCCGCACGAAGATCTTGACCTGTGAATCGGTGCGATGAACCCG
>VBCH01000123.1 GCA_005884455.1 Betaproteobacteria bacterium
GTTCATGCTGACCGCGATGTTCTGGGGCGAGATCACCATCAAGGAGGGACGCGCGGAGCAGTCGAACTTCCACGACTACCGCATGATGCGACTGCGCGAAATGCCCAATGTCGAGGTCGTGCTCGCGCCCTCGGGCGGGTTCTGGGGAGGCGTCGGCGAACCGGGCCAGGCGTCGATCGCCCCGGCGGTGTGCAACGCGATCTTCGCCGCCACCGGCAAGCGCGTGCGCTCGCTGCCCTTGAAGAACCACGGGCTGACATTGGCTTGACGCGCAAACACGCCGTCGCCCCCGCGATTGCGATACTCCTCGCGTATTCGCAGGTCTGGGCGCAAGGTGAGTCGGTACGCTTCGAGGCGGTCGGAGACGCGATTCCGCGGGCTTTGACTTCCGAGCCCGGCAACGCGGCGCGCGGTCGAAGTATCGTGGTGAATCGGGATGGGGGAGCCTGTACTCTGTGCCATGCGGTGCCCGGTGAGAAGAATTTCGGGAATATCGCGCCCACCCTCGCGGGCGTCGGCGCGCGGCTCTCCCCCGCGCAGCTGCGCCTGCGCGTCGCCGATTCCACCCGCGTGAATCCGGATACGCCCATGCCCGCGTACTACAGGACAGAAGGTCTGAATCAGGTCGCCGCCGCTTTCCGCGGCAAGCCACTGCTTTCGGCGCAGCAGGTCGAGGACGTCGTCGCCTGGCTCGCGACGCTGAAGGAGGCACAATGAAGCGCCGCGATTTCCTCGCAGGTCTCGCCGGCAGCTTCGCCCTTCCACGCGCGGCGCTCGCGCAGGTCGATCCTCTGGATCCGATCGTGCGGGCGGTCACCGGCGGCGCGCCGGTGAGAAAGGGCAAGGTCACGCTCGTCCTGCCGCAGCTCGCCGACAACGGCAATTCCGTTCCCATCCGCATCACGGTGGACAGTCCGATGACCGAAGCCGATCACGTGAGGAGCATCCACCTGTACTCGGAGAGGAACCCGGTGCCCAACATGGCGAATTTCTATCTGGGGCCGCGCGCGGGCAAGGCGGAGATCAACTCGCGCGTGCGGCTCGCGGGCAGCCAGCGCGTGACCGCGGTCGCGAAGCTCTCCGACGGCTCGTTCTGGTACGACGCTGCGCCCATCGTGGTCACGCTTTCCGCCTGCCTCGACGAGAGCTGAGCCGGAAGGAAGCGCAAACCGTGGCCGCAAGAATCCAGATTCCCCGCCAGGCGAAGCGCGGCGAGGTGATCGAGGTCCGCATCCTGATCCAGCACCCGATGGAGACCGGCTACCGCCACGACGACGTCGGGCATCTCATCAAGCGCAACGTCATCACAGTCCTGTCGTGCCGCTACAACGGAGTGGAAGTGTTCCGCGCCGATCTGTCCTCGGGCATCTCGGCCAATCCCTACGTGCAGTTCTACACCGTGGCCCAAGCGAGCGGGGACCTGGAGTTCACGTGGATCGACGACGAAGGCGAGCGGGGCTCGGAGCGCCAGTCCATCGTCGTCAAGGGATGAGGCGCGCCCGCGCGCGGCTCGCTCTCGCCGCCGCCGCGCTCGCCGCCGGTGTCGTGCTCGCGCAGGAGCGCGCGATTCCGCCGGGCGAGCTCAAGTCCGGCTCCGTGTTTCTCGGCTCCGACCTGCGCGCCCTGCAGAACGACGACTTCGCCAATCCCGGCATGCTGTGGGTGGAGCGCGGGGAGAGGCTCTGGAGCGAGCTCGCGGGGAAAAAAACCCTCGCCTGCGCAAGCTGTCACAAGGACACGAGCATGCGCGGCGTGGCCGCGAGCTATCCGAAAATCGACAAGGCGAGCGGAAAGCTCGTCAACCTCGAGGACCGCATCAATCTTTGCCGCACCGGGCGCATGGATGCGGAGCCCCTGCGTTACGAATCCGAGGAGCTGCTCGCGCTCACCGCCTATGTCGCGCGCCAGTCGCTCGGCCTGCCGATCGCGACGCGCATCGACGGCGCGGCGCGCGCGCATTTCGAAGCGGGACGCGCGGCGTACCACTTGCGGCGCGGACAGATGAACCTGTCGTGCGCGCACTGCCACGACGCGCAGTGGGGCAAGCGACTGCTCTCCGAAACCATCAGCCAGGGTCATCCCAACGCCTATCCGGCCTACCGCATGGAGTGGCAGACGATCGGTTCGCTCCAGCGTCGGATTCGCGCCTGCCTCTCCGGCATTCGCGCCGAGATGCTGCCCTACGGGTCACCCGAGTACCTCGACCTCGAGCTGTATCTCGCTTGGCGAGCGCAGGGCCTGCCGATCGAGACGCCGGGCGTGCGGCGCTGAAGATCGTGTCAAGATTTCTTGACCTCCGGCACGGTAAACACCCTGTCAAGGCGTTGCTTGGTCCGGTACGAGGGTCGTCGCAGTGGGAAACATGGGGACCGCTCTGACCTCCCCGTAGCGCTGGGCTAGAATTCAGGCGTCCGACGGAAGCGGAGAAACGGAATGTCCGAAGCCCACGTCCACGTCGACCCCTCCAACAAGAAGGTCGCGCTCTTCATCGCGGTCCTCGCGCTCGTGCTCGCTTTCGCAGAGCTGAGGAGATGGAAGCCCAGTTCGGAAACCGTGCCCCGGAGGCGGTGACAAAGCAGGTCGAGGCCTGGAAGAAGACCGCCGAGCGCTATCAGTCCGAGCCCGAGACGAACGAGGGCCGCAAGGAATTGATGGTGCGCGCGAAGGAGAAGGAGGCGAAGCGCGACCGCGCGATGGCGGCCTACCACAACTACGAGATCGCCTCGGCCGCGGTGCAGATCGCGATCGTGCTCGCCTCGGCCCAGATCATCACCGGCGTCGCGGCGCTCCTCTGGATCGCCTACGGCTTGGGCGCGATCGGCGTCGCATTCAGCCTGATCGGCTTTTTCTGGCCGACCGCGGTGCACCTCTTCTGAGGTCGCGGAACGATCGGTCAGGGAAAAACGGTAAACAGATCGCTCAGATCGGTCTCGATGGCGGCATCGCGCAGAAACGGGCTGACGCCGAAGATTTCCTGGAAGGTGCGCAAGGTCGACCCGTGCGTGTAGCGGATGAAGTTCCGGTAGCCATTGCCCTTGGCGAACGGCGATAGCACGATCATGCCGATCGGACCGTCCGAAAATTCTCCTTCGTCCCATGTGACGAACACCGCGCCGCCGTCTCGGTAGACCGCGGAGCCGAGGATCGCGGGCAGGTTCTGGGACAGCCAGGTGTCGCCCTGCCGGATGGGATCGTTGAGCGGCGCGCAGCTGTCATGCATGTCGCTGCACAGGTTCGGGGTGATGAAGTTGTATCGCGCGACGGTATTGTTGGCGAGATCCGCTGCCAGCTCACTGAACGGACGCACGTGGCTGATGCAATTCGCCGAAGCGGGATTGCCGTTGTCGGTTACGTCATCGAAGTAGACGAAGGGATTGTGCTTCACGGCATAGAGGCCGTTGCTCACCAGCGGGCAGTCGGCGCCGTTGATGTTGTCCTGATACGACTTCCAGGAGATGCCGCTCTCTTTCAGCAAGGTCACCAGATGCCTGGTCGTGCTCTGGTGATTCGCGCTGGGCGGGTCGTCGTTGAAGATGCCGAAGTTGACGCCGGCTTCGAGCCACAGATAGTTGGGCAGGCTGGGATGAACCAGCGGCGGATTGAAGTACAGCTCCGCGTGGGACGCCATGGGCAGCAGCGTGTTATTGATGTAGGGGGCGCTGCTGCTGCCTGCGATCTGCACCCAGTTCTTGTTCTCCATGAGGATGATGAAGACCGTCTTGATGTGCGGCTGCGAGACCGGTGGCGGTGTCTGGCAAGAGCCGAAGGTGGCTATGCCGGCGAGCAGCGGGGTCAATGCCAACGTTGCCATGACGCGCTTCGAGAATTTCATAAAGTCCTCCTTGGAGCTGTCCGCATTTGCCTGACATGTCATCGTAGGGCAGGGGCATGTTGCGTGCTGGTCTGTAAACCTGGTTCTTTCGGCAGTTTTTCCTGGGGTTCGGCCTGCTCGCGTTGTCCTTGCCGACCGCGGTGCCCTCGGATATTCTGGGGCGAAGTCAGCCGGGCCATCCACGTGGGCTTAGCACGCAAACCGCCGCAACCCAGGCCACCCGTCGCAAGCGAGGACTCCGCCGGCGAACAGCCGCCTGGGGTGAGCGTCGCCGTTCTGCGCGAGCTCCAATCGCTCCAGGGAACAGGCGACCAGATCCTCGACGCGCTCGTGCCGCGCGCCCGGTTGCGACAGCTCGAAGCGGGCCAGCGCCTGCTCCAGCGGGGTGAGCCGAACCTGCGCGTCTACATCGTGATCTCGGGCCGGCTGCGCGTGGAACTGGACGAATCGCCGCTCGCGTACATAGAACAGGGCGAGACCGTCGGGGAGCTGTCGCTGCTCGCGGGCAGCGCCGCGACCGCGACGGTCGCGGCGGAAAAGCCCACGCAGCTCCTCGTGCTGGACGAGGAAACCTTCTGGTGGCTTGCCGAGTCCTCGCACGAGTTCTCCGTCGGCCTGCTTGTGCGTCTGGCGAAGCGCTTGCGCTCGAACAACGACGCCGTGCAGGAGAACATCGCCCTGCGCCGGCAATTCGAGCAGGCGGCCCTGAGTGACCCCCTCACCGGCTTCCGCAACCGGCGCTGGCTCGACCAGACGCTGCCTCGCATCGTGCAGCGCCACCTCCACGCCTCCGAGCCCCTGTGCATCGCCATGATGGACATCGACCATTTCAAGCAGGTGAACGACGGCTACGGGCATGCCGCGGGAGACGCCGTGCTTTTGCAGGTCGGACGGTTCGTGCGCGACAACCTGAGGCCCGCCGACTTCGCCGCTCGCATCGGCGGCGAGGAGTTCGTGCTGGTCTTCCCCCAGACTTCCATGCCGGGCGCCATCAGCGCCGCCGAGCGCCTGCGCGAGTCGATCGCCGACGCGGCGTTCGACTACGAGGGGTCCGCGCTGCCCCAAGTTACCGTTTCGCTCGGACTGGTCGAGCTGGAGCAGGGCGTGAGTCCCGGACAGCTGCTTGCCCGGGCAGATGTTGCGCTCTACGCGGCCAAGCAGTCCGGCCGCAATCGCACCGAGTGGCCGAGGCGGCACGCGCGTCCGGAGAAGGTTACGCAAACGCCTCCGCAACGAGGCGGTACGAAGTCCGCCGGCTCTCGTAATCGCCGGTGATGGTGATGACCATCAGCTCGTCGGCCGCGAACTTTTCCTTCAGCTCCAGCAGTTTCTCCCGCACCTCTCCCGGATCGCCGTGCACCAGGCGTGCGCGCTGCTGCTCGATGTAGGCGCGTTCCTGCAGCGAGTAGCGGTAGGCCTTCGCTTCCTCGAGCGTCGGCACGGGCGCGTCGATGCCTCTCGCCATGTGCAGGCGTCGAAGGTCGATGCTTGCGGCGAGACGCTCGGCTTCGGAGCGCGTCTTCGCGCAGATCACGAACACGCATGCGAGCGACCAGGGTTGCGGCTCGCGCTCCGAAGCCTGGTACTGATCGCGGTAGGCGCGCGCCACGGCCTCGCCTCCGAACGCGCTGATGAAATGCGCGAAAGCGAAGCGCAGGCCGAGCTGCGCGGCGAGCGCGCCGCCGTAATCCGAGGAGCCGAGCAGCCATATTTCCGGCGAAGTATCTCCAGCGGGCTGGGCCTTGACCTTGGCGTATGGGTGACCCGCGGGCAGCGTCCGGTCCAGGAAACCGATCAGGTCCTGCACTTGCTGCGGCATGTGCTCCGCGCCCGGGTATTCTCCGTCCGCCAAGGCGAGCGCGGTGCGCGGGTCACCGCCCGGCGCGCGGCCGATGCCGAGATCGATGCGCCCGGGAAACAGGGCTTCGAGCATGCGGAACTGCTCGGCGATCTTCAGCGGGCTGTAGTAGGGAAGAAGCACGCCGCCCGTGCCGACGCGGATGCGCGAGGTGGCGCAGGCGACGCGCGAGACGAGAATCTCGGGACTCGGATCGGCGAGCGCCGCGATGGCGTGGTGCTCGGCGAGCCAGTAGCGGCGGTAGCCCAGCTCTTCGGCGAGCCGGGCGAGCGAAACGGTTTCGGCGATCGCTTCGGCGGGACTGTGTCCGCTGATGACCGGGGATTGATCGAGCACCCCCAGAGGCACCCTCATCCTTTCAGCCGCCCGAAATCACCATGAGGCCGCCTACCAGGAGGCTGAGGATCACCGCGATCCAGAAAATGCCGAGGATCCGCCGCTTGTCCGTCGGGGTGACGCCTTCCTTTTTCCTTTTCGCAAAGCGATACTCGACCACCATGAGGCCTAGGCCGACGGCGAGGACGATTCCCATCCATTTGTAGATCGGGTTCACGGTCGGACTCCACGGAGGCTGAAGAGCCAAGTTTACCGGACTTCCGGACCCGGGTACCATGCGCCCCTGTAAGGAAGATGCCTTTCCCTCCGACCGAAGCCAGATGGAATCGAAATATCTTCTTGCCGCGATCGCGATCGCCTTCGCCTTTACCTTCGCCGCGCGCGCCGCGGAACCGGCGTGCTCGGCCCGCAGCGGACCTCAAACGACCGCGCTGGTCGAGTTGTATACGTCGGAGGGCTGCGACAGCTGCCCCGCGGCAGACCACTGGCTGTCCTCGCTCTTTGGCCGGGGCTTCAGGCCCGATCAGGTGGTCCCGCTTGCGCTCCACGTCGATTATTGGGACTACATCGGCTGGAAGGATCCGTTCGCGAAGGGGGAGTTTTCCCTGCGGCAGCGCAAGCTCGCCCAGCTGAAACGGCCCGTGATCGTGTACACGCCGCAGGTGCTGCTGCAGGGGCAGGATTTCCCGCGCTGGTCGGGCGGCGAATTCTCCGAGCAGGTGATGCGCATCAATTCCCGCCCGGCGCGTGCGCGGATCGTGCTCGCGATCCGCGCGCTCGCGCCCGATGCTATCCACGCAGAGCTTTCCGCGACGCTCATCGATCCCGCCGAGCAAAAGAATGCAGCGGTGTATCTGGCTGCCTACGAGAACAAGCTCGCGAGCGACGTGGCCGCCGGCGAGAACCGCGGCAGGCGGCTCGAGCACGATTTCGTGGTGCGCGAGTGGATCGGCCCGATCGCCTTCGGCGAGGGCGCGAAGCTCGAGGAGAAGCGCGCCCTGCCGCTGCTCCCAAGCAAGAATCCTAGGCACTTGGGGGTGGCGGCGTTCGTGCAGAACCGCGCGACGAGCGACGTGCTCCAGGCGCTGATGCTTCCCGCCTGCGCGGGGTAAACCGGCGCGCCCATGGACCTTTCCCTCGCCTGGCTGATCGCGGGCTTCATTCTCGTCATCGCCGAGCTCGCCACCGGCACGTTCTACCTGCTCGTGCTCGGTATCGCCTCGTTGGCGGGCGCGGGCGTGGCGTACCTGGGCGGCGTGCTCGTGTGGCAGTCGCTCGTTTCGGCGGCCGTCGCGGTCGCCGGCGTCGTCTGGGTGCATCAGTACAGAAAGCGGACCGTCTCGAGTCCCATGCCGGGCCTGGACGTCGGCCAGCCCGCGGTATTCGAATCCTGGGTAAACAAGAGCGCGAGCCACGCGCGCGTCAAGTACCGCGACGCGCTCTGGGACGCGCGGGTCGCGGGGGACGCCTCGGCCGAGCCCGGCGAGATTCTCTACATCGTATCGGTCGATGGCAACACGCTCAAAGTTTCCAAGACCCGCCCCGCCTGATCTCGCGCAGGCGGCGGAAGAAATCTCACGCTCCATCGGAGGCAGCATGCTCTTCAAAATCATCGCGGTCATCATCGCTACGGTCCTCATCTACGGGTACGAGCCGATCCATGCGTTCTGGGTCCCTTTCGCCATCATCGCGTTGGCGGCCGTATTCGTGATCGAGGGTGTACGCGTGGTGCCCCAGCAAAGCGCCTGGGTCGTCGAGCGCCTCGGCAAGTTCAAGGAGGTGCTCCAGCCGGGCTTGAACATCATCATTCCCTTCTTCGACCGCGTCGCGTACAGGCATTCGCTGAAAGAGGTGCCGGCCGACGTCCCCGAACAGGTGTGCATCACCAAGGACAACACCCAGCTCGCCGTGGACGGCCTCATCTACTACCAAGTGACCGATCCGCGCCTCGCCTCCTACGGCACTTCCGACTACGTCACCGCGATCGTGCAGCTCGCGCAGACGACCCTGCGCTCGGAAGTCGGCAAGATGGAGCTCGACCAGTCGCTGCAGAGCCGCGACGTGATCAACCGCCAGATCGTCAACGTGCTCGACGAGGCCGGCCGCTCCTGGGGCGTGAAGGTGCTGCGCTACGAGGTGAAGAACCTCACCCCGCCCGAGACGATCCTGCGCGCGATGCAGGCGCAGATCACCGCCGAGCGCGAGAAGCGCGCGCTGATCGCCAAGTCAGAGGGCGAGAAGCAGCAGGAGATCAACCTCGCCGAGGGCGAGAAGCAGGCCGCGATCCTCACCTCCGAAGGCCAGAAGCAGTCGGCGATCAACAAGGCGCAGGGCGAGGCGACCGCGCTGCGCGTGGTGGCGGACGCGACCGCCGCCGCGGTGAACGTCGTCGCCGAGGCGATCGGCAAGG
>VBCH01000124.1 GCA_005884455.1 Betaproteobacteria bacterium
CAGGCCGATTAGAGGGGCGGGCGGGATACCGCTCAGCGCCGCGCAACGCCCATCAGCTTGTCGGGCAGCCAGGTTGCGATCTCGGGAAAGACGCACAGGATCACGATCGCGAGGAACATGCAGATCACGTAGGGAATCGTCCCCCACATGATGCGCGTGACCGGCACGTCGGGCGCGATCGAGCTGACGATGTAGATGTTCAGGCCGACCGGCGGGTGGATCAGGCCGATCTCCATGTTGATGGTCAGAATCACGCCGAACCACACCGGGTCGAACCCCGCCGCCGTGATGATGGGATAGAGGATGGGCGCGGTCATCAGGATGATCGCCGCCGGAGGAATGAAGAAACCGCACACCAGCAGGAACAGATTGATCATCCCCATCAGCACCCAGCGGTTGAAGTGCGCATCCGCGATCGCCTGCGCGAGCGTCTGGGTGAGATAGAGCGAAGTGAGCATGTAGCCGAAGAGCACCGCCGCCGCGATGATCATCAGGATCATCACCGACTCGCGCGTCGTGTCGCGCAGGATCGCCCACCAGTCTTTCGCGCTCCACATCCGGTAGATGATCACGGCCATCACGACGCACAGCGCCGCGCCCACGCCGGCGGCTTCCGAGGGCGTCGCAATGCCCCCGTAGAGCACGTACATGACGCCGACGATGATCGCGAGAAACGGCGCGATCTTCGGGATCGACTGGAATTTTTCGCGCCACGAGTAACGGAAATCGATCGCATGCGAGCGGAATCCGCGCTTCCAGATGATGAAGAGCGTCCACAGCATGAAAAGGCCGGTCAGCATGATGCCCGGCACCACACCGGCGAGGAACAGGCGCCCGATCGACGTCTCCGTCGCGATTCCGTAGAGGATAAAGGTGATCGACGGCGGGATCAGGATGCCGAGCGTGCCGCCCGCGCAGATCGACCCGGTCGCGACGTCGTCCGGGTAGCCGCGCCGGCGCATCTCGGGAATCCCCATCTTGCCGATCGCGGCGCAGCACGCGGGCGACGACCCCGTGAGCGCTGCGAACAGCGCGCACGCCCCGAGGTTGGAGATCGCCAGGCCTCCCGGCAGGCGGTAGAGCCAGCGGTCGAGCGCCTCGTAGAGGTCCTTGCCCGCGGGCGAGGAGCCGATCGCCGCGCCCATCATCACGAACATCGGGATCGAGACCAGCGTGAAATCGTTCAAGCCCGCGTAGAAGGTTTCCGCCACGACGTGCAGCGCGCCGAATCCCTGGAAGATCATGATGAAGACGATCGAGATCGCGCCCAGGCCGAACGCGACCGGAGTGCCCGAAAGGAGCATCGCCAGCGTCACGATGAGCACCATCAGGCCCTGGGTGGTGGGGCTCACGCTTCACGCTCCTTCGTGATTCCAAAGGGCGGCTCGCGCCCGGTGACGAGGTTCCAGATATCGGCGACGTATTGCAAGGTCAACAGACCGAGGCCGATCGGCATCGAGGAATACGGAATCCACAGGCGCGCGCGCCACATGGTGTCGGAAACCCAGCGTTGGTCCCAGGCCTCCTTCCAGAAATTGAAAGTGAGCACTGCAAGCACCAGGGCGAAGGTAAGAGAGATCGAAGCTGCAAACAGCGCGAGCCAGAAGCGCGCACGCGGGCCGAGGTAGTGGGGCAGCACATCGACGTTGACATGGCCGCGCGTCATCAGCACGAACGGGCTGCCGACGAAAGTCGCCGCGATCAGGCAATAAGTGGTGAAGTCGGTCTGCCAGATCGTGTTCTGGTTGAGCACGTAGCGCACGAACACCATGTGGCAGACGACCAGCACGCCGAGCGCGATCAGCGCGGCGGCAAAGTAGCCGCACAGCTGCGAGATTCGCCTGACGACCCGGACGAAGCTATCCATGGGACGGGTGCGCATCGTGATGTCGGGACAATAAACAAAGGGCGGCTCGCGCCGCCCTTCGATGTGCAGGTCCTGTGCTATTTGACGCCCAGCGCCGCGTCGATCAGTTTCTGTCCGTCCGGAACTTCCTTGGCGAACTCCGCGTACGAGCTTTCCCGGGCGACCTTGACCCACTGGTCGTATTCGGCGGGCGTGAGCGTGACCACCTCGACCTTGTGCTCCTTGAACACCTTGACCATCTCGTCATCCAGGCCCTTGGCCTCCTTCGCGAAGTACGCCTGCGATTTCTTGCCGGCGGCGATCAGCACACCCTGCTGCTTCTTGTCGAGCCGGCTGAAGCTCTTCTTCGACATGAGCACGGGTTCGTACATGAACCACAGCGCGTTGCTGCCGGGCGCGGTAAGGCATTTCACCTGCTCGTAGATGCGGAAGGACACGAAGCTTCCCGAGCTCGTATCGGTCGCGTCGGCGACACCGGTCTGCAATGCGTTATAGACCTCGTTCGACGGCACGGAGACGATGGACGCGCCGGCCGCCTGCCACATGGCGGCAAAGGTCGGACCGGCCGAGCGCACTTTCAGGCCCCTGATGTCGTCGGGCGTGCGGATGCAGGCTTTTTTCGAAGCGATCGCGCCCGCGAGCCAGGCGTCGGCGAGCACGATCACGCCCGCCTGGTCGATCTTCGCCTTGATGTCCTTCATGAACTGGGATTCGTTGACCCGCGCTGCGCGCTCGTGATTGCGCACCAGCGCCGGCATCAGGGTCGCCCCGAAAGCGCGCACCTTGCCGCTCGCGTAGTCGAGCGGGAAGGACGAAATGTCCAGCTGCCCGTTCACCAGCGCGTTCCACTGCTCGTTCGGCTTGAAAAGCGACGCGCCCGGGTACACCTGCACTTCGAGGTCGACGCCCGCGGCCTTGGCGTCGCGCGCGATGATCTGCACCATCTCGTCGCGCACGTCTCCCTTGCCGCCGGGAAACTGGTGCGACGCGCGCAGCACCGTCGGCGCCGCGAGGGCCGAGCCGGCGACCAAACCACCCGCAAGCGCCAAGGCAATACCACCACGCCTGAAATTCGTCATGGACTCTCCTCCAGATTGGTCGATCTAAAACGCCGGAAACACCCCGGTCCGCGCGCCGATCACTCACCCATCGGCGAGCGGATTTCCGTGGTGACTCTCAGTTCGCTTTTCACGCCCATGACCCCGTGAACCGAAGTCACGACGCGGGTCGCGTTTTTCCACTCCTCGCGCGTATGAACGATCCCGCGCAGGCGCACCTTGCCGCCCTCCGAGTCCACTCCGAAGGTGAGACCCCGCGTGGACGGATCGGCGCGCAGCGCCGCCTTGATGCTCGCCTGCAGCGCGAGATCGGAAAGCGCGCGGCGGGATTCGTCGGTTTCGATGAAATCGGGTTTCCTGGACAGCTGGATGATTTCCTCCGCGCACTGCTCGACGCTCATGCGCTCGGTGTTGAGCGACACGTCGTAGCCTTCCGGATCCTGCCAGTCGATGTCGAAGTGGCGCTTGGCGATCGCGCCCTGCGCCTCGTCGCTGTTCTTGATCTCGGTGGCGACCGCGTCGCGGTCGTTCGTATCGAGCCGCTGCATCATGCGCTGCACGCGCAGCTCGAACGGCGCGCAAATGCGCACGCGGATCGCGTGCTTCACGGGCCGCAGCAGGTGCGCTGCGCCCCAGCCGCGCATCACGGCGCCTTTGCTCGCGACCTGCAGCATCTCGTCGGCGGTATAGATGGAAAGGCTGGTCTTGTCGGCGGTAAGCCGCTCGAACAGGTTGGCTTTTCCGCCCAGCAGCCGGATGACGTGGCTCTTCCTCAAGCGCATCTTGTCGGCGAGGTTGTTGATCATCTCGTGATAGACCACCGGCACCCGGAGCTCGGATTCGAGGATGCGGGCGACATCCATCCCGAGGGACCCCATTTCGCGCGTCATTGCGACCAACGGCATAAAACCTCCCCTCGCCTGCCGGTTTCGAGCCTGACAGTTTAGACGCTCACCCCAGGGAGCCGCAATTGATCTAAGTCAGTTCGCGGATCGCCCGCGAACGCCCCTGATTCCGTGGAGTTTATGGCACGCTACGCCGCACCCGCGGGGCTTTTTCATTTCTTCGCGCCTTCGAGAAGCAGCCCGATCAGCGATACGAGCTCTTTTTCTTTCTTGGCGAAAAAGTGATCGGTCGCGAACACCATGGCCTGGCTCGAGCCGCGCATGCGCTTGAGGGCCGCGGCGCGCTTTGGCGCGCCCTGCAGCACGGCGTCCGTGTCGTTCTCCGCATAGACGTCGAAGACCGGAAACTTGACGCGCTTGATCGGCGCGAAGTCCCCGCTGGAGATGGAAAGCGAGATCCATCCCGCGAGCGGAACCAGCGGATGCGCCCCGACGTAGTGGTTCGCCATGCGCGAGCCCATGCTGTGCGAGAGCAGCACGATCCTGTCGTAGCGCTTGCGCTTCAGGTAGGTCATCGCTGCGGCAAAGCGCGCGTCGGCTTCCCAGAAGAGCACCGGGTAGCGCGCCGGCGGCGCTTCCGCGGAAAGGATCGGCATCTGGATCGAGAGCGTGGTGTAGCCCGCGTCGGCGAGCCGCGTGCGCAGCTCGCCGATCAGGCCGTAGTCGGGATGCACCCCCAGGCCGTGCGCGAGGATGATCGCGCCCTTCGCGTTCTTCGCCTCCGTATAGATGCCGAGGAATTTCTCGGTCCGCGGCGCTTCCAGCCACACCGGCTCGCCCGAGACGAGCTGCGGGACGATCTCGTCGGCCCAGCGTTTCTCGCGCGCGTAATCGGAGGGCTGCTGCTGCGCGATAGCGAGCAGCGGCGCGCACATCGCGGCGGCGCAGATCGTCTTCCACCGAAGAAATCTCATCGCGTGCTCCGTGAAGCCCCCCGTTATTGTAGCGTTCCGCGTCGCCCGCACGGGGCTTTCGGATAAAATACCGCGTCTCCAACGGCCGAAAACTCATGGCGGGACCGCTTTCGCACATCCGCGTCCTCGATCTTTCGCGCGTGCTCGCCGGCCCCTGGGCGGGGCAGAACCTCGCCGATCTCGGCGCCGAAGTGATCAAGGTGGAGCGTCCGGGCTCGGGCGACGACTCGCGCGCTTTCGGACCGCCCTGGGTGAAGGACAAGGAGGGACGCGACACCAAGGACTCGGCCTACTACACCTCGGCCAACCGCGGCAAGAAATCGATCACGATCAACATCGCCCGGCCCGAAGGCCAGAAGCTCGCGCGCGAGCTTGCCCGGATCTCCGACGTGCTTATCGAGAACTACAAGTTCGGCGATCTCGCGCGCTACGGCCTCGCCTACGACGACCTCGCGAAAATCAACCCGCGCCTCGTCTACTGCTCGGTCACCGGCTTCGGCCAGACCGGCCCGTACCGCGAGCGCCCCGGCTACGACTTCATGATCCAGGGCATGGGCGGGATGATGAGCGTCACCGGCGAACCCGACGATGCGCCGGGCGGCGGGCCGCAGCGCGCCGGCGTTCCCGTCGCCGACATCATCACCGGAATGTACGCTTCGATCGCCATCTGCGCCGCGCTTGCGCACCGCGAGAAGAGCGGCACCGGGCAGCACCTCGATCTCGCGCTCCTCGACTCGCAGATCGCGCTCCTCGCCTACCAGAACACGAACTATTTCTCCACCGGCTCGCCGCCCCGGCGGATCGGCAACCTGCACCCGAACATCGTGCCCTACCAGCCGTTCCGCACCCAGGACGGCCGCGTCATCCTCGCCTGCGGAAACGATAATCTCTACCGCAAATTCTGCGAGGTCGCCGGCTGCCCTGAGCTCGCCGCCGATGCGCGCTTTGCATCGAACGGCAAGCGCGTCGAGAACCGCGCGGAGCTGTCGCGGCTGCTCCAGGAAATTTTCCTGAAAAAGACCACGCGCGAATGGGTCGAGCTGCTCGACGCGGCGGGCGTCGCCAACGGGCCGATCAACGACGTCGCCCAGGTCTTCCAGGAGCCGCAGGTGAAGGCGCGCGGCGTGAAAATCGAGCTCGAGCATCCGGTCGCCGGGAAGCTCCCGCTCGTGGCGAGCCCGATGCGCTTCTCCGGGACGCCGCTCGAGCACAAGCTCGCCCCGCCTGTCCTTGGGCAGCACACCGACGAGATCCTGCGCGAGGTGCTCTCCCTGAGCGACGGCGAGATCGCCAGGCTGCGCGCCGAAGGCGTAATCTAGGAACGCGCCGCAGTTCGAGTGGAAGAAGCGAGTTTCAAAGTGGGTATCCCCTCCTCTCTTGAGGAGGGGAAGAGCAAACGGAGGAGCCATCGCCGCACCCGGCAACATGCGTTCCGCGGTCGTCACGGCCGCCGTCATGGTCGCGGGCTCGCTCGCCTGGATCGCCGGGATCTCGCTGTCGGGGCTCGAGGACTCGCGCGGATTCTTCGGCGCGGGTCCGCTGATCGCCGACGCCAACCT
>VBCH01000311.1 GCA_005884455.1 Betaproteobacteria bacterium
CGCGACCGCGCGGTCCACGAGCGGCTGGATTCCGGCGTTGCAGGGATTCATGGTCGAATGGCCGTTGGCGACGCCGACGATCGCTTTCTGGAAATCTCCGTCGCCGAAGCCGACCGCGCGCAGCATCGCGCGGTTGGGCGAACGCGCCGCGCCTTGGGTGATGGTCCTGCTTCTCCAGTTGTCGGCCATGGGAAAAACTCCGAATGCGGAAAATCAGTTACGCTTCGACTGCATTTTACTTGAAAGGGCGCCGCGGCCCTCCATGCTCGTCCATCCGAACTTCGATCCGGTCGCGATCTCGCTCGGTCCGATCGCGATCCGCTGGTACGGAATCACGTATCTCGTCGCCTTCGCGCTGTCCTACTGGCTTGGGCGCTTGCGCATCGCGCGCGCGATGGCCGGGCGCGTCACGGTCGCGGTGCTCGATGACCTGCTGTTCTTCTGCGTGCTCGGCGTGGTGCTCGGCGGCAGGCTCGGGTACGTGCTCTTCTACAAGGCGGCGTATTACTTCTCGCATCCGCTGGAGGTGTTCGCGGTCTGGCACGGCGGCATGTCCTTCCACGGGGGGTTCCTCGGCGTGCTGCTCGCGATCTGGTGGGTCGCGCGAAAGCACGGCCTGCGCTGGATCGAGGTCACGGATTTCTTTGCGCCGCTCGCCCCGCTTGCGTTCGCCGCGGTGCGGCTGGGCAATTTCATCAACGGCGAGCTCTACGGCCGGGTCACCGACGTGCCCTGGGGGATGCTGTTCCGCGGCGCCGGGCCGCTCCCGCGCCACCCCTCTCAGCTCTACCAGTTCGCCCTCGAGGGGGTGCTCCTCTTCGTGATCCTGTGGATCTATTCTTCGAAGACTAGGCCCACGGCGGCGGTGTCGGGTGCGTTTCTCCTGGGCTACGGCACCTTGCGATTCGGGGTCGAGTATTTTCGCGAGCCCGATGATTTTCTTGGGCTTCTTGCGCTCAACCTGTCCATGGGCCAGTGGCTGTCGGCGCCCATGATCGCGTTCGGCATCGGCATGCTCGTTTGGGCTTGGCGCAGGCCGCAAAAGGTCTAAAATAAAACCGGTGCCCCATGGTGGAAACGAGGGACGAACAGATGCAGGCACAGATGAGGCAGCGGTTGCACGAGCTGCAGCTCGAGCACCGGGACTCGCCCTCACCCGAATGAAGCGTCGCAAACTTCTCCTCAAGGACCAGATCTCCTGGATCGAGAGACAACTCGATCCCGACATCCCCGCCTGACAGGCGTGGCTTGCGCAGCCAATCTTTTGCGGAGCCGCAGGCTCCGGTTGTCCGCGGCAGCAGGAATTCTTGCCCTTTTGGCGCTTCCGGCTGTCGCGCAGTATCCCTCCAAGCCGATTACCTTCATTGTGCCGTTCTCCGCAGGCGGCGAGTCCGACCTCTCAGGCCGAATTCTCGCGCAGCATGCGCAGAAATACCTCAACAATCAGCCGATCGTGGTCGTGAATCGCGTCGGCGCCTCGGGAGCGATCGGCTCGATGGCGGTGAAGACCGCCGCGCCGGACGGCTACACATTGCTTGTCGGGCGCATTGGCTCACACGCAATCTTGCCGGCAGTCGATACGAAGGTGCCGTACCAATGGAACGATTTCACGATGCTGTCGCTGCTCGAGCTGAATCCATACGTCTGCGCCGTCAAAGGCGATTCGCCGATCAGGTCAATGCGGGAGCTCATCGAGCAGATACGCAAGAGCCCCGGCACCCTCAACTTCTCCACTTCTGGCAACGGTAGCATCCTGAACTTCGGCCCACAGTATCTGTTCAGTCTGGCCGGACTCACCAAAGATCATGCGGTCGGCATCCATTACAAGGGCGGAGGCGATGCGACCACATCGCTGCTCGGAAGACAGGTCCAATTCGCGTGCAACAACCTGACCAGCTTCTTTGCGCACCTTAAGTCCGGCACGTTGCGCGCGCTGATGGTTACGACGCCGCAGCGGCTCGTCGACCTGCCGGATGTGCCGACCGCGCGCGAGCTCGGCTGGCCGGACATGGAACGCATTACCGGCTGGACCGCGTTGATGGGCCCCCCGGGGATGGCGAAGGAGGCCGTGGACAAGTGGATCGGGGTGCTCGGCAAGCTGGCGTCGGATTCCGATTGGCTCGCCGGCAACGCCAGGATCGGAGGCATCCCCGCTATCCGTTCGCCCGTCGAGACGGAGCGGTTCGTTCGCGACCAGTACGAGCTTTACAAACGCCTCGCTACGTCGCTGAACATTCGCGAATGAAAAGTCCTCAACCGAGCCCGCGCGCGATGAGCGAGGCGCCGCTCGCGAGCAGCAGGACGCCCACCGCGCGCATCACCATCTCGCGCGAGATCACGCGGAAGATCCGCGACGCGAGGTAGACCGCAAGAAGCCCGGCCGGGATCGCGGCGGCTGCGGTGAGCCACACGCCGTCCTGCATGAGCAGCCCCGTCACCGCGAACGCGACCAGCCGCAGCCCGATGCTGAAGATGGTGGTGAGGGTCATGGTCGCGCGGAACTGCTCCTTGCTGAGCGCGCGGTGCGAGAGGTAGATCGCATACGGCGGCCCTCCCGCGCCGAACAGCGTCCCCG
>VBCH01000125.1 GCA_005884455.1 Betaproteobacteria bacterium
GTGTATTCCGCCAATACGCTGGGCTCCATTCTCGGCGTATTTGCCGCGGCGCACATCGGCATGTCCTTCCTCGGCCTGAAGGGCCTGATTGCGGCCGGAGCGGCCATCGACGCGGGGCTCGGCCTCGTTCTCCTGTGGCGCGTCGCCGAAGGGCGGCGCCTGCGAATGGGCGCCGCGGGCCTCTCGCTTGCCTGCTTCGCCGCCGTGCTCGCCGGCGTGCACCTCGATGCATACAAGATGGCCTCGGGCGTGTTCCGCCGCGGGGATCTCTACTCGGCGAGCGACGCCACCATGCTCTTCCACCGCGACGGCAAGACGGCGACGGTCAGCCTCATGGAATTCGGCACCGACCGGAGCCTGCGCACCAACGGCAAGTCGGACGGCGCGATCAACATGGACCCGGACGGCCCGCGCGTCTCCGACGAAATCACGATGACCCTCACGGCGGCGATTCCGCTGGCTTACCGACCCGATGCGGCGAGCGCGGCGGTCATCGGGATCGGGACAGGTCTCACGACGCACACGCTCCTCGGATCGGGCGCCCTGCGTTCGGTCGAGACGATCGAGATCGAGCCCGCGATGGCCGAGGCGTCGCGGCGTTTTTCTCCGCGCAATACCAACGCCTTCGCCGATCCGCGCAGCCACATCATCTTCGACGACGCGAAGACGTTCTTCTCGACGCACAACCGCAAGTACGACATCATCGTCTCGGAGCCGTCCAACCCCTGGGTCAGCGGCGTCTCGAGCCTGTTCACCGGCGAGTTCTATAGGCTGGCGCGCCGCCACCTCAATGCGGACGGAATCCTGGTCCAGTGGTTCCAGATGTACGAGATCGACGCGAGTCTCGTCGCCTCGGTGCTGCGCGCGCTCGGCGACAGCTTTCCGGACTACGCCATTTACGCGGCCACGGGCAGCGACCTGCTGATCATCGCGGGCGAGACCCGGACGCTCGCGCGCCCGCTCGCCGATATCACCGCGATGCCCGGCGTCGCCAGGGAGCTGCGTCGCGTGCACGTGAATTCGATCTGGGATATCGAGGTCCGCCGGGTCGGTGGAAAAAGCTCGCTCGCCCCGATGTTCCTGAGCTACGGCGTTCCGGCCAATTCGGACTACTATCCCTACCTCGACCTGCACGCGGCAAAGTACCGTTTCCTGCGAGGGTCGGCCGAAGAGCTCACCGGCCTGCTCGCGTACAGCGTACCGGTGGTCGCTCTGCTCGAAGGACGGAAAAAGAGCGAGCGAGCGGAATCGCGGGTGGACGGCGACGAGTACCTCGAGGCTCTCGGACTCACGCGCCGCGCGCGGTACGCGAGGGATTTCCTCGTGCACCAGACCGCGCCCGAGCCCGTCGCCATTCCGCGCCAGTTCCAGAAGGACCTGGAGCTCACGCGCGCCAGGCTGATCGACTGCCGCGATCCGGAGCGCTCCGACATCTGGTTCCATTCGCTCTACCAGCTTGCGCGCACCCTGAACCCGATGCTCTCGCCCGATGATGCGAGAACGGTGTGGGAACGAATCGAACTCGGGCCCTGCAGCTCACGCCTGGCGCCGGATGAGCGCGAGTGGATCGATCTGATGAAAGCGGTGGGGAACCGCGCTGCTCCCGACATGGCGCGGCTCGCCGAGGCGCTGCTCGCGAAACCGAGCGATCTTCCGGCCGACCACCGCCAGTATCTGATGGCCGCGGGCATGGCGGGCTATCTCGCGCAGGGCAAGCGAGCCGAGGCGGGCGCGCTGTGGAGCCGCTATCCAAAAGACGTCGACATGACCAAGGACGTCGGCCTGCGATTGCTTTACGCCCACGCGTTCGGGCTCAAATAGCCGCGGCGCTTTCTAGCGGACCTTCCCGGGAATGGGCCTGATCGGCGGCACGACGTCGCCGCACTGCGCGCGATGGCGCAGCGCGTGATCCATCAGCACACAGGCGAGCATCGCCTCCGCGATCGGCGTCGCGCGGATGCCCACGCAAGGGTCGTGGCGGCCGGTGGTCTGTACCGTGGTCGGCTCGCCCTTGCGGTCAATCGAGCGGCGTGGAAGGCGGATGCTCGAAGTCGGCTTGAGCGCGATGCTCACCAGGATGTCCTGGCCGGTCGAGATGCCTCCCAGCGTTCCGCCCGCGTTGTTCGAGAGAAATCCCCCAGGCGTCAGCTCGTCGCCGTGCTCGGAGCCCTTGTGCTCGATCGCTGCGAAGCCGGCGCCGATCTCCACGCCTTTTACCGCATTGATGCCCATCATCGCCGAAGCGATGTCGGAGTCGAGTCTGCCGTAGACGGGCTCGCCCCAACCGACCGGAACGCCGCTCGCGACGACGTTAACCCGCGCGCCGCAGGAATCGCCCGAAGCGCGCAACTGGTCCATGAACTGCTCGAGCCTCGGCACGATAGCCGGATCCGGAGAAAAAAAAGGATTCTCGTCGACCGCATCCCAGGACCTGAACGCGATCCTGTTCGGGCCGAGCTGCGCGAGATGCCCGCGAACCTCGACCCCGTAACGTTCGCCCAGCCACTTCTTGGCGATCGCGCCGGCGGCGACGCGGATCGCCGTCTCGCGGGCGGAGGCGCGGCCGCCGCCGCGATAGTCGCGCAGGCCGTATTTCTGCCAGTAGGTATAGTCGGCGTGCCCGGGCCGGAAAGTATCGGCGAGCGCGCTGTAGTCCTTGCTCCTCTGGTCTTCGTTTCTGATGAGAAAGCCGATCGCCGTGCCGGTCGTCCTGCCTTCGAACACACCGGACAGAATCTCGACGCGGTCGGACTCCAGGCGTTGCGTCACGTGGCGGGAGCTGCCGGGCTTGCGCCGGTCGAGGTCTCTCTGGATATCGCTTTCGGCGAGCTCGAGTCCGGGCGGGCAGCCGTCCACGACGCCGCCGTAAGCGGGTCCGTGGCTCTCGCCAAACGAAGTCACGCAGTAGAGCAGACCGAAAGTGTTGCCTGACATGGTTGTCTCGCGTAAAACTCATTATGACATGGCAGAAAACGACCCCGACAGCTTGAAGGGCCCGGGCGGGCTCACGCTGCGCCAGATCCACGAGCAGGTGCGCAAGTCCGTGGAGCGCGACCGCCAGGCGCAGAAAATGAAAAACGAGCTCGCGCAGAAACCGAGCCGCTGGCGGCGCTTCGTGCACTACGTGTGGGGGCGGAGCGGGAAGCGCTAGGGTCCCGAGGCCAAGTCGCGTAAGACGCCTTCGAGCCCTCTCACCACCCGCGCGAGCCGGTCGTAGTCGAGCTTGTCCGGCGTGTCGCGCAGCGTGTGGTAATGCGGGTAGCGGAAAGGCGCTGTGTCGGTCACCATCACCGCCGGCCAGCCGAATTTCCAGTAGGCCCAGTGGTCGGACCAGCTCACCCCTGCGATCGATTCCAGCCCCACTCCGCCCTCCGATGGAAACGCCGCGTGGCGCCTGAACGAGCCGATCACGCGGTGCACAAGACTTCGCGAGCGCGGATTGGCGACGAAGCCGATGAAATCGCCGGTGGACGGATAGAGCAGATTGAAGGGAAACGGGTAGCGCTGGCTGCCCTGCGCATCGCTGTACCAGCCGATGGTCTCGAGGGACAGCATCGCGACGACTTCCCTCCCCTCGCGGGCAAGGCCGCCTGCGTGCACGAGGCTGCCCATTTTTTCCGTCGCGAACCAGGGCAATTCCTCGTTGACGTAGAAGACGAGCCGCATCTCCAGCCCCTCGGCGGGCTCGACCGATTCGAGCAGGCGCGCAAGCTCGAGCAGCGCCGCGACGCCCGAGCCGTTGTCATCGGCCCCGACGGCGCCCTGCGCCGAATCGTAATGCGCCCCGATCACGATGAGCCGGGCCTTCCCCGCGCCCGGGCCGGCGCGCTTCACCTCGATGTTTCGAACCTTCACGCCCGCCGTCTCGAATTCCTGGCGGGAGACGGCGTAGCCCAGGCCCGAGAGCGCCGCCTCGATGTAGCGCGCGGAGCGCTCGAGCGCTTCGGGATGCCCGGAGTTGTGCTCTTCGCTCGCCACGGCGGCGACGTGCGCCTTGAGGTTCGCGACGAGCTGCTGATCCCCGACGCCGAGCGGCTGCAGCGGGCCGCGGTGGCGCGCACCGGGCATCGCCGTCATGAACCAGACGGCGAACGCGACGAATGCAGCGAGGATCGAGAGGACGGTGAGCGCGATACGGGCTCTCGCGGGCTTCAAGGCTACTCGGGCCAGTTCTTGATGTAGCCCTTCAACATGCGGTTCTCGAAGTCCTGCTCCTCGAGCACCGCCTTGGCGACGTCGCGGAAGGAAATCACCCCGAGCAGCTTGTCGCGGTCCATCACGGGGAGGTAGCGTGCGCCGGAGTCGATCATGGTGCGCCGCAGGTCGTTGACTTCCATGGCGGGGCTCGCGGTCACCGGATCGTGCTCCATGTTGTCGCGCACTCTCGCGTCACCGAGCGCGCCCCGGCCCTTGTCCAGCGCCGTCAGAACTTCCTCGAAGGTCAGCATCCCGACCATGCGGCCTTTGTCGATCACCACGAGCGAGCCCATGTTGTGCTGCGCCATGATCGAAACGGCCTCGGTCAGCTTGCCATCCGGCGCGATGGTGAAGAGCGCGTTGCCTTTGACCTTGAGGATTTCGCTCACCTGCATGGGTCCCCCTCTCGCTGCGCATTTTCCACACGATAATACTCCCGGAGACCCGCGCGCTCCAACAGGAACGAATCGACGAAGGACGCCATTTCGGGTCGTGGCCCGCGGGTCAATCTGGTAAGGTTGTTCTCGGCTGGAGCGACGGAGGCTCGAAGATACCCCGTGCGATTCGACTGGTCGAAAATGGGCAGAATGCCGCCCGCAGCGCTCGTCGCGGCGCGCAATCTCGCGCATCACGCGGCGCAATGGCCCGCCAGGGCTGCGCACGCGAACCTGAGCGCGGCCCCCGACGACAGCCATTCCGCCTTCACCTGGGACGCGTCGCACGCGGCACTGGTTTCCCGGGTGCTGCCGGCGAAAGGCGGGGGGGTCCGGGTGGGCATTCGCATGGCGCGGCTCGAGCTGATCGTCACGAGCGGCGACAGCGTGCTCGATGCGTTCCAGTTCGACGGCAAGACCGACGCGGCCGCGGGCGCCTGGCTCGACTCCAAGCTGCACGCTCTCGGCCTCAAGCCGGCGGGCGGCGTGACGCTCCCGTACGCGCTGCCCGCTCACCCGACCGGCGGCCGGTCCCACCGGCTCGGGATGCTGGGGCGGGAACTGGGAGAACTTTCGCGCTGGTTCAGCGGCCCGGCCGAAATGCTGGAAGAATTCGCGGGGAGGCTCGCCGGCCTGCGGCCCGGTCCCGGGCCGCTGTTGTGCTGGCCGCACCATTTCGACATGGCGACCCTGGTGCGGCTCGACTCGGGCGCAGGCGAGACCGCCCGCTCGGTGAGCGTCGGGGTTTCTCCGGGGGACGAGTTCTACGCTCAGCCGTACGTATACGTGAGTCCCTGGCCGCGTTTTGACGCGGAAAACCTGCCCGCGCTGCCGCCGCCCGGGCATTGGCACACCGAAGGCTTCTTCGGCGCCGTGGCGACGGGCGAGGAAATCCTGGCAATGAAGGATCGCGGGAAGGCGCTTCTCGTGTTCATCACCGGAGCGTTCGAGATCGGCCGCGCGCGCCTGGGGGCCTAGCCATGATCCGGAAACGCGGCGTCGCATTGCTGTTCGCACTCGCGTGCGCGGGACAAGGCGCAGCCGTTCTCCCCCAAGTCTATCCGAGCCGGCCGCCGCGGCTCATCGTCGGCTTTACTCCCGGCGGCGGCGTAGACATCAACGCGCGGGTGCTCGCATCGAAACTTTCCGAGCTCCTTCCCCAACAGGTGATCGTCGAGAACCGTCCCGGTGCGGGCACCAACATCGCGAACGAGTACGTCACCAATATCCTCGTTGTTCCGGCATCGCTTCCGGCGAGATCCCTCAAGGAGCTGGTCGCGCTCGCGCGCGAGCGGCCCGGAGCGCTCAACTATTCCTCGGCGGGCGCGGGGTCGACGCAACACCTCGCCGCGGAGCTCTTCAAGCTGCGCACCGGGACCCGCATCGTGCACGTCCCCTACAAGGGCAGCGCGCCCTCGATCGCGGCGCTCCTCGCCGGGGAAGTCCAGCTCTCCTTCATCAACCCCGTCGCGGTCGGCCCGCACGTGAAGTCGGGGCGCCTGCGCGCGCTCGCCGTGGCGGGTGCCAAGCGCACCGAGCTGATGTCCGAGCTGCCGACGATGAAGGAGGCGGGCGTCGAAGGGGTGGAAGTACCCTTGTGGTTCGGCCTGCTCGCGCCCGCCGCCACGCCGCGCGAAATCGTGCGCGCGCTCGCCGCCGCGGTGGCGAAAGCGGCCAATTCGCCCGGCACGCGCAAGCGGCTCCTCGAGCAGGGCGCCGAGCCCGTCGGCAACACGCCGGAGGAATTCCAGGCGATGCTGAAAGAGGAAGTCGCGCGCTGGGCGGAAGTGGTGAAGATCTCGGGGGCGAGGGCGGAGTAGGCGAACCCTGCCGTCAGCACCCGCGTCGAAGCCGGTTCACGCGGCGACCGTCTAACGTTCGCGTTTTGCCGCACTGCGCTGAGCGCGTAGCGGCAAAGCGTAGGTGTCGGTCAACAACGCGCTGTTATGGCGCAAGCAAGCCAAGTTCATGTGATCGGTTGAAGGCATCGGCACCACCCGAAAGTAGCTTGTCTGGCCCGTCAATCCGTTTGACGACGACACCGTTGCAAATGGCCTGGAGGATCCGAGAACAGTAACAAACAGTTCCCATCACGAAAGTTTCCTCGAATCGTCCCGAAACGGGGCGCATGGCTACCTGCTTGTCGTGCCGGTCCGCCCTGGATTGAGGGGTTAGGCAGCTTAATCACCGCTTACTCGGCAGGTTCAACAATAAATCGTATCGCGGCGACGCCCGAAGGCGGAGATCATCCTCCAATGCCAATTCCCGCAGTGCGTAAGGATCGTACTTGGTTAACGAGATGGTTTCTTTTTCGGTCTTCAAATAGATATGCGGCGGATCGCTATTCATCGGCAGTGGGAACAGAACTTCCCCGACCATCCGCTCTTTTCGACCTTGGAAATCGCGGTCCCAGAGCCGCATTTTGCGAGGGGTTGAAAACACGGCGTGGACAAATGAATCCGAGCCCAGTATCCGAGCCCAGGTTTCGTCGGAGACCGCATATGCCGTGGAGTTGACCGAAGACGATTCCGCAATCGCGATGAGCTTCGTGGCAACCCTCTCGGGATATGCGATGCTGACCTCGCGCTTATCTCGAACCGCTCGGACCTGGACGTCCGCAGCAGACACGTAAGCAACACTGCCCAAGAAAGCTGCGGCGAAAAGTATGGATGCCGATACGCGCATATGCTGCCTAACGACCGCATTCAGCCGCGCGTCTTGAGCGTCGGCTGCAATGCGCGGTTAGCCTCGTTCCCTATGGGAGTTCAAGCGAATCTCCCAAGCCTGCGTACATATACTTGTCGCCGAACGCAGCGGTCAAGGCGAGAAAGCCCGGCTCAC
>VBCH01000051.1 GCA_005884455.1 Betaproteobacteria bacterium
GCGGGCCGGCGATCAACGATCTCGTCTCGGGCACGGTGCAGGTGATGCTGATCCAGGCGGGCGGCACGATCGGGCAGAACGTCAAGTCCGGAAAGCTCGTCGGCCTCGCCACCAGCGGACGCGAGCGCTCGCCGCAATTCCCGGACCTGCCGACGATCGCCGACTTCTACCCCGGGTTCGAGACGACGTCCTGGGTGGGAGCCATCGCCCCCTCCGGCACGCCGCGCGCGGTCATCGAAAAACTCAACGGCGCGCTCGCGAAGATTCTGTCTTCGCCCGACGTGAAATCGAGGTTCGACACGCAAAGCGCCGAGATCGTCGCGAGCACCCCGGAGCAGTTCGGAGAGCTGATCAGGTCGGAGACGGCGAAGTGGGGCAGGATCATCCGCGAGAAGAACATCAGCATCGACTGACCTGCATTCGCTAGGGGGCCGGACCCCTCACCCCGAGATCCTCGCCGATCGGCCGCCCGGGATAATGGAAGGGGATCGGCCCGTCGGGCTGCGCGTGCATGAACTGGTGAACGTAGGGATCCCTGGAAGCGAGCATCTCCTCGGGCGTTCCCTCGCCCGCGACCACGCCGTCGGCGATCACGTAGACGCGGTCGACGAGCTTCACGGCTTCGCTCACGTCGTCATCGGATCCATCGCGATCGCGCGCGCGAGCGCCACGCGCCGCGCCATCCCGCCGGAGAGCTCGCTCGGCGCCAGGGCCTGCGTTCCGCGCAGGCCGACCGCGTGCAGCTTCATCAGCACGATCCTGCGCAGCACGCTCTCGGGGAGCTCGGTGTGCTCGCGCATCGGGAAGGCTATGTTCTCGAACACCGAGATGTCGGTGAAAAGCCCTCCCGCCTGGAACATCATCCCCATCTTGCGGCGCAACGTGTAAAGCTCGTGCGTGTCGAGCTCATGGACGATCTGGCCCGCGACCTTGACCGTGCCGCGGTCCGGCATCGCCTGCCCGCCGATCAGGCGGAGCAGCGTCGATTTCCCCGAGCCGCTTGCGCCCAGGATCGCGACGAGCTTGCCGCGCGGAATCCTGAGGCTCAGGCCCTTCAGGAGCTTCCGGGTGCCGTACGAGAATTCGACGCCCGAGATCTCGACGAGATTTTCAGCGGCGGAATTCATTTCGGCTGTCATTCTGCCTGGAGCAGCGCCACGGTGCCCAGTCCCCCGTCTGCGCAGATGCTCACCACCGCGCGGCTCCCTCCGGGCGTCGCGGCGAGCTCCTTCACCGCCTGCGAAAGGATGCGCGCGCCGGTCGCGCCGAACGGGTGGCCGAGCGCCACCGAGCCCCCGTGGGGATTGAGCCGTTCCCAGGGAAACGCGCCGAGTTCCGCTTCCACGCGTGCCTTGTCGCGCCGGAAGGCGGCGCTCTCCAGCGCCGCGACGTTGCAAAGCACTTGCGCCGCGAACGCCTCGTGGATCTCCCACAGCGCGATGTCGCGGTAGGCGAGGCCGTTTCGCGCGAGCATGCGCGGGATGGCGTACGCGGGCGCCATCAGCAATCCCTCGGTGAAGACGTTTACCGCCGCGACCTCCCAATCGACGAGGCGCGCGCGCGGGACGGAAGCGGGCAGGCGCTTGAGCCCCGCGCCGGTGGCCACCCACAGGCCCGCCGCGCCATCGGTGAGCGGCGAGGCGTTTCCCGCGGTGATCGTGCCCTTGCCGCTCTTTCTGTCGAAGGCCGGCTGCAGCTTGGCCAGGCGCTCGAGGCTCGTGTCGGCGCGCGGAAAACCGTCGCGCGACATGCCTTCGACGGGAACGATCAGGTCGTCGAAGAACCCGGATTTCTGACCAGCGAGCGCCTTCTGGTGGCTGGCCAGCGCGATCTTGTCCTGGGAATCGCGCGTAATGCTCCAGGTCTTGGCCATTTCCTCGCAGTGCTCGCCCATGCTCTTGCCGGTGGCGCGGTTGGCCACGGCAAGAATGTGCAGGCGGATGTCGCGCGCCCGGAGGTTCTTGAACAGCGCAAGGCGCTGCGCTATCGAGCGCGCCTGCGAGAGGCGCCTCAGCCAGTCGGAGAAATTCTGCGAAAGCCCGATCTGCACGCGGCTCATGCTCTCTACGCCCCCGACGAGCGCGAGCTCCTTGCCGCCGTGCCCGAGCATTCCCGCCGCCTCGAAAGCCGCGACCATGCTCGTCGAGCAGGCGAGCACCGTGGAAAACGCGGGGATGGTTTGATCCAGGCCCGCCTCGATCTGCACCTCGCGCGCGATGTTCGAGTAGCCGAGGTTGGGAATCACCGTTCCCCAGACGATGAGGTCCGGCTTCGCGGCGGACTGCGATCCGGTCATCGCCCGGATGACAGGCAGCGAGAGCTCGACCGCATCGAGGCGCGCAAGCGGGCCGTCCACGCGGGCGAACGGCGTGCGCAGGCCGGCGGCCAACCAGATGGCTTGACCGTTCATGGTCCCTCATTGTAAGGCCGGCCCGCTTCTTACGACTCAGGTAAGCGCCGGCGGGAATTCCCGGCCCGGAAGGCGGTCTATACTGCGGGCTTACTGAGGTGATGAAAATGGATCGTCGCAACTGGTTGAGAGGCTTGACGGCACTGTCTCTGGCGGGGTTCGGTGCCGCAGGATGGGGACAGAAGCCCGCGAAAAAAGGAGCCGTGAAAGTGGAAGACCTGCAAAAGAACTGGAAAGCCCTGTTGGCCGAAGGGGCGGACGTCGCGACGAGCGCCGAGCCGCTCAAGCTCGCGGACGTCGAATGGAAGAAGCGGCTCTCGCCCGCAGCCTACGACGTACTGCGCCACGAAGGCACCGAGCGGGCCGGGACGAGCCCGCTCGACCGTGAAAAGCGCCCGGGCGTGTTTGTCTGCGCGGGCTGCAGCCTACCGCTCTTCACTTCGGCGATGAAATTCGACAGCGGCACCGGATGGCCGAGTTTTTTCACCGCGATACCCGGCGTATTCGGGACCACGACCGACCGCAAGCTCTTCATGGAGCGCACCGAATACCACTGCGTGCGCTGCGGCGGGCATCACGGCCACATCTTCGACGATGGGCCCGAGCCGACAGGCCTGCGCTACTGCAACAACGGCGTGGCGCTGCGATTCATACCCAAGGGACTGACACAGAAACCCGCCTGACGGGGCTTCACGAGCGCGAGCGGCCATGAGTCGCGGCCTTCCACTCGCACTGTGTCTGGCAGCAGGCCTCGCAGGCTGCTTCACCATCGGCGACTCGAAGGCCCCGATCGGCACGGTGTCGGTGCCCGCGCTCCGGCCCGCCGCCGAGCGCACGCTCGTCATCGTGCTCCCCGGCTTCGGCGACGATGCGCGGGACATGAAGGGCCACGGCCTTGCCGAGGTCATCCGGGAATCGTGGCCGGAAGTGGACGTGATGCTCACCAGCGCCACCTTCGCCTACTACCGCGACGGCAAGCTCGTGCCGCGCCTGCACGACGAGATCGTCGGCCCGTCGTTCCGCGGAGGCTACGCCCGAGTCTGGCTCGCGGGCGCGTCCCTGGGCGGCATGGGCGCCTTGTTGTACGAACGCGAACACCCCGGCGAGCTCACGGGGCTCGTGCTGTTCGCGCCCTTCCTGGGCAACAACGAACTGCTGCAGGAAATCCGCGCCGCCGGCGGCCCGCGAACCTGGAATCCGGGTCCGCTGGCGGCGGAGATGAACGGCGACAATTATCAGCGCCAGGTTTGGAAGATGGTGAAAGGCTGGACACCCGAGCTCGCTCGCCGCGTGTGGCTCGCCTGCGGCACGAGCGATCACCTGATAGAGGACGTGCGGCTACTGGCGCCAGAGCTGCCCGGGTCCCACTACCTGGAGCTGCCGGGCGGACACAGCTGGGGCCTGTGGATCCGCAGCGCGAAAGAAGTCTTTTCGCGAATCCGCCTGGAGTCGGGCCCCCCAAGCGGCGGAGCCGCGGAATTCCGCGGCTCCGGCGTATTTGCGCGATAGGTCTCCCTATCGGCCCCCTGGTTTCCCTCTATATGTCGACGCGAAGGGTGCGCTGCGCCTTCCACGCGCTGTAGATCAGCAGAAAGGTCAGGAGTACCGCCGTGATTCCGAACACCGAGTAAGCCATGTCCGACGGGGACAGGGATATGGCGGCGGCTGCCGGGACGACCTCCTTCGTGTGCTCCATCCGCACGGCATACATCCCGGTGTAGTGCATGCCGCACACGGCGATCCCCATGACGATTGCGCTGCCGAAGCGCTGCAAATTGCCGCGCAGGTTGAACGCGAGCCACAATGCCACCGTTGCAGCCACGACCGCGATCACGAGAGAGGCGGCGAACAAGGTGGGGTCGTAGGTGATCTTGGCCGGCATGATCATCGCCGCCATTCCCGTGTAATGCATCAACGCGACACCGAGCCCGGTCAGGACTCCGCCCAGGGGCAGGTTCCACGGTCCGCCGTCGCTGCGTCCCACGATGAACAAGCCGATCGCGGGCGCGACAACCGCGAGAATCAACGAGACGAAGGTAAGGAACGGGTCGTAGGCCACCGGCACGCCCATGTCGGCCGCGTTCATTCCGATGAAGTGCATCGACCAGATCGCGCCGCCGCCCAGCGCCACCGATGCGCCCGTCACCGAACCGATTATCGCCGCCCAGGTCCGCGCCTGCGGGATCGCGATGGCGAGCTGCAACGCCGTGTATGATCCGAATACCGATATCACATACGACAGCCCGACCAGAAGCGGTTCGTACTGAATGTTGTTCATGTCCATGTCGATGTCTCCCGTCCGTGCTGATGAATTACGGGCGCATCAAGCGGGTCACGCCGGGGATTATAGATCATAGCTGAAGGTGTACGTGCACCGCGGATTTCCCTTCGCCTTGCATTCCGCCTTGTGAACGCGGGTGTTCTGAGTCAGCGGACCTGCATCCAGGAATCCCTGCATGAATCCGGTCAGGAATTCACAGCAAGCGATCTTGCCCGTACCGCAAAACGGGCTCTCGGACAAAGTGACGTCGGTGTCGCTTGCGTCCACCTTGCCGAGGGTCTCCAGGGCGGGAACCAGGGTTCGCCGCAAGGCGACCGGCATCCTGAGCGGGCTGCCGAACGACCATTCCTTTTCGTACAGGAAAGCCCCTATCTTTTTTCCCGCTTCGACAAGTTCCCGGTCGCGGGATTCCGATCCGAACGATTCGCCGTACGCTCGCACCAGAGAAACGATGTCGGGAAATCGATCGGCCATGTCCTTGATCGACGGCGCCGCGGATTCCGCGCCTTCCACGCTGACCACTCTGAAATCCGGGCTGAGACTTCTCAGTTCTGCAGCCAACTTGGTCCTGTCGAGGTGGCTGACCTCGAGGCTGACTTTCACGACCTTCGCACCGGCCGATTCCACGACTTGCTGTCCCTTGAGGGGATAGCCCTTGCGAACGAGAAATGTCGCTATGCGCGCCAATGCGCCACTTTTCCCGGCGCCGCTGATCGTGATGGTTACCATGGTCGGCACCCCCGAATAACAGCTCCCCTTTAACGCAACCTCCATGCCCGCAAAATGCGCGTTCACGGGCGAAGTGGCGTGAATATTAACCCTTTCAGGCCGCATCGCAGCGCGAACGCCTTCCTGCCTGTAACCGCCGAAACCGGGCTTACAAACCGTTACAGGGGCTGGGTCGGCAGAGTCCCCCGGCGGGCCGTTCTTGGGTCGTAACCTCCAAAAGAAGGAGCAACCATGAAGACCAGGACGTTCCGGTTTTTGAGCGCAGCGGCCCTTGCCCTTTTCGCCTTGTCAGCTGGCGCGCCCGCGCTGGCGCACGACGGATATTTCTACGGACACGGCCACTACGGCAGGCCGCATTTCGTCTATCCCGGCCAGCGCGTCGTGATCGTGCGGCCCCCGGTGTTCGTTCATCGCCCCGTCGTCGTGTATCGCCCGGCTCCGGTGTACTACGCTCCGGCCCCCGTTTATTACGGCGCCCCGGCACCGGTGTACTACGCGAATCCCTGGGGCACGATCGGCGGCGCGATCGCCGGTGCTGCGATAGGAAGCGCCGTAGGAGACGGCCGCCCCGGCGCAATCGCGGCCGGATCGGTGATCGGCGCGGTGGTCGGCGGCGGACTGGCTCGCTAGGCTCGAGCAGACCTTTCCGCTACAGCGAAAGTCCGCCTTCGGGCGGACTTTCGCTTTCCGGCCCTTACAATGGCGCGATGCCTGCAGTGCCGCCCTACTCGGGACTCACCCCGGATACCGTGCTCGACGCCCTCGCGAGCGTGGACATCGCCGGCGACGGGCGGCTGCTCGGGCTGAACAGCTACGAGAACCGCGTCTACCAGGTCTGGGTCGAAGCGGAATCTACGCCGGACTCGTCGGCGTCGGTCGTTACGAAGTTCTATCGCCCCGCGCGCTGGACCGACGCGCAGATCCTCGAGGAGCACGCGTTCACGCTCGAGCTCGCGGAGCGCGAGATTCCGGTGGTCGCGCCGCTCGCGGTCAATGGCAGGACGCTGCACGCATCCGGCGGATTCCGCTTCGCGGTGTATCCGCGCCGCGGCGGGCGCACGCCGGAGCTCGA
>VBCH01000052.1 GCA_005884455.1 Betaproteobacteria bacterium
ATTCCGGTTTCTGCGGGTGGTTGGGCGCCTCGCATTCCTCTTCCTTCCCCGCAGGGTAGTTCTCGATGACGAGCTTCACCGGATCGAGCACCGCGATGCGGCGGGGGGCGACTTCGTTCAGATGCTCGCGCATGCAGTCCTCGAGAATCGAGAAGTCGATCCAGGAATCCGCCTTCGCCACGCCGATGCGCTCTGCGAAGAGTCGAAAGCCTTCGGGGGTGAAGCCGCGCCGGCGCGCCCCGACGAGCGTGGGCATGCGCGGGTCGTCCCAGCCGTCGACGTGCTTTTCCTCGACGAGCTGGACGAGCTTTCTCTTCGAGAGCACGACGTAGGTCAAGTTGAGCCGCGCGAACTCGATCTGCCGAGGCAGCGGCCGCTGCAGGAGGCCGGGCCTCTTCACGCCGTCGTAGCCGGTCCAGTCCTCGGCGAGGCGATCGTTGAACCATTCGTAAAGCGGGCGGTGGTCCTCGAACTCGAGCGTGCAGAGCGAGTGCGTGATGTTTTCGAGCGCGTCCGACACGCCGTGCGCCCAGTCGTAAGTGGGATAGATGCACCAGTGGTCGCCGGTGCGATGGTGCGCGGCGTGGCGGATGCGATACATGGCGGGGTCGCGCAGGTTGATGTTGGGCGAGGCCATGTCGATCTTCGCGCGCAATACGTGCTCGCCGTCGGCGAACTTGCCCAGATGCATTTCGCGAAAGAGCTTCAGGTTCTCCTCGACGCCGCGCTCGCGGTAGGGGCTGTTCTTGCCGGGCTCGGTGAGCGTGCCGCGCAGCGCACGCATCTGCTCCGGGGAGAGGCTGTCCACGTAGGCGTGGCCGCGGCGCACCAGTTCTTCCGCGAACTGGTACAGGTATTCGAAGTAGTCCGAAGCGTAGTACTCGTTCGTGTTCCCGCCGCCCGGGTCCTCCCAGGAGAAGCCGAGCCACTTCACCGCGTCGCGGATCGAATCGACGTACTCCGTTTCCTCTTTCGTCGGGTTGGTGTCGTCGAAGCGCAGGTGGCAGGCGCCCCCGTAGTCGCGCGCGAGGCCGAAGTTGAGGAAAATCGACTTGGCGTGCCCGTAGTGCAGATAGCCGTTGGGCTCCGGCGGGAAGCGAGTGCGGATCTTCGCCGGATCCGGCGGAGCCCGGTGAAGCGAGAGCGCCGAGCCTGGCTTGCCGTTCCACTTCCGCGTCGCGTACTTGCCCGCCATGAGATCGGCTTCGATGATCTGGCGGATGAAGTTCGAGTGCGAGGCTTCCTCCTGCTTCCTGGGAGAGGGTGCGGACATGGCGCTCACTGGCAATCGCGCGATTCTACCCCAGCGCTCAAGCGTAGCCTTCCAATGGCGGGATCAGCCGGTTCTCGCCGAGGTGAACGCGAGGGCGAGGCAGATCGCCACGGCCGCGGAGAACGCTGCGGGCGCAATGAAGAAATACACCCCGCACAGAATCGTGAACCCGAGGTAGGCCAGAAAAAGCGAGGCGATAAACGGCCTCGCCCCGGCCGGGTCGCTGTTCGACAACCGCGCCAGCTGCCACAGCAGCACGGCGAGCAGCAGCAGGGTCACGCTGAAAAGGAGGCTGAACCCGCGGTAGAACTGCCAGTGCGTGCGCCTTGCCCCCATGATCTCGAACGGATAGGCCTGCATGGCCATGAACACCGCCGCCTGTTCCGGGTCCGCCGAGGAGGAGCCCAAGGCTCCGTAGGTGTGCCCGGCGCAGAAAATCAGGGTGAGCACCGAGGCGGCGCGCAGCAAGACGGACGGTCTCATGTAAACCTCGCAGTGTATGAAAAGTCTCTGTCCCGGGATTCGGGTCTTGGCCGGGTCGCGGATATTATGTGTTAGCATCGCGCGAATGACACGAAGCAGGGGCAAAGCCACCTCTGCCGGTCGGTAGTACCGCGCAACCTTTGGTGGGATGTGTCGGGTTTCAGGGGCGCATTGGGGGGATCTGCCGCTGTGAGACCGTGGGGGGAACTGGACGATCCGCGTCGCCGCATCCTGATTCAGGCGCTTGCAGCGGGCTTTTTTTCTTCCGCCGGAAACGCGGCGGCCCAGCTCTTCGGCCGGGCGCCCGCAAAGCTTCCCGCAGGACAATCGATCTACCGCGTCTCGGGAGGCGTGACCGTCAACGCCCAGCAGGCGACGCTCCAGACGCGGATCGCTCCCGGGGACACGGTGGAGACGGCGCCCAACGGTGAAGTCATCTTCGCCGTCGCCGAAGAAGCGTTTCTCTTGCGCGGCGGAAGCCGCATGATGATCGAGAAGCCGCCTTCGGGGCTCACGACCGCGCTGCGGTTGGTCACGGGCAAGGTCCTGTCTGTTTTCGGCAGGGGAAGGCCGACCCGCATCGTCACCGCCACCACCACCATCGGGATCCGCGGCACCGGTGCGTACGCGGAGACCGACCCGGAGCAGACCTATTTCTGCACCTGTTACGGGGTCGCCGACATCGCGGCGAACAACGACCCCTCGAGCAGGGAAACGGTCTCGGCGAAGCACCACGACAAGCCGCTGTACATCCTGGCGAAAGGCAAGGCGGGCGAGTCCATCCGCCGCGCGCCCTTCATCAACCATACCGACCAGGAGCTCGCGCTGATCGAATCGCTGGTCGGCCGCACGCCTCCGTTCGTGTTCCCCGTGGACACCTACAATGCGCCGCGGCGAGATTATCCGTAGCGTCGCCGGGGGGCTCGCCCTGTTGACCGGGGCATCCGCATCGGCGCGCGCCGCCGGATACTCCGAATTTCTCGAGGCCGTCGAGTTCCGCGGCTTTCGCGCCGAGGCGAGCTATACCACGGACAGCAACGTGAACCGCGCTCCCGCCGGCGACGCCTTGCGCGACCGGATACTGGGCGTGCGCGTCAGCGCCGGCGGCGTGATCCCCCTGTCGGCGCGCACGCGCGCGGCGGTGCAGGGGTTTGCGGGCATCCAGAAGTTCGGCACCTACACGGGGCTGTCGAACAATTTCATCGGGGCGCAGGGAGACTTCTTCTTCCGCTCCTCGGGCGAATTCGCCGCGGCCACCTACGGCGCGTTCGCGCGCACGGCGAAGGAAGAGTACGAATCGACCCTGCGCGACGGCTACCGCCACGCGTTCGGCCTGACCGTGCAGAAGCCCGTGACCGACCGCATCCAGCTCTCCGGCGCGCTCACGCGGAACATCAGCGACGGGAAAAGCACCGTCTTCGACGCGCGCAACACTTCGCTGCGGGGGAACGCCGACTGGTCGCTCGGCCGCTGGGACACGGTGTATCTGGGCGCGGATTACAGGCGCGGGGATGCCGTGTCCACCGCGCCCTTGACGCCGGGGCGGGCCGACATCGCGGACGCGGTCACGGTAGGTCCGGACGACGCGTATAACAACCCGGCGCTATTCGCCTATCGCTTCAAGGCCTCGATCTGGATCACGACTCTCGGATACAACCACGCTTTCAGCGGAGGACATTCCCTCGATTTCTCCTGGCGCTGGGCACATTTGACGCCGCTCGAGCTGAGGGGTCTTGCGACCGCCTCCGAGAGCAGCTACACCGCGAACCAGTTCTCGGCGGCCTACCTGGCGCGCTTCTAGCGAGATAACGATGATCGCCAAACGTTGTTTTCTGCCATTTGCGCCGCTTGCCCTCGCGGCCGTGCTGTGTGGATGCACGCAGAAAAACACGGGCGACGAGCCGGCAGCCTCCAACAGTCCCATCGGGCTCGAACGCTTCCTGCTGTTTCCGAATCCGATTGCGCAATCGAGCGGTGGGTACGAAACCGACACCACCGCCTACGCGGACGCGTACTACCGGGCCATCGACCCGACCTACGCGGCCAACGGCCAGGACACCATCGACCAATGGAAGGCGCGGAACAACTTCGGCAGTGTGACGGGCACCGAGTATCGTGCCGTGTTCCGCGATGTGAAGGACCTCGGCTACGGGCGGAACATGAACGGGCGCCTGAACGCGGACGGCAGCGTCGCGTTCTTCGTCGAAAACTACAACGTCGGCTACTCCTCCAGCGTCAACGTCGATGTCGCGATCGCGCGCGACGAGACCTGGCACGTCGGCACCAACGCCATCGAATGGAGCTCGACCCTCTGCATTCCCGGGGTGGACCCCGCTGACTGTAATCCCAACGTCAAGTTCGCCAAGTACTACAACTTCTCCTCCGCCGACGGCACGCTCCAGCTCGCGGTCGATCTCGACGGCAAGGGAAAAAAGGCCATGCCCGGGCCCTGCATCACCTGCCACGGCGGCCGCGGCGATCCCCTGACCCCGGCGGACGCGGTCAGTGGCAAGCCGCGTTTCCCGCTGGTTGAGAACAGCCTGTCGAGGAAGCGCGGCGACACTGAGGCGCGCTTGCAGGGCATGAACGTGGACAGCTTCGAATTCTCCAAGCAAGCGGGCTGGACCCGCGGGGATCAGGAAGCAACCCTGAAAATTTTCAACCAATGGATTCTGTGCACGTATCCCTTGGTCGGGGCGCCTGCCGGTGCCGAGGACAGCTGCCGCGTTGCGGCGGGCCCGAACGAGTGGCAGGGCACGGCGGCGGAAATGATCAAGTCGTGGTATGGCGGGCCCGGCATGCCGATCACGACGTTCCAGGACACCTATGTGCCTTCTAGCTGGAACGCCAATCCTAGTCTCTACACGAATGTGGTCGCCCCATTCTGCCGCACCTGCCACAGTGTGCGCGGAACCAAGAACCAGGACGACATCGATTTCATGACGCTCGCGAAGTTCCAGGGCTATGCCGATCGCATCAAATCGCACGTGTTCGACCGCGGCATCATGCCGCTTGCGCTGATCGTGTACAACGATTTCTGGAGTTCTTCCGCGCCCGATACGCTTGCGAACTTCATCAATCCGTTCCTGACTGCGCCGGAAACAGCGACTACCGCAAGCGGCACGGCGCTCAGGCCCGGCCGCCCCGTAGCGGACCCCGGTCCGAACCGGATGGTGAGAAGCGCGACCAGCGCAATTCTCTCGGCGGAGAACAGTCTCTTCGCAGGGACGTACAACTGGTCGGTGGTCTCAGGTTCCGCGACTATCATCAACCCCGATTCGATGATCGCCACGTTTTCCCCGTCTCCCGCCGGCAGCTATACGGTCCGGCTTACGGTAGGCAACGGCTCAGCCACGGATTCGAAGGACGTGACGATCACGGTGGACGATACTTTCCCTGATCCGTCCCGCCTGAGGTTCGCACACGTCAAGAACGTTCTGCAGAATCTTCTACACAGCGGACCGACGCCAACCTGCATCGGTTGTCATAAGAATGTTTCTACGCCGGCGCCTACCAACACGCCGCCGGTCTGGTACACGAACTTCGATCGGGACGGCAGCGGCGGCGCGGCCGATGCAACCGACGATAGCTGGTTCCTCAAGGGATTGACCGGTCGCGTGAACCTCACGGAGATCCAGGCGAGCCCCCTCTTGCGCAAGCCCTCCGGCAATCATCACAGCGGTGGCACCTTGCTCAATGTCGCCGACACGACCAGCGGCGGAGGGCTAAGCAGCTACTCGATCCTGTACAACTGGATTCTCGCGGGCATGCCGGCAGGCGGCGTAGCGGCGAACGCGGGCCCCAACACCCTCAACACCGTGACCTTCAACGGAGTCTTCCCGGGGCCGTTTACGGCGAACATTCCTCTTGATGGCGGTCAGAGCGTCGGGGTCGGTACGCTGAGCTACCTTTGGACAGTCGCCTCGGAGCCGCTTGGGACATCCGCAACGTTTCCCGGCAATAGTTTTTCGGACAACGCTGCGGCGACGAGCTTGACCATCCAGAACGTCGGCACCTACGTGGTTCAGCTCCAGGTGAGCGACGGACCCTCGACCGACATAGCGCAGCGCACGATCGTCGTCGACGAGACTCCACTCGCCGCCAACGTGGTCGTGGCCGGTCTATCGGGAGGAAACGTTTCGG
>VBCH01000002.1 GCA_005884455.1 Betaproteobacteria bacterium
GAGCGCGAGCGTGGTCGCGATCTCGAGCGCGCGCTTGCGCCCGTAGGGCAGCTCCACCGCGATCGACTCTTCGAACGCCGACAGGCCCACCGCGTCCAGCAGCTCGCGCGCGCGCGAATTCAGGTCGCGCAGACTCCGGTCGGTTCGCCAGAAATCGAATGAGCGGCCGCGCTTGCGCTGGAGCGCGATGCGCACATTCTCCAGGACCGTGAGATGCGGAAACACCGCGGAAATCTGGAAAGACCGGACCAGCCCCAGCCTCGCGATTGCTGCGGGGCTGGAACCGGTGATCTGGCGCCCGTTGTAGAAGATCTGGCCGCGGGTCGGGGAAAGAAAGTGCGTGAGCAGGTTGAAGCAGGTGGTCTTGCCCGCGCCGTTGGGGCCTATGAGCGCGTGGATGCGCCCGCGCCTGACCTTGAGGCTGACGTCGCTGACCGCGACGAAGCCCTTGAACTCCTTCCTCAGGCCGCGCGTTTCGAGAATGATGTCTTCCGCCATGGATGCGGCGAGAATAGCACGCGCGCGGCGCCACGAAAGGAGCTCAGGTCGCGGCACCGGCCGTCCCGGCCAGCAGGCCAAGATCGCCGCCCGCTGCCGCGGTGTTCACCGTAAAGACGCGTTCGGTGGTGAATCGCACGAGGTAATTCGGGCCGCCGGCCTTCGGCCCGGTGCCGGACAGCCCCTCGCCGCCGAACGGCTGCACGCCCACCACCGCTCCGATCATGTTGCGGTTGACATAGAGGTTGCCGACCGCCGAGCGCGCGCGGATGCGCTCGGCGCGCGAGTCCACGCGGGTGTGCACGCCCATCGTGAGCCCGTATCCCGTGGCGTTGATGTCGTCGACTATCCGGTCGAGGTCTTCGAGCGGGAACCGCGCGACGTGAAGGATGGGCCCGAAGCGCTCCCCGGGCACCTCGCGTATCGAGCCGATCTCGAACGCCACCGGAGCGACATAGGTACCGGTAGCCGGCACGGGGCCGGATTCCGCGATCAGCTTCGCGCGCGAGCGCAGATCGGAAATGTATTCGACCAGCTTCCGGCGTGCCTGCGCGTCGATCACCGGTCCGACGTCGGTCGCCGGATCGGCTGGATCGCCGATGCGCAGCGTAGCCATCGCACCGCGCAGCATGTCGAGCACCGCGGGCGCGATTTCCTCCTGCAGGTACAGGACGCGAAGCGAGCTGCAGCGCTGGCCCGCCGAGCGAAACGCGCTCGCCACCACCGCGTCGACGACCTGCTCGGGAAGCGCGCTCGAGTCGACGATCATGGCGTTCAGGCCGCCGGTTTCGGCGATGAGCGGCGCGATGGGGCCCTCGCGCTCCGCGAGAACGCGCTGGATGGCGCGAGCGGTGGCGGTCGAGCCGGTGAAGGCGACGCCCGCGATCCTCGGATCGGCGACGAGACCCCGCCCGACCCCGCCGTCCCCCGGCAGAAGCTGAAAGACGCCGGGCGGGATCCCGGCTTTCAGGATCAGCTCGGTGATACCGTACGCGGTGAGCGCCGTCTGCTGCGCAGGCTTCGCGACCACCGTGTTGCCGGCGACCAGCGCGGCAGCGACCTGCCCGGTGAAAATCGCAACCGGAAAGTTCCAGGGGCTGATGCAGGCGAACACGCCCCGGCCGTGCAGCGTCAGCTCGTTGCTCTCGCCGACCGGGCCTCGCAGCGCAATCGGCCTGCCGAGCTGCTCGCGCGCCTGCTGCGCGTAGTAACGGCAGAAATCCACTGCTTCGCGCACGTCCGCCATGGCGTCGGGCAAGGTCTTCCCCGCCTCCCAGACGCACAGGGCCATGAGGCCGGCCATGTCGGCTTCCAGCAGATCGGCCAGCCGATCGAGGGCCGCGGCGCGCTCGGGCACGCTCACCTCTGACCATGCGATCCGCGCCGCCTGCGCGCAGTCGACGGCGGACCGCACCGTGTCCGGCGTCGCTTCGCTCACCTCGCCGATGGTCACGTCGGGCCGGGCGGGCGACACGGCCGCACGCGCGGGACCCGGCCGGCGCTCGCCGTTCACGAGAGGTCCCGCGGCCCATGTGCGCGGCGCTTCGTTCACCGATTTCGCCCATGCGGTGAGCACAGCGGAATCCCCGAGGTCGTAGCCCCTTGCAATGCGTCGTTGCGGCATGTGCAGCTCCGTTGGTAAGGGAATATCGGGCGCTCGCTCGCCCGCGGCGAGAAATTCGAAACCGGCGCGCAGCAAATCGTCGGGTCGTTTCGCGCGTGCCGCCTGGCGCACATAGGAAGTGCTCGCCGAGTTCTCGAGCAGGCGGCGCACGAGGTAGGCGAACAGTTCGCGCCTCTCGCCGACGGGCGCATAGGTACGCACCGGCAGGTGCGGATGCGTGGCTGCGAGCGCGCGGTACAGCGCTTCTCCCATTCCGTGGAGGCGCTGGCACTCGAACCGCGCAGGCGAAGCGGAAACCCCGCCGAGCCGATCGGCAAGCGCGAGCACGCACGCGAGCGTCACCGGGTTGTGCGTGGCGAACTGCGGGTAGACGCTGTCCCGTCCCGCCGCAAGACGCCGGGCGCAGGCGAGATACGACAGGTCCGTGAGCCGCTTGTCGGTGAATACCGGATAGCGCGCAAGCCCCAACTCTTGTGCCCGCTTGATCTCGGCGTCCCAATAGGCGCCCTTCACCAGCCGCACGGCGATCGGCATGCCGCCGCGCTTGCGGCGGCGACCCGCGATCTCCAGCAATGCCTCCACCGTCTGCGGCGCCCGCGGCTGATAGGCCTGCAGCGCAAGGCCGAGCCCTGCCCAGCGGTCGAGCGCCGGGTCCGACGCCAGCGCCTCGAACAGATCGAGCTGAAGCGACAAGGTTTCCGATCCCTCGGCGTCGATCGTGAGCCCGACACCCGCCGCGGCTGCGCGGCCGGAGATTTGCCTCAGGCGATCCAGCAGCTCGCCGCGAACCAGCGCGTAGCTCGCTGCGTCGTAACGGGAATGAATGGAGGAGAGCTTCACGGAAACTTCGAGGCGTTCGCGCCAAACTCCTTCGCGCGCGCCGACGGCCCGCTCCATGGCGCGGATTGCGTCCATATAGCGCCGAAAATTGCGATCGGCGTCCGCAGCGCTGCGCGCGCCCTCTCCCAGCATGTCGAAGGAGAAGCGCCCTGCCGGCGAGGCGCGCTCGGCGCGCCGCAGCGCTACGGCGACGGTCTCCGCGTAGACGAATTGCCGCCCGATCGCATTCATTGCAACGCTCGCGAATGGCAGGGCGGCCGCCGCCTTCCAGCCGCGCAATCCGGGGACACGGTCCGCAAGCATCGCGATCCGGGAACGCCGGTCCGGGATTCGCGGCAGGGCTTCGGCGAGCCGGAAAAGCGAGTCGCCCGCCGGAGATCCCGGCGGAAATATCGCGAAGGCCCGCTGCACCTCGAACAGGGTCCCGCGCGAATCCAGCGTCGCTCCCACCAGCCCGCGCGCAAGCGCTTCGGCCTGCGCTCTCCACGACGCGGTTTCACCCAACGCGGCGCGAAGGGCGCGACTGTCGGCCGCCGCGTCGAGTGCGGCATCGCGGGGCCGCGATTGCGCCGTCAGCATGTCTTTCCCTGCCGGCGCGCTACCTCTAGCGCCCGCGCCAGTCGGGCCTGCGTTTCTGGATGAAGGCGTCTATCCCTTCGCCGGCGTCTTCCAGCATCATGTTGCAGGCCATTCCCTCGGACGCAAGTGAATAAGCGTCCGCCAGTCCTTTCTCCACCTGCTCGTAGAAGAGTCCCTTGCCCAGACTCAGCACGGCGCCGCTGTGCGCGACGATCTTGCGGGCGAGCTTGTCCACTTCGGCATCGAGCCCGGCGAGCGGCGCGACCCGGTTCACCAGTCCCCAGGCGAGCGCGGTCTTCGCGTCGATCAGGTCGCCCGTGAAGAGCATCTCGAGCGCGTGCTTGCGCGCGAGGTTGCGGGCGACGCCCACGCCCGGGGTGGTGCAGAAGATGCCGCTCTTGATCCCGGGGAGCGCGAACTGGGCGGCCTCGCCCGCCACCGCGAGATCGCACATCGACACGAGCTGGCAGCCTGCGGCGACCGCGACGCCCTGCACGCGCGCGATCACCGGCTGAGGCAGGTGCACGAGCGACAGCATCGTCTCGCTGCACTGCTCGAAAAGCGCCTTCTGCCAGGCCTTGTCGGGATGCGAGCGCATCTCGCGCAGGTCATGACCGGCGCAGAAGTGCTTGCCCGCGCCGGCGAGCACGACCACGCGGGCCGCCGTGTCCTTGGCGAGCCGGTCGAGCTCGACCTGCAGCGCCGAGAGCATCGCGCTCGAGAGCGGGTTCATGCGATCGCCGCGGTTGAGCGTCAGCGTCGCCACGCCGTCCTTGTCCTCGCGCAAAACGTAGGGTGCTTCGACTTCGGTCTTGGATGGAGCGTTCATGCGTCCTCCGTCACTCTATCGCCGAGGCCGATCGCGCCTGCTGCCGCAGCACGAACTTCTGGATCTTGCCCGTGGAAGTCTTCGGCAGCACGCTGAACACGACGTGGCGCGGCGCCTTGAAATGCGCGAGGTGGGCCCGGCAGTGCTCGACGATTTCCTTTTCCGTCACCTTCGCGCCGGGCTTCACCTCGACGAAGGCGCACGGCGTTTCGCCCCACTTCGGGTCGGGCTTCGCGACCACGGCCGCCGCGAGCACCGCCGGGTGCCGGTAAAGCACGTCCTCGACCTCGAGCGACGAGATGTTCTCGCCGCCGGAGATGATGACGTCGTTGGCGCGGTCCTTGATCTTGAGGTAGCCGTCGGGCTGCATCACAGCGAGGTCGCCCGAGTGGAACCAGCCGCCCGCAAAAGCCTCCTCGGTCGCCTTGCGGTTCTTGAGGTAGCCCTTCATCGTGATGTTTCCGCGGAACATGATCTCACCCAGGGTTTCGCCGTCCGCGGGAACCGGTTTCAGGGTCTGCGGATCCATCACGGTCAGGCCTTCCTCCATGAGATAGCGTACCCCCTGGCGGCCGTTGCGCTCGGTGCGAGCGCCGATATCGAGGCTCCTCCACTCCTCCTGCTTCGCGCACACGGTCGCCGGACCGTAGACTTCGGTCAGACCGTATACGTGGGTGAGCTCCCAGCCCATGCGCTCCATGCCCTCGATCATGGCCGCGGGCGGCGCGGCGGCCGCGACCATGGCGTGCACTTTGTGGCTTAGGCCTTCGCGCAGCGCGGGGTCTGCGTTGATCAGCGTCGAATGCACGATGGGCGCGCCGCAATAGTGCGTCACGCCGTGCTCGCGCATCGCGTCGAAGACGAGCTTCGCTTCGACCTTGCGCAGGCACACGTTGGTGCCCGCATTGGCGGCCATGGTCCAGGGAAAGCACCAGCCGTTGCAGTGGAACATCGGCAGCGTCCACAAATATACGGCGTGGTGCGGCATGCCCCAGGTCACGATGTTGCAGATCGCGTTCAAATAGGCGCCGCGGTGATGGTAGACCACGCCCTTCGGGTTGCCGGTGGTGCCCGAGGTGTAGTTGAGCGAAATGGCGTCCCATTCATCGGCGGGCGGCTTCCACGGAAATTCCGGATCGCCTCCGGCGATGAAGCGCTCGTACTCCGCCTGGCCGATACGCTCGCCCGCGCCCGAGTACTCGGGATCGTCCACGTCGATCACGAACGGTTTCTCCTCCAGGGCGGCGAGAGCGCGCGCGACGGTGCCCGAGAATTCGCGGTCGGCGATCAGGACCTTGGCCCCGCCGTGCCCGAGCATGAAGGCGATCGCCTCGGCGTCGAGGCGCGTGTTCAGCGTGTTGAGGACCGCGCCCGCCATGGGAATGCCGAAGTGGCACTCGAGCATTTCAGGGGTGTTCGCGAGCATCGTCGCAACCGTGTCGCCGGCACCTATCCCGCGGCGCGCAAGCGCGGAGGCGAGGCGCCGGCAACGCGCATAGGTCTCGGCCCACGTGGCGCGGCACGCGCCGTGGATGACCGCGAGCCGCCCCGGATAGACGGTGGCGGCGCGCTCGATGAATCCCAGCGGCGTCAGGGGCGCGTAGTTGGCCGGATTCTTGCCGAGATCGAGCTCGTAGGGATTCGCCTTGTCCGCGCTCGACGTCGCCGTTCGACCCTGCCGTGCTCGGCTGTTCGTTTTCATACTCGGTCGAGCATCTCAACCTCAGTTTCGAAACGGCGCCATACGCATTGCGCCTTGTTCTCGGCCTCGATGTCGGCGAGCAGGCGCGCGTGCTCGGCGAGCTCTTCGGCGCTCGGCCGGAAGACGATGAGCGGGGGCCGCTCGCCCTCAGTCGCCGCAGCCCTCTCCAGAGCGGGGCGTGGCCGATCGAGCTCGATCGCGAGGCTGTCCTGGCCGCGGGTCATTGCGAGGTAGACCTCCGCGAGGAGCGCAGCGTCGAGCAACGCGCCGTGGAGGGTGCGGTGAGCGTGGTCGATCTGATAGCGCTCGCACAGGGCGTCGAGGGAGTTTTTTTTCCCCGGGTGCAGCTCGCGCGCGATCTTCAGGGAATCGACGATGCCCGCGCAGTGGGCTTCGATGGGCGGGAGCCCGAGCCTGCCCAGCTCTATATTCAGGAATTCGACGTCGAAGGCCGCGTTGTGGATCACCAGTTCGGCGCCCTGGATGTAGTCCAGGAACTCGGCCGCGATCTCGCGAAACTTGGGTTTGTCCTGGAGGAACTCGTGGTCGATGCCGTGCACCTTGAGCGCGCCTTCCTCGCTCTCGCGCTCGGGATTGATGTAGCGCTGGAAATGGTTTCCCGTAACGCGCCGGCTCAGGACCTCGATGCAGCCTAGTTCGATGATCCGGTCACCGAGACCCGCGTTGAGGCCCGTGGTTTCGGTATCCAGGACGACACTTCGCATCGGCTCTCGCCTTTCCACGCCGCAAACGCGCAGCTCTGCCCGGTGAGAGTAGCGTCCCCGCCAAAATAAATCAAAGGTTTCGCAGATTCCTGTCCTTGGCGCCGCGCCGGTGGCCGGCAATGTGAGCTGAGACCAATCCGCGAGCGACCCGGCGCACGAGCGAGCGCTTGGCGTCGAGGAGCCATAGCCGCGTCAGACCCATCAAAAAACTGCAGGTTTCAACGGCAGCCATCGGCGGACGCAGTCCGATCCGCAACCGTCCGGCACGCTGCGCGCGCCCGTAGGCCTGCGTGAGCTTGAAGATGAGCTCGGAGCAACGCAAGCGCTGCAGCGCCAACTCGCGCTCGAACTCGCCGACGTATTCGCATTTGAAGCCCATGATCTGGAACGTCTGGCGCGCCGTCGCGTCGCTTTCGAGCGCTTCCAGAATGCCGAGCAAGAAGCGCTCGACTCCCGCCAGAGGATCGAACCCGTCGGAGCGCCGCAGCGCAAGATCGATCTGGTCGATCATGGGCACGGCCACCTGCTCGCGCATGGCGAAGAACAGCTCGTTCTTGTCGGCGAAATGCCAGTAGATCGCTCCGCGCGTGACGCTGGCCGCGTCGGCGATCTCCTCCAGCGTCGTGCGGGTCACGCCTTGGCTGGCAAAAACCTTGCGCGCCGCGGCCAGGATGCGCCGCCGGGTGCGCTGGGATTCCCGTTTTGTTCTACGCAAGTCGGAGACGCAGCATCTTTGGCATACATTCGTGATTGTATATTATACTCGCGCGCTCGAATCGAATTTCTCAGACAAGAGACGATCTCCGCATGGCCTCCATTCACACTCGGCCGGGCTTCCGCGGCCGCTGCGGCCCGCTGCACTCATCGCTGCCGGTTCTTGGCGGATTGCTCGCTGCGGCCCTGCTCGCGGGATGCGAACAAGGCGGGGCAAACACTCCGGCATCCAGTCCTGCCGCGGCCGGCATTCCGGCCAGGGTGCTCCAGGTGGCGCCGCAGCGCGTGCGTATCGTTCTCGAGGCCGTCGGCCAAGTGCAAGGCTCCAAGGAAGTCGAGGTGCGCGCTCGCGTTTCGGGAATCCTGCTCAAGCGCCTCTACAACGAAGGGGATTTCGTGCGCGAGGGCAGCCCCCTCTTCCAGATCGACCCCGTCCCCTACCAGATCGCCCTCGCCCAAGCCAACGCGCAGATGGCGCAGGAGCGCGCTCGCCAGGAGCAGACGCGGCGCGAAGCCGCGCGGCTCAAGACACTCGCCGACGAGAAGGCGATCAGCCAGAAGGAATTCGACGACGCGACCTCGGCGCAAAAGCTGTCGGACGCGACGCTCCAGGCCGCCGAGGCGAATCTTCGCCAAGCCGAGCTCAACCTGTCCTATACGCGAGTGACCGCGCCGGTCTCCGGGGTCGCCGGGCGCGTCGCCAGGTCCGAGGGCAGCCTGGTGACGGCGGGGCAGGAAAGCAGCCTGCTCACGACGATGAATCAGGTGGATCCGATCTGGATCCGCTTCAGCCTTTCGGAATCGGACCTCGCGAAGCTCCCTGACAAGAGGCTCGATCGCATCAAGTCCGCGGAGGTGCGACTGGCCCTCCCCGATGGCTCACGCTATCCGCTGGCCGGCCGGCTCAATTTTGCCGCGACCCAGATCGACCCCCGGCTCGCCACGCAGGAATTGCGCGCGACGTTCGCCAATCCGGGCGTACGGCTGCTTCCCGGCCAGTTCGTGCGGGTCCAGGTGGCGGCGGGCGAGCGCGACAACGTGTTCCTCGTTCCCCAGACCGCGGTCATCCAGACCGAGAAAACATTTCTGGTGTTCACGCTCGACAAGGAAAGCAAGGCCGAGTCCCGTCCGGTCCAGGTGGGCGACTGGGTGGGCAGCGATTGGATGATCCTCGGCGGCCTCAACCCTGGCGACCGGGTGATTCTCGACAACCTGCTCAAGGTTCGGCCGGGCGCCGCGGTGAGTCCGCAGTCTCCCGCGGAAGCCAAGGCCGCGGCCGTGCCGGCCGCAAAGTAAGCAAGGCGCCATGTCGCGGTTCTTCATCGAGCGCCCGATCTTCGCTTCGGTCATCGCGATCATCATCACGCTTGCGGGGCTCGTCGCCTGGCAAGTGTTGCCCGTCGCGCAATACCCGGAAATCGCGCCGCCGACCGTGACGATCACCGCAGCGCTTCCCGGCGCGAGCGCCGAGACGCTCTCGCGCACCGTCGCAGCGCCGATCGAGGAGCAACTCTCCGGGGTAGAGGGTCTGCTATATTTCCAGTCCACTTCCTCCTCGAACGGCACGCTGACGATTACCTGCACTTTCGAGGTGGGGACCGACGTCAACAACGCCACCATCCAGGTGAACAATCGCGTGCAGATCGCTCTGCCGCGGCTGCCGGACGATGTCAAGCGCACCGGCGTGGTGGTGCAGAAGCGCTCGGTCGACATTCTGCTCTTCGTCGCCGTCACTTCGACCGATCCGCGCTTCGACACGCTCTACCTCTCGAACTTCATGACGATCAACGCGCTCGACGTCCTGAAGCGCATCCCGGGCGTGGCCGACGCGACCATCTTCGGTGCGCGCGACTACTCGATGCGGATCTGGCTGCGACCGGACAAGATGGCGCAGCTCGGCGTCACCGCCACCGACGTCGCCGCCGCCATCCGCGCCCAGAACACCCAGTACGCGGCCGGCAAGATCGGCCAGGATCCCGCCCCTGGCGACCAGTCGCTGATCTACACCGTGACCGCCCAGGGACGGCTGATCCAGCCGGAGGAGTTCGGCAACATCGTCCTGCGCTCGAGCGGTCCTGGGGGCGTGCTGCGCGTGAAGGACATCGCGCGCATCGAGCTCGGCGCGATCAGCTACGACGCCTACACCACGGTGGACGGCAGGCCGACCATCGGCACCGCCGTCTTTCTGCAGTCGGGTGCCAACGCGCTCAACGTCGCCAACTCCGTGCGCAAGACCATGGACGAGATCGCCAAGGGCTTTCCGGCGGGCGTCGGCTACCTGATCCCCTTCGACACCACGCGCTTCGTGCAGGCCTCGATCAAGGAGGTAATCCACACTCTTTTCATCGCGGCGCTGCTGGTGCTCGCGGTTGTGTTCATCTTCCTGCAGAGCTGGCGCGCCGCGCTCATTCCCTTTATCGCCGTCCCGATCTCGCTCATCGGCTCGTTCGCCGGACTGTACGCGTTCGGGTTCTCGATCAACACGCTGACGCTGTTCGCGATCGTGCTCGCCACGGGCATCGTCGTGGACGACGCTATCGTCGTGCTGGAGAACGTCGAGCGGCTCATGGCCGACAAGGGCCTCTCGCCCAAGGAAGCTGCGATCGAGTCCATGCGCGAGGTGACCGGCGCCATCATTGCGATCGAGCTGGTGCTGTGCTCGGTGTTCGTCCCGGTCGCCTTTCTCGGCGGCCTCGCCGGCCGGCTCTATCAGCAGTTCGCCGTCACCGTCACCACAGCGGTCGTAATCTCCGGCGTGGTAGCCCTGACGCTTACGCCCGCCCTGTGCGCTCTGCTGCTGAAACCCTCTCACGAGGAGTCACGGATTTTCAGGCCGTTCAACCAGGGCTTTGCGTGGCTCGTATCCCTGTACACGAACGGCGTGCGCTGGGTCGCGAACCACGTCTTGATCGCGCTTGGAATCTTTGCGCTCGTCATCGCCTGCACCGGGTGGCTGCTCAGGCTAGTCCCCGGCAGCCTGGTGCCGCCGGAGGACCAAGGCTACCTGTTCGGAGCCGTCGTCCTGCCCGACGGGGCGACTCTCTCGCGCACCGGCAAGGTCGGCTCGGCGATGCAGAAGATTCTCACGGAGCATCCGGCGGTCGAGCACGTCTTCATGATCAACGGCTTCGATCTGATCGGCGGCGGCAACAAGACCAGCTCGGCGACGCTCTTCATCACGCTTAAGCCCTGGGACGAGCGCAAGGCGATGGCCGACGATATCGTCAAGTTCGTCGGAGCCCGCGGCTCAGCCGTGAGCGAAGGACTCGTCTTCGCCTTCAACCCTGTGCCGATCCGGGGTCTGGGCACGGCGGGAGGCATGGAGATGTTCCTGCAGAGCCGCGCCAACGCCGATGCGAAAAAGCTCGCTGAAACGGTGCAGCAGTTCCTCGGCGAGCTCAAGAAGCAGCCGGACCTTACGGCCACCAACAGCTTTTTCCGTGCCAGCGTCCCGCAGCTCTTCGTCGAAGTGGATCGCGAGAAGGCGCTCTCGCTCGGCGTTCCGATCAGCGACATCTTCGACGCGCTGCAGAGCACGATGGGTGCACTCTACGTCAACGACTTCAACAAGTTCGGGCGAACCTACCGCGTCCAGATGCAGGCCGAGCCGCAGTTCCGCGTGCGCCCGGAGGATCTCGGCAACGTGTACGTGCGTTCGGGCACCACCGGGGAAATGCTTCCGCTGAAGAGCATGCTGCAGATCCAGCCGATCGTCGGACCCGACCAGATCGACCGCTTCAACGGGTTCGTCGCGGCGAAAGTGCTGGCAGCCACCGTCCCCGGCGTCAGCTCCGGACAGGGTATTGCGGCCGTCGAGCAGGTCGCGCGCGATGCCCTGCCAAGCGGCTATTTCCTCGAGTGGGTGGGCCAGGCGTTCCAGGAAAAGCGCGCCGGCAAGGCCGCGATCATCGCGTTCTGTTTCGCTTTGATAATGGTGTTCCTGATCCTGTCGGCCAACTACGAGCGCTGGTCGCTCCCCATGGCGGTGTTGCTCTCGGTGCCTTTCGCCATACTCGGCGCCCTCGTCGCGGTGCTCGTACGCGGCATGAGCAACGACATCTACTTCCAGATAGGCCTGGTGACGCTGATCGGGCTCGCCGCGAAAAACGCGATTCTCATCGTCGAGTTCGCCGCGCAGAACGCCGCGAAGGGCATGTCCGCGTTCGACGCCGCGGTCACGGCGGCGCGCCAGCGCTTCCGGCCGATCGTGATGACTTCGCTTGCCTTCGTGCTGGGCGTGCTGCCTCTGGCGATCGCCTCGGGCGCGGGTGCCGCCGCGCGCCGTTCCATGGGGACCGGGGTGGAGGGCGGCATGCTCGCAGCCACTTTCGTCGCGACGCTGTTCGTGCCCCTGTTCTACATCTTCCTTACGAGCCGCAAGGCACGCAGGGCCGAGCTGGCAGCGCAGGAGACCAGATCGTGAGCGCGCGCAAGCTTTCCTTCGCCTGCGCCCTCTTGCTCGCGGGCTGCGCGGTCGGACCGGACTACGAGCGGCCCGCGATGGAGCTGCCGGCGGCTTACCCCGAGCAGGACATCGGAGCGGCCGCACTCCGGCCCGACTGGTGGAAGCTCTACAACGACCCGAAGCTCGACGAGCTCGTCGCCTCCACTCTCGAGCGGAACGCCGATATCCGTCTCGCGGTGGCTCGCATCGAGGAGGCCGACGCCAATTTGCGCGCGGCCAGGGCGGCATTCCTGCCGGAAATCGACCTCACCGGGGCGGCAAACCGCCAGGGCGTCAGCACCAGGACGGCGGTTCCCATCCCGGGCGGGATTCCGTCGACGCGCAACAACGTTCGCCTCGCGTTGTCGACCTCGTTCGAGCTGGACTTCTGGGGCCACCTGCGCCGCGGCGTCGAATCCGTGCGCGCGCAGATGCTCTCCACCCGCTACGCCAGGGACGTGGTCGCCCTGACGCTCGCCGGGCTGACGACGCAGGCGTACTTCGGGCTGCGCTCGCTCGATGCGCAGATCATCGTTACCCGCGAGACGCTCGCCAACCGCGAGGACTCGCTCGCCTACGTGAGGGCCCGCGCCAGAGGCGGGATCGCCTCGGACCTGGACATCGCGCAGGCTGAGGGCGCGCGCGCGGACATCGCGGCCCAGCTGAAGGACCTCGAGCGCCAGCGCGCACTCATCGAGCACCAGCTCGCCACTTTGACCGGCCGTCTCGACCAGAAGCTCGCGGACGGGGACCTGCGCACGCTGCCCGTGCCCGCCCTGCCGCCTGCCGACCTGCCCTCGACCCTCCTAGAGCGCCGCCCAGACGTGCAGCAGGCCGAGCAGCAGCTCGTCTCGGCCAACGCGCAGATTGGCGTCGCCAAGGCAGCGATGTTCCCGACCATCTCGCTCACCAGTTTCTACGGCGGGGAAAGCACCGCGCTCTGGACGCTCCTCAACAACGGCGCGTCCATCTGGTCGATCGGCTTCGGCCTGAGCCTTCCAGTGTTCGACGGCGGCCGCTACACCGCGCTCACCGACGCGGCGATCGCGCGCGACCACCAGACCTTGGCTGGTTACCAGAAGGTAGTCGAGACTGCCTTCCGCGAAGTCGCCGACGCGTTGGTCTCGGTGCGGCAGACCTCGTCCGCCGAAGCCGACTACCAGGCGAGTGTCGACGCTGCGCGCCGCGCGCTGCGCCTGTCGCGCATGCGCTACGAGGCGGGCTACTCGCCGTATCTGGAAGTGCTCGAAGCGCAGCGCGCCGCGAACGTCAGCGAGCTCGCCGCGCTGCGCAACCGGCAGTCCTTGCTTTCGGCGAGCGTGGATTTGATGAAAGCGCTCGGCGGCGGATGGTCGGCGGAGCAGCTGAGTTTGAAGTAGGACTCAGGACGACAATTCTTCCACCCCGCGATTCGCGAGCATATCCGCGCGCTCGTTTTCAGGATGCCCCGCGTGGCCCTTGACCCAGCGCCAGGCGATGCGGTGTGCCCCGGCAAGGCGATCGAGTTCCTGCCACAGGTCCACGTTCTTCACGGGCTTTTTGTCCGCGGTGCGCCAGCCGCGGCGCTTCCAGTCGCGCAGCCATTCGCTGATGCCCTTCTGCACGTACTGTGAATCGGTGTAGACCTCGATGTGGCACGGGCGCTTGAGCAGCTCCAGCGCACGGATGACCGCCGTGAGTTCCATGCGATTGTTGGTCGTTTGCGGCTCGCCGCCGAACAGTTCCTTCTCCTTGCCGTCCATTTGCAGAATGGCACCCCAGCCTCCCGGCCCGGGATTGCCCTTGCAGGCACCGTCCGTATAAATGCGCACGACCTCAGCGCCGCTCGCGCTTTTCGACATGCAGTCCGTTTTGCCTCTGCGTCACCGGAGCCAGGGTTTTTTTGGGAACGCGCTGGTCGCGCCATTCCGGCAGGACCAGGCGCATGCCCACGTTGCGCTTGATCGCGCGAACGACGTAGACCCCGCCGCAGATCGGCCACCAGCGCTCTCCCGCCTTCTCCATGAAGCCGACGCGCTCGAGCCAGTGGCGCTGGGAGAACGGCGGGGCGTAGCAGCCGAAGCGACCACCAGTCAGCTCGAAGCCGAGCAGCGCGAGCCAATCCTTGAGCCGCAGCAGACCGATGAACCTGCCGCACCAGGGAACTTGCTGCCGCTCCCGGCTGAGCGCGCGCGCAGCACCCCACAGCGACAGGGGATTGAATCCGGAGATCACGATGCTGCCCTCGGGCATCAGCACGCGCTCGGTTTCGCGCAGGATCGCGTGAGGTTGCGCGCTGAACTCCAGCACGTGCGGCAAAGCGACCAGGTCGATGCTTTGGGATTCGAGCGGCAACCGCACCGGCTCCGAGCGCAGACCGCAACCCGGCTCGACCCCGGCGCGGACTTTGAGCGGGATGCGCGACTCGCGCAGGAAGTCGATGCCCGGAAGTCCGAGCTGCACCGCGTTGTAGCCGAACACGTCTTCGACCGCCGCATCGAACTGCCCGCGCTCCCAGGCGAGGACGTAGCCGCCTTTGGGGGTTTCGAACCAATCCGCTAACATGCAGGACGAATATGCCCGAGAAAGGATTCCAAGTCATCCCCTTGCGGGCGTTCAAGGACAACTACGTCTGGACGCTGCGCAATGCAGCTTGCGCAGCGGTGGTCGATCCGGGCGAAGCCCAGCCCGTGCTGGACTATCTCGCAGCCGAAAAGCTGCGGCTCGTTGCGATTCTCGCCACCCATCATCACCCGGATCATGTCGGAGGCATCGCGGAGATTCTGCGAACTCACGCGGTTCCGGTGTACGGACCCCGCGGCGAGCCGATCACCACGCTTACGCATCCGGTCGGCGGCGGAGACAGGGTCGCCGTCGAACAACTGGGCGTGGCGTTCGAGGTGCTCGACATTCCCGGGCACACGCGCGCGCACATTGCTTATTATGGTTCAAACATGGTGTTCTGTGGCGATACGCTGTTCGCCTGCGGATGTGGGCGCGTATTCGAGGGAACGCCACAGCAGCTGTACGCGTCGCTCGAGAAGCTTGCCGCGCTGCCCGATGACACGCTCGTGTATTGCGGGCACGAATACACGCTGGCGAACATCGGCTTTGCCAAGGCCGTCGAGCCAAGCAATTCCGCGCTGCTCGAGCGCGAGGCCAGCGATGCGCGCCTGCGGCGCGACAACCTCCCGACGCTTCCCTCGACGATAGCCCGCGAGAAGGCCACCAACCCTTTCCTGCGCGTGATGCGGCCCGCAGTCATCGAATCCGCAAACAAGTATCTGGGCAAACGCGCCAGCGATCCTGCCGGAGTATTCGCCGCGCTGCGCCAATGGAAGAACGAATTCTGAATCGAGCTGACACCAATCGCGCCGTCATGCGTTAATCGGGCGTCGCGCCCCCGATTTCTGGTAAAAAGTCCTTCTGAATCGCCCACTTGCTTGACCCGTATGGAAACCATGGGTACCATCGCGGCTTTTGCGGACGAAAGGCCACGCCATTGAGTGAGAAGCTGAGCAGGCTGCTCGCAGCAACGGCGATGTGCACGCTGGCCGCCGCATGCTCGCAAATTCCTTGGGACCCCGATGCCGGCCCGGCGAGCAGCGAGAAAACGTCGCCGGCCGCTGAGTCGGCCGTTTCCGGGCTTGTAGCGCAGCCCGCGGCGGATGCTGGCGTTGCCCGCGCCCGTGTCGCCGCGCCCGCCGAGGTCCCGGCCGCAAGGCCGGCAGCTGCCGCGCCGGCATCGGTCGTCCCGGTTCCCCCGGTTGCCATGCCGCAGGACGCGAAGGAGATCGAGCCTCCTCACGCGATCGACCTGGCCCGCCCCGCGGACGATCTGTGGGACCGCATCCGCAACGGCTTCGCGATGTCCGATCTGGAGAGCCCGCTCGTCGGCGTTCGCGAGCGCTGGTATGCGAGCCAGCCCGAATATCTGAAGCGCATGATCGAGCGCAGCAAGCTGTATCTCTACTACATCGTCGAGGAGGTGGAAAAGCGCGGCATGCCCACCGAGATCGCGCTGCTGCCCATGGTCGAGAGCGCGTTCAATCCCATGGCGTATTCGCGCTCGCACGCCTCGGGCCTGTGGCAATTCATTCCTTCGACCGGCAAGACTTTCAAGCTGAGCCAGAACTGGTGGGCGGACTCGCGCCGCGACGTCGTCGCCTCCACCAATGCCGCGCTCGACTATCTTCAAGCCTTGTACGAGCTGCACGGCGACTGGCATCTGGCGCTCGCCTCCTACAACTACGGTGAGAACGGCGTGGCGCGCGCGATCGAACGAAACCGCGCGAAGGGCCTGCCGACCGATTACCTGAGCCTCAAGATGCCGCCTGAAACGCGCGGGTACGTGCCCAAGCTGCAGGCGCTGAAAAACATGATCTCGAATCCGGAGGCCTTCGGCGTGAGCTTCGAGCCGATCCCGAACGAGCCCTACTTCGTGACCGTCCCCACGCCCAGCGCCATCGATATTCGGCTCGCGGCGACGTTCGCGGAGATGTCGGCAGACGAGCTGATCGCACTCAACCCCGCTCTCAATCGCCCCATGATCTCGGGTCCGCACACCCAGACGCTGGTGCTGCCCGCGGACCGCGTGGACGCATTCCAGAGAAACCTCGACGCCTACGACCAGCCGCTCACCTCGTGGCAGCCGTACACGATGAAAGGCGGCGACAGCCTCGAGCGGCTCGCCGCGAAACACGGCATTGCGCTCTCCAAGCTCAAGCTCGCCAACGGCATCACCTCACGCACGCGGGTCGGCCCGGGCTTTCAGCTGCTGCTGCCCCTCAAGGGATCGGGTGTCGGCGCCCAGCCCCTGCCCGCCGTGTTCCGGCCTCCGGTCCAGAGCGCGCCGCGCAGAGGCGGATTGGTGCACATCGTGAGGAAGGGCGAAACGCTCTACGGAATTTCGCGGCGCTACCGCGTCAGCACCGACAGCCTGCTCCGTTGGAACCACGTCGGCGTCCTCACCACAGGCCAGAGACTCATCATCTATCGCGCGCCGGCCAAGGCACGCAAACCCGTCACACCAGTCAAGATTTCGGCCTCTCAGCCGGAACAGAACCGCGTCGCGTCACTGGTTCCCGCAGGGCAGCAATAGACGGGTTTGCAGGCCGGGCCCCGCAGAGTCGCCCGGGGCGCGGTCACCCCGCTGTTTTCATATGTAAAATCCTCGTTCCAGTCTAAGGCTGCAAGCCGCACGGCCGAGCTTGCGATATAACATTGACTAGGTAGAGTAAGCTGCAACGTCTATATACGCGATCCTGACCCCGGTAGTTCACCCGATGAATTCGGCTGCTCGTTGGCGTCCTCACGGCTTCACCCTGCTGGAGCTGCTGGTGGTCGTCGTCATCATCGGGCTCTTGGTCGGATACGTCGCGCCGCGCTATTTCGGCCAGGTCGGAAAGTCCGAAGTCACCACGGCCAAGGCCCAGATCGACGCCCTCGAAAAGGCGCTCGACCAGTATCGCCTGGACACGGGCCGCTATCCGACGACGGAGCTGGGACTCGCAGCGCTCGTCAACCGCCCTGCGAACGAACCCAAGTGGAACGGCCCGTACCTGCGCAAAGACGTGCCGCTCGACCCCTGGGGCAAGGCCTACGTGTACAAGCAACCCGGCGAACGCAGCGACTACGACATCCTATCCTTCGGCAAGGACGGCCAGCCGGGGGGAACCGGCGAGAACGCCGACATCAGCAACCACTAAGGCGGCACCGGACGATGCGCTTCGAGCTCAAGGCGGTCAGCCCGGACGGGCGTGTCGAGTCGCTCGATCTGCACGGACTCGACCAGGCGAGCGCGATTCAGCAGGCCGAGAGCCGCGGCTATACCGTTCTCGGCGTGCGTGCCCACGCGGGCTTCGCCACACCCTGGCGCGGCGGACAGGCGCGCTTTCCCCTCGTCCTCTTCAGCCAGGAGCTGCTCGTCCTGCTGAACGCAGGACTTCCCCTGGTCGAATCCATCGAAACGCTGGCCGAGCGCGAGCGCCGCAGCGAATTTCGCGCCTTGCTCGCGAGCGTAGCCTCGATCCTGCGCCAGGGAAATTCCCTCTCTTCGGCGCTCCAGCAGTTTCCGCTGGCCTTTCCGCCTCTTTACGTCTCCACCGTGCAGGCGAGCGAAAAGACGAGTGACCTCGCTCCGGCGCTCGGGCGCTACGTCGCCTACCAGAACCAGCTCGAAGCGATCCGCAAGCGCCTGATCAACGCGGCCATCTATCCGGCCCTTCTCATCGGCGTAGGGGGCTTGGTGAGCCTTTTCCTGCTGCTCTACGTGGTGCCGCGCTTCAGCCGGATCTACGAGGAGCGCAACGTCGATCTTCCGATCTTCTCGAAGCTCCTGCTCTCATGGGGCCAGCTGGTGGAGGGTCACGGGGCTCTGGTGATGGGCATCCTCGTCGGCTTCGTTATCGCCGCGGTATACGCGCTCCGGAACGCCCGGATCAAGGCGCGGATCGGAAACCTGCTGTGGAAGCTGCCGGCGATCGGCGAGCGCTTGAAGCTGTACCAGCTTGCGCGGTTCTACCGCACCATCGGGATGCTCCTGCGGGGCGGCACGCCGCTCCCGACCGCGCTCCGGATGGGCGCGGAGCTGCTGCACCCGCTGCTGCGCGCGCGGCTGGCGATGGCGAGCCGGGCAGTCAACGAAGG
>VBCH01000191.1 GCA_005884455.1 Betaproteobacteria bacterium
GCACGTCGTCCTCGATCACGACGGTGCGGCGCTGACGGTGGCTGGCGTGACCGATTACTCCGCCCACCATTTCGATCCCTCGCACAGGAGCGACCCTCAAGCGGCGGCCCAAGGGGCGCCTGAGCACGCGCCGAAGGTGCTGCTCGCCCACCAGCCGCGCTCCGCAAATTCCGCGGAAGCCGCCGGCTACCAGCTGCAGCTCTCCGGGCACACGCACGGCGGGCAGTTCTGGCCGTGGAATTTTCTGGTGCGCCTGCAGCAGCCGTTCATCGCAGGGCTCAACCGCCTCGGCCGCATGTGGGTCTACACTAGCCGCGGCACGGGGTATTGGGGACCGCCGATGCGGTTCGGGATTCCTTCGGAGATCACGCTCATTCACCTGGTCGCGGAATAGGAGATTCGCTCATGCTCATCGTCAAATGGTTCGTCATCGTGGTCGTGGTGCTCGTCGTCGTGGCCGTTGCGGTCGGTCAGCTGGGGTTCCTGCAGGGCACGCCGCCCACCGATCTGGGCGTGCGCGACGGCAAGCTGAAGCCTCCCTCCATGACCGAGAACAGCGTCACGAGCCAGGCCGCGCTGTATCCCGATCACCCGCAGCGCAAATATGCGGATATCGCTCCGTTGCCGGTGAAAGGCGAAGGTCCGGCCACGATCGCCCAGATCAAGGCCATCGTGGAGGGCATGGACGGCGCCAAGGTCATAAAAAGCGAACCCGGCTACCTGTACGCTCAGTTCACGACCAAACTGATGAAGTACGTGGACGACGTGGAGTTCTGGTTCGACCCGGCGGCGAACGTGATCCATGTGCGCTCGGCCTCGCGCGTGGGCCGTGGAGACCTCGGCGTCAACCGCAAGCGCATCGAGGCGGTGCGGGCGGTGTTGGATCCACCGAAGTAACGGCGCGGGGAAATGCCGGTCAGAGTCCGAGCACCGCGCGAAGGCTCTTCACCAAGGCCTCGTGCTCGAAGGGCTTGGTGATATAGCCGTTGGCACCTCCCACGAGCCCGCGCAACACGTCCCTGCGGCTGGTTTGCGCGGTGAGCATGATGACCGGGATCGCCCTCAGCGCGGGGTGCTGGCGGACGCGCGCCAGGATATCGAAACCGTCGGTGCCGGGCAGGTTCACGTCCAGCAGGATCACGTCGGGCAGGTGCGAGGTTCTGAGCGCCGCGACGATCTCCTCGCGGTTGCTCGCGACGCGCGGCTCGTAACCCTCGAGCTTCAGCAGCATCCTTACCGCAGTGCTGAACTGAAGGTTGTCCTCGATCAGGAGCACCGAATATTTCGAGCCGTTGTTCGGCGCTTTCTTGGCGGCCGCTTGCTGCGCGACGCCGATGTAGTAACCGCTGAGACCGAGAGACAGCATGCCTTTTTCCGCTTCGTCCCGGATTTCAGCCGGAACGCTCTCGGGCACCGTTTCGACCGGCACCTCGAACATGGCACCGAAGTCCGCCTCGGCTGTTTTCCCCGAGACGATGTCGATGAGCTTGCCGCGAAGCAGCGCCGTCACCGCATCGCCGATCTCACCGGCCCGAGCACCGGTAAACCGCTTGACGATCGCCGACATGGGCGTCTTTCCGTCGAACATCACCATCAGCTCGAGCGCGATGGTCGAGAGCTTGGTCGAACCCGCCTTGAGTTCCGCCTTGCCTTTGTCGGTCGGCGTGAAGATGGCGAGGTCGTCGGTGTCTTCGAGGCTCATCGCCTCTCCCCGGTTGGCGCGACACTATGGTACGGCGGCGGCGAAGCTAAAGTGTAGTCAGCCTTCCGCAAGCAACCAGGGCGGAAGCTGACCGTCGGACCGCCCTGCTCTACCCTCCGCATATACGCGTAAAATCGTCGCCGATCTGCGGGTAGCCGCAGCTCGCGACAAGGGGAGGCCCATGCGCAGCCACAACAAGCTAGTCGTCGTATTCTTCGCCATAGTCGCCGCACTCGCAAGCTCCGCCGTCCGGTCCCAGGAAGGTGAGGGAGCGGCAGGAACCGCAAGAACTCCCTCCGCGTCGCCGGACGCCCGGAAATTCCTCGCGCCGCCGAACCAGGTCGTCGCGATCCGCGCCGCGCGGCTGTTCGACGCGAGGTCGGGCAGGATGCTCGCCAACCCGGTGATCGTCGTCCGCGGCGAGCGCATCGCGGAGGTCGGCGCGGGCGTGCAGGTTCCCGCCGGCGCGGCCGTGATCGACCTCGGCCCGGCGACCTTGCTCCCGGGCATGATAGACGGGCACGTCCACCTCAACCTCAACGCCCCCAACCCGCCCGCCAAGCGCGCGCTGATCGCGCTCGCGAACGCGCAGGTCGATCTGGAGGCCGGCTTCACCACCGTTCTCGACATGGACTCGCGCGGCGGATTCAACACCGTCGAGATCCGCGACGCCATCAATTCCGGCCAGTTCCTCGGGCCGCGCATGCAGGTCGTCGGCCAGTCGATCAACCAGCGCGCGACTAACTACTACGCGGACACGCAGTCGCTGCGCTACTACGAAGGCTTCACCGAGAACAAGAACACCAATTCCCCGTGGCTCGCCCGCGCCGCGGTGCGCGAGGCGAAGCTGCACGGCGTCGACTGGATCAAGATCTACACGACCCAGGATTTCGTCGGCCCGGTGCACATGTGGCGGCCGGACGCGACGCTCGTCAACAGCCCGTCGCTGACGCTGGAAGAAGTCGAGGCGATCGTCGATGAAGCCCACAGGCTCGGGCTGAAAGTCGCCTGCCACACCTACGGCGGCGAAGGCATGAGGAGCTGCTTGAGTGCGGGAGTCGATTCGCCCAACCACCTGCTCGAGCTCGACGACGCCGCGGTCAAGATCCTGCTGCAGAAAAAGCTCTACTTCGTCCCGACCATCGACGACCTGATCTCGCTCGAAAAAGCCGACCTGCGCGAAACCGGCGGCAGGAACTCGCGCCTCAAGCTCATGGAGCAGGCTTTCAAGCGCGCGCTCGCCGCCGGCGTCACCATCGTGTTCGGAAGCGGCGCGACCTCCGCCACCATCCCCCACGGCAAGCAGGCCGACCAGTTCAGGTACTTCGTGAAATGGGGCATGACCCCGGCGCAGGCCCTGCAGACCGCGTTTCTTCCGGCCGCTCGCATGCTGAACTACGGCTGGGAAAACCACATAGGGTCCATCGAAAAAGGCAAGTTCGCCGACATCATCGCCGTCGCCGGAAACCCGCTCGAGGACGTCGCCGAGATGGAACGTGTCAGGTTCGTGATGAAAGGCGGCCTGGTCGTACGAAACGAATTGGGCGCTCGCTAGGGAGAGTGCGTTTAGCGTAGAATCGTCCTCTCAAAAAAAATCCCAGCGCTTCCCCCGGTAGTTCAACTCGATACATCCAAACGGAGGTCAGATGAGTTTTTCAAGAATCTCGGCAGCAAACATTTCTGTCTTGGTGGCCCTAGTTGGGACAGGCATGGCGCCTGCCGTGCAGGCCCAGCAGGCGAACATGACGTTCTTCGTGACCAGTACCGGCACAGGCAAGGGCGCCGATCTCGGCGGTCTGGAGGGCGCGGACGCGCATTGCGCGGCGCTCGCCAAGGCGGCGGGAGCGAAAGCGACGAACTGGCACGCTTACCTGAGCACGACGCTGCCGGGAGGCGACCAAGGCGTCGACGCGCGCAGCCGCATCGGGGAAGGTCCGTGGCGCAACGCCAAGGGCGTGGTGGTGGCGAAGAGCGTGGCCGATTTGCATTCCGGCCACAACAACATCACAAAGGAAACCGCCCTGACCGAGAAGGGCGAGATGGTCAAGGGCCGCGGCGACACGCCGAACGAGCACGACATCCTGACGGGCTCCGATCCGGACGGGCGCTTCTCGACCGCGGGCGGCGACACCACCTGCGGCAACTGGACCAAGAGCGGCGAGGGCTCGGCGATCGTCGGCCACCACGACCTGCAGGGATTGAAGGACACGCGCCACATGAAGTCCTGGAACTCCTCGCACGGCTCGCGCGGCTGCAGCCAGGATCAACTGAAAGCCTCCGGCGGGGCCGGACTGGTCTACTGCTTCGTCGCGAACTGACCGCAAATTCCCGCGGTCGAGGTCTTGAAAACCCGGGCGCAGCCTCCCGCGCTGCGTCCGGGGTTTATGTCTGCTCGTCCGCTGCCGATCGGTCGCGGATTTTCGCCGTAGCTCACGATGCCGGTAAAGAAGATCCTCATAGCCGATGATTCGTCCACCGCCCGCCACGTTCTCTTCCAGATGCTGGCGAGGCACGGCTACCGGTGCATATTGGCCGAGACCGCCATGGAAGCCATGGACAAGGCGAAAACCGAAAAGCCGGACCTCATCCTGCTGGACGTCGTGATGCCCGACATGAGCGGCTTCGAGCTGACGCGTCTCATCACGCGCGACGAGGCGACCAAGCACATTCCGGTGATTCTTTGCACGAGCAAAAGTCACGAAACCGACCGTCTGTGGGGCCTGCGCCAGGGCGCCACGAACTACGTGGTGAAGCCGGTCGACGAGAACGATCTCCTCGCCAAGATCGCGGCGCTCGGCTAAATCCGCGACGGGTGAAACGCCAGCGCCGGGCGCACGTCCATTTCGCGCAGCGTCACGAATCGAAAGCCGCGCATCTGCAGGGACTTCAAGCCGCTCGCCATGCCCTCCGCCGTATCGGACCCGGGCTTGTTCATGTGGGCGATGATGATGTCGCCCGGCCTGACCGCGTCCAGCCGCGCCACGATCGTGTCGCGCCTGAGCGTTGCACCGGCGTCGGCGTTGATCGAAAAGCCCGCTACCTTGTAGCCCATGGCCATGATGGCCCGCAGCGCCCGGGGATCGTACTCGGCGGTAGCGCCGCGGTACCAGCGCGGCGCATTGCCGGTCGCCGCCTCCACGGCCGCCGCGCCGTCGCGCACCTCACTCTCCAGGTGGGCGACATCGGGATTGCCGGTGATGCCGTATACGCGGCGACCCGGGCCGATCACCGCCGGCACGTGATTCGCGCCGTGGTCCTCGATGTCGAACAGCTCGGGATGCGAACGCAGCATGGCCATCCCTTCCGCATTGCGCTCGATCCACTTGCGCGTCGCGAACACGGTGGCCGGAATGCGCTCCTCGATCAGGAATCCGATCAGTTTGGCGTCGTACCCGCCGCCGCAGGCATCGAGCGTGAGCGCCGCGATTGGGGTCTCCGGCTGCGGAAGCGCCAGCAACTGGTGAACCTCGACGGGACGAGAACTCGCAAGCCCCTCGAGCGGCACGCACAAGGCCAAGGCCAGCAGCATTGTTACGATAGGTCTCATGCATACGGAAACGCGCCGGCGGCGCCCAGAGCTGTGCAATCTCGACGCTACTCAATGTAAGAGTTTGTGTCGGCGGCGGGAGCGCCGCTGCACAGCGCAACGCTAGCGATTGTGCCCTTCGCCGTGCGCTCTATTCACCGAGGGCGCGGGGCGCATTCCCGCCTGAGCGCGACCGGCGAAGCCCTGCGCCTGCGGATTGTGAACGGGCGCGGGGAGCGGTGCGGGGCTCTGCATGCGAGGAACGTTGCCCGGGCCGGCGTGCACCTGCGGGGCCGGAGCGACGGGCGGGCGGCTCACGCCGAGCTGGGGGCGCACTTCGTTTCGAACGACCGGGCCCGTCTGCACCGGAGGAGCAACGGGCGGGTTGGGGGAGAAATTGCTGCGTCCGTCGTGGCGGCCGGCGCGCCCGTCGTCAGGCCCGCGCGGATTCTGGCGCAGGTGCGCATCGTGCACCTCGGGCCGATTGAGCGAGCCGTTGCGGCTCGCCGGAACGACCGGCTCCTGCCAGCGGAAATCGCGCCGCTGGCCCGCCTGCGTGCTGGCGCCGAGGCGCTGCTGCAGCGACGCGATGTGATACGGCACGCCGCGACGGTGCCCGGGATCGTGCTGCCATACGACCGGCTGCCCGGCTCTCCCGGAT
>VBCH01000003.1 GCA_005884455.1 Betaproteobacteria bacterium
CATCCGCGGCGCGTCGCGCGCGCTCATCTCCGAAAGCCGCTTGAGCTCCGAGCTCCTGGTGACGCCCGAAAAGCGGTTCCTGGGCGCCGATTCGGCGAGGCCTTCGACGAGCGTGTTCCAGGCGCCGCAATGCGGGCACTGCCCCTGCCACTTCGGCGACTCGCCGCCGCATTCGGTGCAGGCGTAGACGATCCTCGCCTTGGCCATCAGGGTGCCTCCGACACGGGCACGCGCTGCGAGATCGCGCACAGGAGCTCGTAGCTCACGGTGCCCGCGCTCGCCGCGACTTCGTCGGCCGAAAGCCCCTCGCCCCACAGCGTCACCGGCGAGCCGACCGCCGCTTCGAGGATGCCGGTGAGATCGGCGAACAGCATGTCCATCGCGACGCGGCCCAGGGTGCGCGTGCGCCTGCCGCAGACGATGATGGGCGTGCCGGTCGGCGCGTGGCGCGGGTAGCCGTCGGCGTAGCCGCAGGCCACGACGCCGATCCGCATCGGGCCGCTCGCCGCGAAAGTACCCCCGTATCCGACGCCGTCGCCCGCGTTCAAGCTCCGCACCGCGATCAATTCGCTAGCCAGCGTCATCGCGGGCCTCAAGCCCAGCGCCGCGGCGCTTTCGTCGGGAAAAGGCGAGCAGCCGTAGAGCATGATTCCCGGCCTCACCCAGTCCTTGTGCGCCTCCGGGTAGCGCAGCAGCGCGGCGGAGTTGGCGAGGCTCTTCGGAAGATCGACGCCCGCGCTCGCCGCCTCGAAGCGCTCGAGCTGCCAGCGCACGCCGCGCTTGCCGTCCGCGTCGGCGAAATGCGTCATAAGCGCTACCACGCTGGCACTCGGACAATTGCGCAAGCGTTCGAGCACGCCGTGAAGATCCTCCGCCGGGAAGCCGAGCCGGTTCATGCCGGTGTTCAGCTTCGCGACCACCGCGATCCTCTTCGCCGGCCGCGCGCGCTCGAGCATGGCGAGCTGCTCCGGGTGGTGCACCACGGTGGTGAGAGCGTGCGTTGCGATCGGCTCGAGCTCCTCGGGCGAGAAAAACCCCTGCAGGAGCAGTATCGGGCGCCGCTCGCCTGAGCGGCGCAGCTCGAGCGCCGCCTCCAGCTCGATCAGCGCGAGGCCTTCGGCCGCAGCGAGGGCCCGGACCGCGCGCGTGAGCCCGTGACCGTAGGCGTTCGCCTTCACCACCGCGCAGATGCTCGAACGCGGTGCACGCCGTCTCGCCGCGTCCAGATTGTGGCGGAGCGCGGCCGAATCGATGCGGACTCGGATGGGGCGCATGGCCCGCCATTCGACCACAAAACCGGAATTTCCGGAGAGCGCTGGTCGAAGCTTACGCACCTGACAAATGACTCATGGTATAAAGCGGGCGGCCAAGGGCGTTTACGTTCCGTGACGCCCGTGCAGGACGCAGGGTATCGATGAATCGCAGCTTCAGCACCCACGACTCCGCTCACCGCAGGCGCCGGCAATCATGAAGCGGGGTTTCTACACCATCATGGCGGCGCAGTTTTTCAGCTCTCTCGCCGACAACGCCCTGCTGATCGCCGCGATCGCCCAGCTGCTGGAGCTCGACGGCCCGGCGTGGATGGTACCGCTGCTGAAATTCTTCTTCACCGTGTCCTACGTGGCGCTCGCCGCATTCGTCGGCGCCTTCGCCGACGCGATCCCGAAGGGCCGGGTGATGTTCATCACCAACACGATCAAGATCGTCGGCTGCGTGATGATGTTCTTCACCGATTACGTCGAATTCGCCGGCATTCCGGGGTACGTGCTGGTGCTCGCCGCCTACGCGGTGGTGGGATTCGGCGCGGCCGCATACTCCCCCGCGAAGTACGGGATCCTCACCGAGCTGCTGCCCCCGGAGAAGCTCGTCGCCGCCAACGGCTGGATCGAGGGGCTCACGGTCGCGTCGATCATCCTCGGAACCGTGCTCGGCGGAGCGCTGATCAGCCCGCGCATCGCCACGTTGCTGCTCGCGATCGACGTGCCGCACCTCGACACGGGGATCGAGACGCCGGCCGAGGCCGCGATCATCGTCATCTCGGCGATCTACGTGATCGCCGCGGTTTTCAACCTTTTCATCCCGGATACCGGCGTGCGCTACGGCCGGCAGCAGACCAATCCCGCGCTGCTGATGCGCGATTTCTACGTCTGCTTCACCATGCTTTGGAAGGACAAGCTGGGGCAGATCTCGCTTTCGGTGACCACGCTCTTCTGGGGAGCGGGAGCGACCCTGCAGTTCCTCGTGCTGCAGTGGGCCGCGGTCCACCTCGGGCTGCCGCTCGACAAGGGCGCCGTGCTCCAGGGCATCACCGCGGTGGGCGTCGCGCTGGGCGCGGTGATCGCGGGGCGCTTCATCGCCCTGCGGGACTCCCTCAAGGTGCTGCCGGCGGGAATCGCGATGGGCGTCGTGGTCGTGGGGATGATCTTCGTGACGAGCCTGCCGCTCGTCTACTCGCTGCTGGTTGTGATCGGCGCCCTGGCGGGATTCTTCGTGGTGCCGATGAATGCGCTGCTGCAGCACCGCGGCTACGTGCTCCTCTCCGCCGGCCATTCGATCGCGGTGCAGAATTTCAACGAGAACATCTCGATCCTGCTGATGCTCGCCATCTATTCGGCGATGATCAGGGCCGACGTGCACATCAACACCATCATCGTGGCCTTCGGCACCTTCGTCATGCTCGCGATGCTCGCCGTGATGCTGCGCCACCGCTACAACCAGAGCCGCGGCGATTCGCTGCACCTCATCGGGATGAGGACCAGCAAGGAACGCGGATATCCTTGATTTTCCCGCGGGGCGCCCCCACGTCTCTCGGACCATGGGGGCGATTGCGGTACTCGACGACGGTTCGCCGCGGTTCGACGACGGTTCCCCGCGGCCGGCCTCCCCGGAGCGCGGCGAAGGCGACGCCGTCCTGCTCGACGCCTACTCCGCAGCGGTGGTCGCGGCCTCCGAGCGCGTCGGCCCCGCCGTCGTTCACGTCGAGGTCGCTCAAGCCCCGCGCAAGGCCGAAGGCGAAGCGCCGCGCCGCGGGAGTGGATCGGGATTCGTGTTCACTCCGGACGGCTTTATCCTCACCAACAGCCACGTGGTGCACGGCGCGCGCGCCATCCAGGTGAGCTTCGCCGACGGCGCGGGCTTCGACGCCGATTGGGTCGGCGACGACCCCGACACCGACGTCGCCGTGATCCGCGTCGGCGGGCACCATCTTCCCGCGGCGCCGCTGGGAAGCTCGCGCGCCCTGCGCGTCGGGCAGCTCGCGATCGCGATCGGCAATCCCTACGGCTTTCAGCACACCGTGACCGCCGGCGTGGTGAGCGCGCTCGGGCGCAGCCTGCGCGCGACGACCGGGCGGCTGATCGACGACGTGATCCAGACCGACGCCGCGCTCAATCCGGGCAACTCGGGCGGGCCGCTGGTGAACTCCACGGGCGAGGTGATCGGCGTCAACACCGCGATCATTCCGTTCGCGCAAGGGATCTGCTTCGCCACCGCCATCGACACGGCCAAATGGGTGATGGAGCAGCTGCTGCGCTCCGGCCGCGTGCGCCGCGGCTATATCGGGGTGGGCGGCGCGACGATCGCTCTCTCGCGCCGCGCCGTGCGCTTTCACGGCCTCGCGGCCGGGGCGGGAGTGCGCGTCGAGTCTGTCGAGCCGGGGGGCGCCGCACAGCGCGCGGGGATCGAGCCCGGAGACGTCATCATCGGCTACGACGGAGAAGACGTCGCGGGAGTCGACGCGCTGCACCGCCTGCTCAGCGAAGAGCGCATCGGCAAGACAGCGAGCGTGACGCTCCTGCGCCGCACCCAGAAGCTCGAGCTGTCGATCCGCGCCGCGGAAATGCCGCCCCGTCCTTAGCGGGTCACAGCACGACCGGCTTGTCGGGCAGCTCGTTGCGGCTGTCACCCGAAGGCGGAAAGTGCGCGGCGAGCAGATCGCTGATCGCGCGCACGCCGAGCACCGCGCCGCGCTCGAACTGCCCGCGCGCGAACTCCTGCTGCATCTCGCCGCAGATCGCCTCCCAGGCGGCCTTCCCGACCTTGCCGTGGATGCCGCGATCGGCGACGATCTCGACGCGCCGGTCGGCAAGCAGAAGATAGATCAAGACCCCGGAGTTATGCTGGGTATCCCAGACGCGCAAACGGCCGAACCACTCCACCGCGCGCTCGCGTGACCGGACGCCGCGAAGCAGCTCGCCCAGCGGCAGCGAAGCCTCGACGGCGAAGCGCAGCTGGCCGCTGTGGCGCCGCTCCTCCTCGCCGATCACTTTTTCGATGGCGCGCAGCGCCGCGGGAGGAAACGCGCGCCTGACCGACCAGTGGTCGGTGAACAGGTGCAGGAACCAACGTTTCCAGATCGCCATCGCTTCACCAACTCCCGGAGGCACCGCCTCCGCTGAAGCCGCCCCCTCCCCCGCTGAAGCCGCCTCCGCCGCCGAAGCCACCTCCGGCGGACCATCCTCCGCCGGGCCAACCGCCGCTAGCCCAATTGCCGCGACGGCCGCCTAATCCGTTGATGAGCGCGATGACGAATCCGATGAGGCCCCCGATGACCGCGAACGCGAGCACGCCCGCGACGAGCCACACGATGGCGCCTACGATCCCCCCGGAAATTCCGGCCCCGATGACCCGGCCGAAGAGGCGCCTGAAGATCGCATCGGTCGCGACCAGCGCAACGAACAATAGGAATATGGTCTGGAAATTGATCGGGCGATGAACGCCGTTGACGATCACTCCGGACTTCGGCGCAGGCAGGCCCTCTCCCTCGATCAGTTTCATGACCGCATCGGTTCCGGCCGCGATGCCGCCGTAGAAATCGGCGGAGCGGAAATGCGGCGCGATCACGTCGCTCACGACCCGCTTGGCGACGGCGTCGGGGATCGCGCCCTCGAGCCCGCGTCCGACTTCGACGCGAAGCTTGCGGTCGTTCTTGGCGACGACGAGGATGACGCCGTCGTCGACGCGCGCGCGGCCGATTTTCCAGGCGTCGGCGACGCGGATCGAGTACTCCTCGATGGTCTCGGGCGCAGTCGTTGGCAGCATCAGCACCGCGACCTGGCTGCCTTTGCCGCGCTCGAAGGCGGCGAGCCGCGAGTCGAGATCCCGGAGCTGCTGCGCCGAGAGCGTGCCGGTGAGATCGGTGACCCGGCCCTTCAGCGGCGGCACCGCCACCTCGGCCCTTGCGGAGGCGAAACCCGCGAGGAGAACGCCGACCGCGACGAGGCCGGGCCAGCGCCCGAGCATGGTGACTACTGCTTCGCCGGCGCGCCGGACTTGCCGAAATCGACCGTCGGCGGCTTCGAGATGGCCTTTTCGTCCTCGACGCTGAAGCTCGGCTTCACCGGGTAGCCGAACAGCATCGCCGTGAGGTTGACCGGGAACTGGCGTATGAGCACGTTGTATTCCTGCACGGCTTTTATGTAGCGGTTACGCGCGACCGCGATACGGTTTTCCGTGCCTTCGAGCTGCGCCTGCAGGTCGCGGAAGTTCGCGTCCGACTTGAGCTGGGGATAATTCTCGGCGACGAGCAGGAGCCGCGAGAGAGCGCTCGTCATTCCCGCCTGCGCCTGCTGGAAGCGCCGGAACGCCGCTTCGTCGTTGAGGAGCTCGGGCGTCGCCTGGATGCTGCCGACGCGCGAGCGCGCCTCCGTGACCTGGATCAGCACCTGCTGCTCCTGCGCCGCGAATCCCTTCACCGTGTTGACGAGGTTGGGAATCAGGTCGGCGCGCCGCTGATACTGGTTGACGACCTCGGACCAGGCCGCTTTGACTTGTTCGTCGTTCCGCTGGATGTCGTTGTAACCGCAGCCCGCCAGACCCGCGGTGACGAGGACGATGACGGCTGCGAGGTGCTTGCGCATGGGTTCCTCCCGAATAAGCCTGCCCGTAGATGGAGCCGCGGCGCCGGATTACAAGGCCGCGAGTTTCGGCAGCCGCCAGTCTATCGGCGCCTTGCCCTGAGCCTGCAGATAGGCGTTGATCTTCGAAAAATGCCTGCAGCCGAAAAATCCGCGATGCGCCGACAGCGGGGAAGGATGCGGGCCTTTCAGCACCAGGTGTTTCCTCGTATCGATGAAAGCCCCCTTCCTCTGCGCAGTGCTCCCCCACAGCACGAACACCAGGCCTTCACGCTCGCGGTTGAGCGCATCGACGATGATGTCCGTAAACTTCTCCCAACCCTTGTCCTGATGGCTGCCGGCTCGCCCGGCCTCCACGGTGAGCGTCGCATTGAGCAGGAGCACCCCCTGCTCCGCCCAATGGACGAGATGGCCGTGGTCCGGCGGCTCGATCCCCAGATCGTTTTTCAATTCGATGAAGATGTTCTGGAGACTGGGCGGGATTTCCACTCGCGGCCGCACCGAAAAGCAAAGGCCGTGCGCCTGGTTCACGCCATGGTAGGGATCCTGGCCGAGGATGACCACCTTGACCTTGTCGAAGGGGGTGTGGTCGAGCGCCGCGAAGTATTCGCCGCCGCGCGGGTAGATGACTTTCCTTGCCTGGATCTCCTTCTTCAGGAATTCACGCAGGTCCCGCATGTAGGGCTGGGAAAACTCGCGAAGGAGTCGTGCCTTCCACGAGGGCTCGAGGCGCACTTTGTCGTCGCCCATGGACGCCGGGGCCGGAGCCGTACTCGCCGGAACTTCCGCCTGAGGCGCGCCGGGTCGAGTCTCGCGGCGCCCGCGCAGCTTCCATACGGGAGCGAGCCCCATCTCCTCCAGATAGCGCTCGCTGCGCGCGCTCACAGGTCGAGCGCCAGGACCAGCGCGTCCTCGCGGCCGCGGCGCGCCGGATAGTAGCCGCGCCGGACGCCGACTTGCTTGAAGCCGTAGCCGGAATACAGGCGCCGCCCGACTTCGTTTGTGGGCCGGACTTCGAGGAACAGGACCTTCGCCTCATGCGCCCTCGCGATCGCCACGACGTGCGCGAGCAGGCTGCGCCCATGGCCGCGGCGCTGCGCGTGGGCGGCGACGCTCAAATTGAGGAGATGGGCTTCGCCGGCTGCGAGCATAAGCACCGCGTAACCGATGAGCTTCGTGCCGTCGCGGTACGCCCAGCATCCGTATCCCGCGCGCATCGAGTCGCGGAAATTCCCGAGCGTCCAGGGAAATTCGTAGAGGCCCTCCTCGATCTCGATCAATGCGCGAAGATCGGCCTCGCTCATCGGCTCGAGGCTGGGGGCAGGTCGCAGTACCGCGCTCATCAGCGTTCGCTCGTCTTGAGCGCGACCTTGTCGCGCAGATATACAGGCACCGCCGTGGCGGCGTCCTTCGCTTCCCCGGCGGCGAAGCGCGGCATCGCGAGCTTCAGCACTGCGCGCGCGCTCGGGGCCGCTTCGGGACGGATCGCCGCAACGCATTGTCCGAGCCGCGCCGCGAGGCGTTCGCGATAAGCGGCGAAACCGTCGCCGCAGCCCGTCCAGTCCTCGCCCGGCGCGACCGGCACCGCCTCGGGCCGGTACAGGCCGGGAGGGGAAACCTCTTCCCATGCGGTGCCCGCCCTCCGGTAGGCGGCATGATACACCTCGTCCCTATGCGCATCGAGGCAGGCGATCACCCGCCCGCCCGCGGCATCGCTCACTGCTTCCTCGCTCAGGGCGAGCAGCGAGCCCACGCCGATCACGCCGATGCCGCGCGCGAGCGCGAGTCCCTGCGTCACGCCCGCCGCGATGCGAAGGCCCGTGAACGAGCCCGGCCCTTGGCCGTAGGCGATGCCGTGGATCTGCGCGAGCTCGATGCGCGCTTCGGCGAGCACTTCATCGACCATGCCGAGGATCATCTCCGCCTGGCGCTGGCCCGCGCGCTCGTGACGCGAGAACACAGCCTCGCCGCGGCTTGCCGCGACCGAGCAGAAATCGGTGGACGTATCGATTGCGAGCAGGTTCATGGTCGCGCGGGAATTCTATCGGATCGCACAGGCGCCCGCGGCGCTTGACGCCGGGCGCTTCAGCCCCGATGATTGTCCCGGAAAACAAAGCACCCGCCCGGAGGAAAACACATGCGTCACTGGATCGCGTCGATTGCCCTGGCGCTCCTCGCCGGTCCCGCTTTCGCGCAGGACGCCTATCCGAGCCGCCCCATCACGATGGTCGTGGCGTTCCCGCCGGGCGGCGTGGCGGACATCACCGCACGGCCCACGGCGTTCGCGATGGAAAAGGTGTTGAAGCAGCGCGTCATCATCGAGAACAAGCCCGGCGCCGCGGGGGCCACGGGCAACGCCTATGTCGCGAACGCGAAGCCGGACGGGTATACGCTGCTGATGGCGCTCTCGTCCATTTCGGTGATCCCGGAAGCGGAGCGTCTCCAGGGACACAAGCCGCCCTACGAACTGAACCAGCTCGCTCCAATCGCCCTGATCTCCGCCGACCCCGTCGTCCTCGTGGTGCGCAAGGAAGCGCCCTGGGCGACCGTGAAGGATTTCGTCGAGGACGCGAAGAAGCGTCCCGGCAAGATCAGCTACAGCTCTTCCGGGATATTCGGCGCGCTGCATATGCCTTTCACCCTGCTCGAGCATGCCACGGGGACGACGCTGTGGCACGTTCCCTACAGCGGCGGCGGACCGGCGCTGCAGGCCCTGCTCGGCTCGCAGGTGGATTCCACGGTCGGCGGCCCGGCGGCCATGATCGGCCAGATCAAGGGGGGGCGGCTGCGGCCGCTCGCGAGCTTCGGGAGCAAGAGGCTCGCCTCGCTTCCGGACGTGCCGACACTGAAGGAGCTCGGGGTCGACGCCGAGTACTTCATCTGGGCGGGATTGATGGCGCCCGCCGCGACTCCGCCGGCCGTCCAGCAGAAGCTGCGCGATTCGGTGCGCCAGACCGTGCAGGACCCCGACTTCCGCAACGCCATGGCGAAGGTCGAGACGCCGATCAACTATCTCGACGCGCCCGAGTTCCAGAAATTCTGGGACGCGGACGCGAACAAGCTCGCCGAGGCGGTGAAGCGCGTCAAGATCGTCGAGCAGAGGGACTAGGCCGGGAATGGCCGCAGCACAAGGCAAGGTCATCATCACCTGCGCCGTGACCGGCGCAATCCACACGCCGACGATGTCGCCGCACCTTCCGGTGACGCCGGAGGAGATCGCCGAAGGCGCGATCGGCGCGGCGCAGGCGGGCGCGGCGATCGTGCACCTGCACGCGCGCGAGCCCGCGGACGGACGGCCGACTCAGGATCCGAAGATGTTTATGCGCTTCCTCCCGAGGATCAAGGCGGCCTCGAATGTCGTCATCAATCTCACCACAGGCGGCGCGCCGACCATGACAGTCGAGGAGCGGCTGCAGCCGGCGCTGCAGCTCAAGCCCGAAGTGGCTTCGTTGAACATGGGTTCCATGAACTTCGGGCTGTACGAGATGCTGGGACGCTACAAAGAGTGGAAATACGACTGGGAAAAGCCCTACCTCGCGGGCTCGGACGAGCGCATCTTCAGGAACACGTTCAAGGACATTGCTTACATCCTTCAATCCTGCAGCGGCAACGACACCCGCTTCGAGATCGAGTGCTACGACATCGGCCACTTGTATACAGCGGCGCATTTCCTCGACCGCAAGCTCGTGAAGCCGCCGCTCTTTATCCAGTCGGTGTTCGGCATCCGCGGCGGCATCGGCCCGCATCCCGAGGACGTGATGCACATGAAGCGCACCGCCGACCGCCTGTTCGGCGACCAGTATCTGTGGTCGGTGCTGGGCGCCGGGCGCAACCAGATGTTCGTCGCCGCGATGTCCGCGGTCATGGGCGGAAACGTGCGCGTGGGGCTGGAGGACAGCCTCTGGCTCGGCCGCGGCACGCTCGCGAAGAGCAACGCGGAGCAGGTCACGAAGATCCGCCGGATCCTGGAGGAGCTCGGATTGCAGATCGCGACCCCCGACGAGGCGCGCGAGATGCTCAAGCTCAAGGGCGCACGAAACGTCGCATTCTAGAGGTGAAAGACCGATGAAGAGCTACAGGATCGCCGTCATCGCCGGAGACGGCATCGGGAAAGAGGTCGTGCCCGAGGGTGTGCGCGTGCTCGAGGCCGCCGGCAGGAAATTCGGCATCGAGTTCAAATGGGACGAATTTCCCTGGAGCTGCGAGTACCGCATGAAGCACGGGCGCATGATGCCGGAAGACGGCCTCGCGACCATCCGGAATCACGACGCCGTGTTCTTCGGCGCCTGCGGATTTCCCGGCGTGCCCGATCACGTGTCCCTGTGGGAGCTGCTGATCCCGATGCGGCGCGGCTTCGATCTGTACGTGAACCTGCGCCCGGTGCGCCTGATGCCGGGGATCCAGTCGCCGCTCGCCGGGCGCAAGCAAGGCGATATCGATTTCTGGGTGGTGCGCGAGAACACCGAAGGCGAATACTCGTCGATCGGCGGGCGCATCTTCGAAGGCACGGAGCGGGAAACCGTGGTGCAGCAGAGCACCTTCACGCGGGCGGGCACCGACCGCATACTCCAGTACGCGTTCGAGCTCGCGAAGAGCCGCCCGAAGAAGCATCTCACCTCGGCCACCAAGTCGAACGGGATCTCGATCACGATGCCCTACTGGGACGAGCGCGTCCGAGCCATGGCGGCGCGCTACCCCGAGGTGAAGACCGACCAGTACCACATCGACATCCTCACCGCGCACTTCGTGCAGCACCCGGACTGGTTCGACGTCGTGGTGGGGTCGAACCTCTTCGGCGACATCCTCTCCGACCTCGGGCCCGCCTGCACCGGCACCATCGGCATCGCGCCCTCGGGCAACATCAACCCCGAGCGCAAATTCCCGTCGGTGTTCGAGCCGGTGCACGGCTCGGCCCCGGACATCGCGGGCCAGAGCATCGCGAACCCGATCGGGCAGATCTGGTCGGGGGCGATGATGCTCGGGCACCTCGGGCACCGGGACGCGGGCGAGGCCATCGTGCGCGCGATCGAGCGCGTGCTCACGGAGGGCCCGCGGACGCGCGACATCGGAGGCAAGGCTTCGACCAGCGACGTCGGCAAGGCGATCGCCGCCGTGTTGTGAATCCCCGGAGATCCTCTCAGGGCCGGTTTTGGCCGGCGGTGCGCTCGCGGTAGATGTCGCGGCCGTGGTCGTGGACGTCGCGCCGCAGCTGCCGGCGCTGCTCGGGAGTCATGCGCGCGTCGCGATTGGCGTCGCGGTTCGTGGTATCGCGCGCCGGCACCTGCTGAGGCGGCGTCGGGCGTCCCGGCGCGCCGCGACCGAGTGCGCGGTTGCCTTGGCCGTGCTGGGCCGCCGCCGGAAGCGAGGCGAGCAGGATCAGGGCGGCACCTCCCAACGCGATCAGGAACCTCACGCTCGCCTCCATGGAACACTTCATTCTCGGCCGTGTGCGCAGATTAGACCGCGTTTGTAAGTTATTTACGACGCCCGAGCCGGCGATTGTAACAACTTGTTTCCACGCCGCTCCGGGCAATGCGCGGTTACGTTCGACCTGTAACAGCGCTGCCGACCGGGTTACGATACGCCGATGACCGAGCCCAAGACAAGAATTCTGGTGGTCGACGACGATCTGCGCCTGCGCGACCTGCTGCAACGCTATCTGACCGAGCAGGGGTTCGGCGTGCACACCGTTCCGGATGCGGCGGGCATGGATAAGCTGCTCGGGCGCGAGCGCGTCGATCTGCTGGTGCTCGACCTGATGCTCCCCGGCGAGGACGGCCTGACGATCTGCCGCCGGCTGCGCGGCGCGAAGAACACGGTCCCCATCATCATGCTGACCGCGAAGGGCGAGGACGTGGACCGCATCGTCGGCCTCGAGATGGGCGCGGACGACTACCTGCCCAAGCCCTTCAACCCGCGCGAGCTGGTGGCGCGCATCAACGCGGTATTGCGCCGCCGCGCGGCGCCGCTGCCTCCGGGCGCGCCCGCAGTCGAGCAAGAGGAGGTCAGCTTCGGGAACATGACGGTCAACCTCGCCACGCGCACGCTGGAGCGCGACGGCCACTCGCTGCCGCTCACCACGGGCGAGTTCGCCCTGCTCAAGGTCCTCGTCACGAACCCGAGGACGCCGCTGTCGCGCGACAAGCTGATGGAGCTCGCGCGCGGTCGCGAGTACGAGGTGTTCGACCGCTCGATCGACGTGCAGGTCTCGCGCCTGCGCAAGCTCGTCGAGAAGGATCCGGCGCATCCCGCCTACATCCAGACCGTGTGGGGGTTCGGCTACGTATTCGTGCCCGACGGCCGGCCGCAATAATGAGCGCCATGGTTTTGTGGCCGCGCTCGCTGCTTTGGCGCACCTTCATCCTGCTCGCAGTCTTGGTCGTGGCGACCACGGCCGCGTGGTTCGAGATCTTCCGCGCCTCCGAGGTCGAGCCGCGCGCGCGCCAGATCTCGCAGAACCTCGTCAGCATCGTCAACATCACCCGCACCGCGCTCGTCAATTCCCAGCCCGAGCTGCGCCGCGAGCTGCTCTCCGAGCTCGCCGAGCGCGAAGGCATACAGGTGTACACCGCCGAGCCCGGCGAGCGCCTCGCGCCGCCGGCCGACAGGCCCGTGTTGAACCTGGCGCTCGAGCTGGCGCGGCAGCAGCTCGGCGAGGGCACGCGCTTCGCCGGCGAGCGCGACGGCAAGCCCGGCTTGTGGCTGAGTTTCCACATCGACGACGACGAGTATTGGCTCCGCATTCCCCGCGAGCGCATCGAGCGGCAGATCGCCCTGCGCTGGCTCGGCTGGGGGGCGCTCGCCCTGGCGCTGTCGCTGCTCGCCGCGTACTTCATCGTGTCCCGGCTCAACCGCCCCTTGCGCGCGCTCGCCTCGGGCGCCGGCGCGATCGGCAAGGGAAAAATACCCGAGCCGGTCCCCGAGTCCGGCCCCGAGGAGCTGCGCACCTTGTCTCATGCCTTCAACCAGATGTCGAAGGACCTCGCGCGCCTGGACGCCGACCGCGCCCTGATTCTCGCCGGCGTCTCCCACGACCTGCGTACGCCGCTCTCGAGGCTCAGGCTCGGCCTGGAGATGAGCGGGGCCGACGCGCAGCTCCGGGAGGGAATGACCGCCGACATCGAGGAGATGGACCGCACCATCAACCAGTTTCTCGATTTTGCGAGGACCGACGGCGGCGAGCCCGTGCAGAGCGCCGATCTCGCCGCGATCGCGGCCGAGGTCGCCGAGCATTACCGCCGCCGCGGCAAATCGATCGCGACCGATTTTTCGCACGTGCCCGAGGTATCGCTGCAGCTGATGTCGATGCGGCGCGTCGTGCTGAACCTGATCGACAACGCGCTGCGCTACGGGGAAAGGGAGGTGAGCGTCGCGGTGCGCGCCGAGGACGGCGCGGCGGTGCTCGAGGTCGCGGACCGCGGCCCGGGAATTCCCGAATCCGAGGTGGAGCGGCTGAAGCAGCCGTTCACGCGCCTCGAGGTCGCGCGCAGCGACAAGGGCGGCGCGGGCCTGGGCCTCGCCATCGTCGAGCGCGTGGTGCGCGCGCACCGCGGCAGCTTCGAGCTGCTCGCGCGCGAGGGCGGCGGCCTCGTCGCGCGCATCCGACTTCCGCTCGCAGGGCAGGCCGCCTGATCGCGCTCCGGACGGGCGGGGCTTTCGGGTACACTTCGCGGCAATTCGAAAGGACAATCCAACCATGAAGAGACTGCTCGCCGTACTCGCTTTCGCCGCGGCCCCCGCGGCGTTCGCGCAGACCTGCCCGGAGAAGAACTTGATGTACTGGCAGGCGTTTCCGGCCGGAGGCGAATCCGACATCTCGGCGAGGCACCAGCAGTTCGTGCTGAAGAAGAAATGCCCCGCTATCGAAACCATCATCCAGTACAAGCCGGGGGTGGGCGGCGCCGTCATGTGGAACCAGATGAACGCCCTGCCCGGCGACGGCCTGAACATCGTGGGCATCAACCTGCCGCACATCGTGCTCGCGCCCTTCGAGGGACAGGTGCAGTACAAGACCGAGGACATCACGCCCACGTACTGGTTCCACTACACGCCGGACGCGCTGGTCGTGCCCGAGGCTAGCGCCATCAAGACCTTCCAGGACTTCCTGAAGGCCGCGAAGGAGGAACCCGGAAAGCTTACGCTCGGCGGATCGGGGATCAACTCCGCGAACCACGCTGCGCACGAGCGCCTCGACTCGGAGTTCGGCGTCAAGACCCTCTACGTTCCCTTCAAGGGCACCGGCGACATGACCATCGCGGTGGCCGGCGGCCACGTCAGCGGCGCGATGTCCTACACCGCCTTCGCGATCAACAACAAGGGGAAGATGCGCGCGCTCGCGGTGGCGATGGACAAGCGCCACCCGCTGCTGCCCGACACGCCCACCTTCAGGGAGCTCGGCGTGAACTGGGTCGACGGCGCCTTCCGCGGCATCGGCATGCCGAAGTCCACGCCTCCCGCGGTGCGCAAGCGCATGTCCGATCTGTGGGCGGCGCTGAACAACGACCCGGAGATGAAGGAGCTCGCCGCGAAGAGCGGCTTCGAGCTGGTGAACGTCGGCGTGGAGCACATGGACGCCTTCATGAAGGAGCGCATCCGCGTCTACACGGGCGTCGCGAAACAGATGGGGCTTGCGAAGTAGAACGCGACCGGCGGGCTCACGCCCGCCGGGGACTTCAGCTTACTGGTCCCAGATGTCGCGCTGTGCCGGGGGAAATATCTTGGCCTTGTAGAAATCCTTGAGCGTGGAGAGCTCCATGAGGATGTTGAGCGCAAAGCCCTGGCGGTTCCCGCGCGTGTCGGCGAGCAGCTCCTCGAAATAGCGATCCATCTCCCGCGGCGTCTTCCATATTTTGGCCATGCGGTTGACGATCCTGGGAAACGCTGCGGCGAGCCTGATGGGCCGCGCCGACTGCTCGATCGACGCCAGCCACGTCAGGCCTGCGGGGCTCAATTCGAGATCGTCCTTCTCGGGCTGGTGACGGCGCTTGCTGTAATCCACCGGCGTCGCGGCGTTGGGCTTCATAGGGAATGCGATATCCATTCAGAGCCTCCATCCTCAACGAACAAGCTAAAACTACTCGGATCGGCCCTTTTCGGGAAGGCATTACGTCACGCTCGGCCCTTCCAGGCTCTGCGGATTTCGTAGCGGCTGCCCCGGGGCAGCGTCACGGACTGCACCAGCGCAAAGCCGTCGACCCTCCAGCAAACCGGATCGAGCGCGGGCATGCCTTTCGGCTCACGCGCGTCGCGCAGCAGGGTCACGTGGGACGCGAAGCCCTTGGCATCGAAGCTGATTTGCGAGCGCGTCAGCGCGTCCCGCAACTCAACGACGAGCGCTTCGAGCGCGGGCGGCACGACCGTGGCGCCCGCCCAGGCGATGCGGTTGTGCTTCCAGTAACCCGGCTGATCGAGCACGAGTGAAACGGCTTTCGGCGCGACTTCGTTCGCGGCGCGCTCGACTTCCGCGACGCGCGCGTCCGCGACGCCGCCGAGAAAGGCGATCGTCACGTGCAGATTCTCAGGAAGCGTCGGCCTGCCCCCGCACAGCGCGTGCAGCTCGCGCGACCAGCGCGCGAGCTCGGCGCGCACCGCGTCGTCGGGCCACAGCGCGAAGAACAGCCTCATGGAACAACGACTCAGACGAGCAGCGCGATCGCCTCGGCGGCGATGCCTTCGCCGCGGCCGATCGCGCCCAGCCGCTCCGCGGTCTTCGCCTTGACGTTGACCTGGTCGGGGCGGATCCCGAGATCGGCGGCGAGGTTCGCGACCATCGTCGGGATGTGCAGGGCCATCTTCGGCGCCTCGGCGAGGATGGTGGCGTCGACGTTGGCGATCGAGAATCCGGCGTCGCGGACCTTCGCGCCGACCTCGCGCAGGAAGCCGCGGCTGTCGGCGTTCTTGTATTTCGCATCGCTGTCCGGAAAATGCCGGCCGATGTCGCCGAGCGCGGCCGCCCCGAGGAGCGCGTCGCACACCGCGTGAACCAGGACGTCGGCGTCGGAGTGCCCCGCGAGCCCTTTCTCGAACGGAATGCTCACTCCGCCGAGGATAAGCTTCCTGCCCTTCACTAGCGCGTGCAGGTCGAATCCCTGGCCGATCCTCACGACGGGTCCCTGAGCATTTTTTCCGCGATCTCGAGGTCGGCGGGGAAAGTCACTTTCATGTTTTTCGTGCTGCCTTCGACGAGCTTCGGCTTGTAGCCGAGCGCTTCCACCGCGCTCGCCTCGTCGGTGACGTGCTGGGCCTCGCGCAGGGCGCGCAGCAGCATGGCGTGCCGGAACATCTGCGGCGTCTGCGCCCGCCACAGGCCGTCGCGCGGCTCGGTCGCGGCGATGCGTTGCTCCTCGTCCGCGCGCTTCAGCGTGTCGGCGACGGGAACGGCGAGGATTCCACCTACTTCGTCTCCCCCCGCCTCGTCGATCAGGCGGCGCAACTCGGGCGTACCCAGGCAGGGCCGCACCGCGTCGTGAACCAGTATCCAGTCGTTCGGATCGACCAGGCTCGCCGCCGCGATGATTCCGTTGAGCACGCTGTCGCGCCGGCTCGCGCCTCCGCAGTAGAGCGGGGCGAGCCGGTTGCCGAAGGCGCTCCAGTCGTGCGCGCGGAACTCCGTGTCACCGGGAGCGAGCACCACGAAGGCGATTTCCACCTCGGGCGTGCCGAGCAGGCGCGCGATCGAGTGATACAGCATCGGCTTGCCCGCGAGCGACGAATACTGCTTCGGCACCTCGCTGCCGAAGCGCGAACCTGAGCCTGCGGCCGGAACCAGGCCGAAATATCTGGAAGTCACTGAAATCGGTTGAGATTCGAAGAATTCGACACGATATAATTACCTCGATTATAACCGGCTCCCGAGTTTGAACTCCCTTCGCACGCGAGGCGGCGTTCAACTCGGGTTTTGCTATTTCTGAAGCGAAAACGATGAGCGCAGTCATCGAGAAAAACGCGAGCGCCGCCCGCCTTCACGGCTCGAGCGACGCGCTCGCGCTCGCGCGCGCAGCTCAAAGCAAGCGGCCGGCCGTGGTGTTCTGCGCCCGCGCGACCGAGGCGCAAAGGCTGAAGGACGAGATCGCGTGGTTCACGCCGCAGCTCGCCGTGCTGCTCCTCCCCGACTGGGAGACCCTGCCCTACGACGGCTTCTCGCCGCACCACGATCTGGTGTCGGAGCGCCTCGCGACGCTCTATCGCATCATGCGCGAGGACTTCGACGTCGCCATCGTTCCCGCGGCGACCGCGCTCACCCGCCTCGCGCCCCCGTCCTTCCTCGCCGCGCACAGCTTTTTCCTGAAGGCGGGGGAAGCGCTCGACCTCGATGCGCTGAGATCCCAGCTCACGCTCGCCGGCTACAGCCACGTGACGCAGGTGGTCGCGCCGGGCGAATACTGCGTGCGCGGCGGCCTCGTCGACCTCTTTCCCATGGGCAGCGCCCTCCCCTACCGGCTCGACCTCTTCGACTCCGAGATCGAATCGATCCGCTCCTTCGACGCGGACACCCAGCGCACGCTGTACAAGGTCGCGGAGATCCGCCTGCTGCCCGCGCGCGAGTTTCCCATGGACGAGGCCGGGCGCAACCAGTTCCGCCGCAGCTACCGCGACGCCTTCGAGGGCGATCCCTCGAAGAGCCGCATCTACAAGGACGTGAGCAACGGCGTCGCACCCGCGGGAATCGAGTACTACCTGCCGCTATTCTTCGAGAACACCGCGACGATCTTCGACTACCTGCCCAAGGGCGCCACCGTGTCCATGCACGGCGAGGTGCACGTCGCGCTCACCGAGTTCTGGCGCGATGCTCAAGGGCGCCACCAGCTCCTCGCGGGCGACCGCGCGCGGCCCCTGCTCCCGCCCGCGGAGATTTTCCTCTCCGTCGAGGATTTTTTCGTGCGTGCAAAGGCCTTCGCGCGCGCGGACATCGAAAACGACGCCCCGTCCGCGCATGCGCTGCCTGAGCTCGCGGTGGAGCGGCGCGCGGCCGACCCCCTGCACCGCCTGAAGGCCTTCCTCGCCGCGACACCTGCCCGGGTGATGCTGCTCGCCGAATCGCCCGGCCGGCGCGAGACGCTCCTCCAGTACCTCGCCGAATACGGCCTCAAGCCTGAGCCCTGCGCGGGCTTCGAGGAATTCAGGCGCTCGGTATCGCGCCTCGCACTCGGCGTGGCGCCGCTGCTCGCCGGTTTCTTCCTCGATGCGGAGGGCCTTTGCTTCGTCACCGAGTCGGAGCTCTACGCGGGAACCGCGCGCTCGCGCGCGGCGCGCGACCGGAAAGCCGTCAGCTCGGTCGAGGGGATGCTGCGCGATCTCTCGGAGCTGCGCTCGGGCGACCCGGTGGTGCATGTGCAGCACGGCATCGGGCGCTACCGGGGCCTCGTGGATCTCGACCTGGGGGAAGGCGCCGCGGAGTTTCTGCAGCTCGAGTACGCGGAAGGGAACAAGCTCTACGTGCCGGTCGCGCAGCTGCATTCGATCGGCCGCTACTCGGGCGGGCCGCCGGAGCAGGCGCCGCTGCACAAGCTGGGTGGCGACCAGTGGGACAAGGCCAAGCGCAAGGCCGCGCGCGCGGTGCGCGACACGGCCGCCGAGTTGCTCAACCTCTACGCCCGGCGCGCGACGCGCGAGGGCCACGCCTTCAAGCTGAACCAGCACGACTACGAGGCCTTCGCCGAAGGCTTCGGCTTCGAGGAGACGCCGGACCAGGCCGCCGCGATCGCGTCCGCGATCGAGAGCATGAAGAGCGGAAAGCCCATGGACCGCCTCATCTGCGGCGACGTCGGTTTCGGCAAGACGGAGGTCGCGCTGCGCGCCGCCTTCGTCGCCGTCGACGACAACATGCAGGTCGCGGTGCTCGCGCCCACGACGCTCCTCGCCGAGCAGCATTTCAACACTTTTTCCGACCGCTTCGCCGACTGGCCGATCAGGCTCGCCGAGCTCTCGCGCTTCAAGAGCGGCAAGGAAACGGCGGCGGCGCTGCAAGGGCTCGCCGCAGGCGAGGTCGACATCGCGATCGGCACGCACAAGCTCCTGCAGAAGGACGTGAAGTTCAAGCGCCTGGGCCTCGTCATCGTCGACGAGGAGCACCGTTTCGGCGTGCGCCAGAAGGAGGCGCTGAAAGCGCTTCGCGCGGAGGTCGACGTGCTCACGCTCACCGCGACGCCGATCCCGCGGACGCTTGCGATGTCGCTCGAAGGCCTGCGCGACCTTTCGGTGATCGCCACGGCACCGGAACGGCGCCTCGCGATCCGCACTTTCGTCACGCCGTATTCGCAGGGCATCATCCGCGAGGCGGCACTCAGGGAGCTCA
>VBCH01000192.1 GCA_005884455.1 Betaproteobacteria bacterium
GATCGCCGCGATCTTCGCCGGCTGGTGCTCGAGCGTGTTCAAGCCGTGCAGGTCGCCGACGAGAATCTGCAGCGGCGCGAGCACCGCGGCGAGGACGAGCCCGGTGCGCAGGGTGTTACGCGCCGAGGCGTCTTCGCCCGCGCGCAACAGCCGCCACGCCGAAAGCCCCGCGACCACGAAGGACGCGGTGAGCCCGGAGGCGAGCAGCATGTGGGTAAAGCGGTAAGGAAACGACGGATTGAAGATCACCTGCAGCCAGTCGCCGGCGATGATCTGGCTGCCGTCGATCGCGTGCCCCGCCGGGGTATGCATCCACGAGTTGAGGGCGAGGATCCAGAAGGCCGAGATCGTCGTGCCGACCGCCACCATGGCCGCGGAGAGCACGTGCACCCAGCCCGGAACGCGGTTCATGCCGAAGAGCATCACGCCGAGAAAGGTCGCCTCGAGGAAGAAAGCGGTGAGCACCTCGTAGGCGAGGAGCGGCCCCGCGATGTTGCCCACTCTCTGCATGTACCCCGGCCAGTTGGTGCCGAACTGGAACGACATGGTGATGCCGCTCACCACGCCCATCGCGAAGGAGAGCGCGAACACCTTGGTCCACAGCTTGTAGGTGGCGAGCCATGCCGGGTCGCCCGAGCGCGCGTAGCGGATGCGGAAGTAGAGCAGCAGCCAGCCGAGCGCGATGGTGAGGCTCGGAAAGAGGATATGGAACCCGATGTTCAGCCCGAACTGGGCGCGGGCGAGGAACAGGGCCTCCGCCGTATCCATGGGTCCAATATCATACGGAAGTTTGCGGAAGCTGCGTGAACCGGGCTCGAGCCCGTCCGGGCACCCGGGCGATGCGGACGTCGCCTGCTTGACTCGGCTCCTCCGGCGACTGCATGATTTTGGCTGCAGGGAGCCGGGACGGTCGATTGATTTTCCAATCACAAAGGGGAGAACAGAAATGAAACTGAAACACTCCGCTTACCTAGTCGTCGCAATTTCCCTGGCCTTGTTCGGATGCGTGGACAAGACGTCATCGGGAGCGGCGGGAGTCAAAAACATCGACGTAAAAGTCGAAGGCAGAAAAATTGTGGTCTCCGAGGAATACGCGGTCGTGAAGGCGGACATAGGCACGATCATGTGGAACTTGCCACCTGATGGAAGTCACGTATTTCCCCGTGATGGCATCGTGATCGACCCCGGCAACTTCTCGCCCTGCGCCCCCACCAAGGGGGGAAAGAGTTTCACGTGCGTAAAGAGAGGCCACAGGCTCGGACACTACAAGTACATCGTCAACGTCAACGATGGCTCGAACCCGCTGGCTCCTCTGCCCTTGCCGCCTCTCGATCCGTGGATCAACAACGAATGAGATCAGGCTGCGCCACGCGCCGCGTCAGGTACTGAAGCGAGAGCCCGGACTCGGGACAGAGCCAAGCCAAGCTCGGAATCGGGCCCCGCTCCGATCTGTGTAGCCAGCGACGCCGCCTCGGCGAGAGCGTCCGTGGCGGCGCCGGGGTCCCCGGAAAGGTGCGCGGCTTCGGCTCGGCAGCAAAGCAGCACGCCCAGGCTCAGCCGATCGGACATCGCGCGCAGCAGAGCCTCGCCGGTATCGAGGCAAGCGCGCGCCTCATCGAATCGGGCCTGCCGGGCGTGGAGCGGGCCTAGATAGCCGAGCACTTGGCCTTCGGAGCGCCGATCGCCCAACTCGCGCGCCACGGCAAGCGCTGCTTCGTAGCGCGTCCGGGCTTCGCCGGGCCGGCCGAGGGAGTCGTAGACGATTCCCTGGTTGCAGAGCACGACGCATTCGAGGCGGACGTGCCCGATTTCCCGCGCCACGACCAGCGCCGCCTCGAGCTCCCTGCCGGCCTCTTCCATCCTTCCTGCCAGCTGATGAATAAGTCCCAGGTTGCAGAGCGCATTGCCTTCGAATTTCCGATCCCCCAGCTCGCGCGCCACGACCAACCCCCCTTCGAGATGGGCACGCGCGTCGTCGAGTCTCCCCTCCTTGAAGTGCAGGCCGCCCAGATTGCCGAGCAGGCCGCCCTCCCAGCGCCGGTCCCCGATTCTGCGGGCAAGTGCGAGCGCAGCCTCCCAGTGCGCCCGGGATTCTTCGAGACGGCCCAGATGGTCCTCCAGAGAGCCAAGGCCGTTGAGCACCTTGCACTCAAGGTCCTGGTCGCCGAGCTCGCGAGCGAGCGCCAGGGCCTGTGCGTAAAAAGCACGGGCTTCCTCCATGCGCCCGTCTCTCCTGTGCAGATCGCCCAGATTGGCAAGCACGCGCGCCTCGCACCTCGCGTCCCGCGCCTCGCGCGCCAAGGCGAGCGCCGCCTCGAGGTGCGTTCGGGCTTCCGCATCTCTTCCGGAAGCATCGAGCGCGCTACCCGCAATCCTTTCCGCTATCGCGCGCGCTGCGGCCCCCAGCCCCGGCGTGCCGCTCACTTGCGAAGCGAGCCCCACGCCAACGCTGAACGGCCCGCGCAAATTGAGCGCTGCCCAGGCGCCCTCCAGCGCGCCCGCTGATTCTTCCGCAGCCCCCCGCGCCGCCGCCCGCCGGCACGCCGCCACCAGGTTGTCGATTTCCACGCAGGCTCCCTCCACCGCGCGCTTCTCTCCGAGGCGCGCGAAGTACCCGCTGTGGCGCATCTCGGCAGCGTCGAGCGCCGAAGGCCCGCTCCCGGGGAAGCGCCCTTCGGTGCCCAAGTGCTCCGACGCGTACTCTTTGACGCTCACCAGCATGTCGAAGCGCCCGTCGCTCACCCGCCTTACGAAGGACTTGTCCAGCAGGGACTGTACCGTGCCGATAGTCCAGGGCTCACCCTCGTATCCGGAGAGGTCGAGCACGGCCTCTGCGGACTCCATCGTGAACCCGCCCTCGAACACCGCAAGCTGGGCAAGGGCCGCCTTGTCGGGAAGCGACAGCAGATCCCAGGACCAGTCGAAGGTCGAGCGCAGCGTCGCCTGCCGGTCACGGCGCCCGCCAGTCGAGGACAGCAGCTTGAAGCGCTCGCTCATGCGCGAGAGGAGCGTTCTCGGCGGCATCACGCGCACCCGCGCTGCAGCCAGCTCGATCGCCAGCGGCAGGCCCTCGAGCAGCTTCACCAGCGGATCGACTGCCGCGCGATCCTCTTCCGTCGGCTGGAAGTCGGGTTTCGCCGACTTCGCCCGCAGCACGAACAGCGCGGCGGCGTCGGAGGCGGGCAGCGGGGCGAGCGCGAGAGTCTCCTCTCCCACGAGTCCCAGCACCTCGCGCGTGGTCACCGCGAAGCGCGCCTCTGTCGCGCGCTTGAGCCATCTCCCCAGCGTTTCCTCGGCGTAACGCGACACCTGCTCGAAATTGTCGAGAATGACCAGGCACCGGCCGCGCGCCGCGATGGCATTGCCGAGCTGGGTGACCGGTTCTTCCTTGCCCAGCGGAACGGCGAGTGCCTCGGCGACGGCGTATACGATGCCGTCCAGGCTGCGGGCCTGCGACAAATCGCAGAACCAGACACCGCCGGGGAAGTCTCCGAGCCAGCTCCAACCGAACCGCGTGATCAGCCGCGTCTTGCCCGCGCCGCCGATTCCCAGCACCGACACGAGGCGCGCGCCGGCGTCGAGGCGGCGCGCCAATTCGGCCAGTGTCTCGCGACGGCCCACGAAGGAATCGAGTTCTGCGGGAAGGCTGTGCTTGATGTCCCGGGCCGGCAACCAGACGTCGCCCTCGCGCACCACCCGATAACCCTTGGCTGCATCGGGGGGCGGGACAAAGGGTGCATCGGCCTCGCCGACCTCGAACACCTCCATCGGCTCCGCAATGCCTTTCATGCGCCAGTGACCGTGCGACTCGACTCGCTGCGTGATGCCTCCGAGAGCGTTTCGCGCATCGGCGGACAAAAGGGTCTGCCCTCCGTTCGCGATCGCCATCACGCGCGCTGCAACCGCCTTCGCCGTGCCCTCGACCTCGAGCGGCTTGGCGCCTCGCGCCACGTCCGAAGGGCTGTTCTCGCGCAGAATGACGGGCCCGACATGCACTCCGGCACGCGCCTTCAGCGGCGGATTCAGCGCGCCAAGGGCGCGTTGGTACGCCATCGCGTAGGCCACTGCATCGGCGGCCGCCTCGAACAGCAGCAGCATTCCGTCCGTCTTGTCGATTTCGCGTCCGCGCCGGGCCGGGAGGAGATCGCGGGCGAGGCGATCGTGAGCGGCCCACAGCGCGGCCAATTCGGCCTCACCCAGCCGCTCCGATAGCTGCGTGCTGTCGACCACGTCGGTCAGGAGGAGCGCTCGAACCTCGCTCATGCGGACCCCATCCCGAAATTCTGGACCATTTAGGGGCCAGCGTACCGCAGCCAATCGAGGGACAGGCGGGGGACTTGACAAGCGAAATATCATCACTATACTATTCATATATGAATAAGCCCGCCAAGCTGCGTTCCCGCAACCCGAGCACCGCCGACGGTCAGACGATGTATTCGCTTGTTCGGGCCGCGCACGTGCTCGAGTCGCGTCTCGAAGAAGCCCTGGAGCAGGTCGGCCTGTCGCTGGCGAAATTTGGCGCCCTCTCGCACCTGGTCAAGGAGGGCGAGCCCTTGAGCTTGAGCGAATGCGCCACGAAGATGACCTGCGTGCGCTCGAACATGACGCAGCTCGTGGACCGTCTCGAGGCAGACGGGCTCGTGCGCCGCGTGGAGGATCCCGAGGATCGCCGTGCAGTGAGGGCGGCGGTCACTCCGCTTGGCAAGGAGCGCTATGCCGCGGGCGTGCGCGAGGTCGAGAAGGTGCAGGCGGAGTTCAGCAAGACGATTTCAGGCATCGACCGCGGCACGCTCGAGCGCGTCCTGTCGGCGATCAAGTAGCCCTTTTTTTTGGCTGAATAGTACATATATGAAAAGTGCAGATAAGAATCTTAATCGGCAAAGCTTTCTTCAACGATCGAGAGATCACCTATTCCAGGAGAACGGCGTGAATAACATTTTGTTTGTCTTGAGCAGCCCGCGCGGGTGGAAGTCGTATTCGCATCAATTCGCCGGCCATATCGTCGATGACCTGAAAGCGCGTCACCCCGGCGCGAAGGTGGTCGTGCGCGATGTGGCAAAAGAGCCCTTGCCGCACGTGGGCGAAGCGTTCGGTACCGGCCGAGTCCTGCCGCCGGAAAAACGCAGCCCGGCGGAAGCGAAAGCCCTCGCGTTATCGGACGCGCTGGTGGACGAGCTCGCCGCCGCCGACGTCGTCGTGCTCGCAGCGCCCATGTACAACTTCGGCCTGCCTTCCAGCCTGAAGGCATGGATCGACCATATCGTGCGTCCCGGGCGCACGTTTTCCTACAGCGAAAAAGGCCCGGAAGGACTGTTGAAGGGCAAGAAGGCCGTCGTCGTGGTCGCGCGCGGCGGCGTCTATTCCGAAGGGGCCGCGAAGCAGCTCGACTTCCAGGAGTCCTACCTTCGCGCGGTCCTCGGATTCATCGGTATCACGAACGTGCACGTGGTGCGCGTCGAAGGCGTGGCGATGGGTGAAGAGGCCCTCAAGAACGCGATGGCGTCCGCCAAGGCGCAATCGGAAGAAGTGGCGCGCGAGTTCGCGTGATCCGAAATTCAAGCGGAGATCGGTCATGAGCACTTTGTTGCGCACTCTTCTCAGGAACGGGCTGTTCCTCGCTGCAATCGTCCTGTTGCCGGGCGCTCTGATCGGCGCGCCGATTCTCTGGTGGCTCGGCCATCGCCGAAAAA
>VBCH01000193.1 GCA_005884455.1 Betaproteobacteria bacterium
TAGCCGCCGTTTCCGGGAACGAGGGCGGCTCAGGGTCGCAAGCCGACATGGGCCACCGGCTTGCCGGTGGCCATCAGCTCGATGGAAGGGTTTGGTACATTCTCTCCACCAAGTATCGGTTGGCCAACTACGGGGCCGCGCGATAGAAGTAGTAGCTAGCCGTGTACGGAACTCGGGCTATCTGCTTGGCATTTGTGGCGCTGCAGGGCTCCGAAGGCGCGACTCCGCCTACCGTTTGCAGGCGCTGGATGCTCTTGGCTTGACCAAACGTGCCCCCACCAGTGGTTGCCTTGGCACTGAGAAGGAGCCAGGGAATCGCAGATTGTTTCGGACCTGGATCACGTGCCTTTGCCTCTCCAACCACTGTACTTCCGTCTACAGACTCCCACATTGGCCCGGCGTAATGCTTCCCGAGCGAACGGCCCGAACGATCAACGAGCGCGGCCTCGGGCGCACGGAAGGCCCATTCGTACGCTGACGGTGCGTCGGGTTTGGACACGCACTCGTAGATTTGAACTCCTGTTGCGAGTGCCTCGAGGTAGACAACCTGTCCGCCAGGAGGATGCAAAATCGCGGGTACGTCCGGTAGAGCGATGGCTGGTCCGCTGGGCGGGCTGTCGGCGGCAAAGCTGTGGCCCACCGCGAGCAGCAGCGCGCTGGTGGTCAGTAAGCGGGTGATGGTGGTCTTCATAGGGAGATCCTCGTGGTTGAGTGGGACACCGTCAGCGGTGTCTACTGGCACTTACGAGACCGACTCTGAAAGCGGATGCAACCGACCATAAGAAATTTCGATCGGCCTAGGCCGATCGAGTTTGAGTACCTAGGCCATCCAACGCTCGGTTCGGCCCTCACTAGGCCAGCATGTCCTACCCATGCGCAAGTAGCTCAAGCGTCCGCAATCGGCCAGTTGCCGCCGCTCGCTTACATTTGAATTTAGTCAGGATCCCACTGAGTAATGCCCCTGCGGATACCTTAGCGACTGGTCGACCTCGGCGTAAGCGAGCATCAGGACAGCTCTTCAAGCACTGGACTGCGGCGCGCCGGAGAATTGATTATCCTATCCGTCCACGGGGCTCACCGCCGCCGGCCTGCCGATGGGCCTGGAGCTCGACGCGCGCCCGGGATCCGATCGCCGGCTGCCCTCGATCGGCCTCGCGCCCTGCGCCGCCTGACTTCGCCAAGGATCCGCGGGTCGAGTAGCATCGCGCCTCAAGGGAGGATCGCGAGATGCGTGCGAAGCGCCGCGAGACGCTTACCGCCCAGGGTTCGGGACGGGTGGCGGAGCCCTATCGCGAGATCGTGGAACCGATCCACGTCGCCACGACCTACGAGCGCGGCACCGACGGAAGCTATCCGGGCGGCCGCGTCTACTCGCGCGCCGACAACCCCACCTACGACGCGCCCGAGGCGCTGATCGCGAGCCTCGAGGGCGCGCACGCCGCGCTGCTCTTCGCCTCTGGGGAAGCGGCCGCCGGGGCGTTCTTTCAGGCGCTCATGCCGGGCGCGGTGCTCGCCCCGCGGAACATGTACTGGGCGCTGCGCAAGTGGCTGCTCGACTTCGCGAAGCCCCGCGGCCTCGCGGTCGAGTTCTACGACAACGCCTCGATCGACGACCTCGCGGCGAAAGCCCGCGCCGTGAAGCCGCGCGGCATCTGGATCGAGACGCCCGCCAATCCCACCTGGGAGGTGACCGACATCGCCGCGGCGAGCGCCATCGCGCGCGAGGTGGGCGCCGTCATCGGGATCGATTCCACCGTGGCGACGCCGCTCCTCACGCGCCCGATCGAGCTCGGCGCCTCGATCGTGATGCACTCCGCGACCAAGTACCTCAACGGCCACTCGGACGTGATCGCCGGCGCGCTCGCCGCCGCCAGGGACGATGCGCTGTGGCAGTCGATCCGCTACATCCGCGGTGGCGGCGGCAGCGTCCTCGGGCCCTTCGAGTCGTGGCTGCTGCTGCGCGGGATACGCACGCTGCACCTGCGGGTCGCTTGCACCTGCTCCAACGCGATGGCGATCGCGCAGCGCTTCGAGCGCCACCCGAAGCTCTCCCACGTCCTCTATCCCGGCCTCGCCTCGAATCCCGGCCACGCGGTCGCCGCGCGCCAGATGTCGGGCGGCTTCGGCGGGATGATGTCCCTGCGCCTCAAGGCGGGCGAAGAAGCGGCGAAGGCGTTCACCGCGAAGCTGCGCGTCTTCAAGCGGGCGACTTCGCTTGGCTCGGTCGAGAGCCTGGCCGAGCACCGCGCGAGCGTCGAGGGGCCGGGAACGCCGTGCCCCGCTGATCTCGTGCGGCTTTCCATCGGCATCGAGCACATCGACGACCTGATCGGCGACATCGAGGAGGCGCTCGGATGAGCGAGACGATCGACCTGCGCTCCGACACTGTCACGCGGCCGACGCCCGCGATGCGCGAGGCGATCGCCGCGGCACCCGTGGGCGACGACCAGTACGGCGAGGACCCCACGACGAATCGCCTCCAGGAGCGCGTCGCTTCGCTCCTCGGCAAGGCGGCGTCGCTCTTCCTGCCGAGCGGCACGATGGCGAACCAGGTGGCGCTGCGCGTCCTGACGCAGCCGGGCGACGACGTGATCGTGAGCCCCGAGTCGCACGCAGTGTGGCACGAGACCGGCGGCTCGGCGGCGAACGCCGGCGTGCAGTTCACGACCGTGGGCGCTCGCGGCGTCTTCACCGCGGAGGAATTCGCGGCGGCGGTGAAGCCGCGCGGCCACGTGATCTATCCGCCGACGACGCTGGTCGAGATCGAGAACACCCACAACCGCTCGGGCGGCGTGATCTTCCCGCAGGCCGACGCGGTGAAGGTGTGCGCCGCGGCGCGCGAGCGCGGCATCGCGACCTACCTCGACGGCGCCCGCCTCTGGAACGTCGCGGCTGCGACCGGCACGAAGCTCGCGGACCTCGCCGCGCCCTTCGACCTCGTCGGCGTGGCGCTTTCCAAGGGCCTGGGCGCGCCGGGCGGATCGCTCCTCGCGGGATCGAAGGAGCTCGTCGCGCGCTGCGTCCGGCACCGACGCATGCTGGGTGGAGCGATGCGGCAGTCCGGGATCCTCTCCGCCGCGGGCCTCTACGCGCTCGACCACAACCTCGAGCGGCTGCGCGACGATCATGCCAACGCGCACGCGATCGCCACCACGCTCGCCGCGAGCAAGCGCGTGATCCTCGACCTGGCGACCGTGCAGACGAACATCGTCGTCTTCCACCTCACGCCCGAGGCGCCCGACGGGCCCGCCGTCGTGGCGCGGGCGAAGGAACGCAGCGTCCTGGTCTACGCCTTCGGCCCGCGGACGGTGCGCCTCGTCACGCACCTCGACGTATCGGCAGCACAATGCGCGACCGCGGCCGGGATCCTGCGGTCGGTCGTGGACGGATAGCTTCGGGAGGCACGACTGCCTAACTTTATCTATACGGACCGTGCAAGGTTACCCCCGGATAGGTCTTGCCGGTGCTCGGGCAAGGATGGTGCTGCATGAAGGCCTCGCGCTGCCGTGGATCGCGGTAATGGGTCTACTTCTGGTTCATCGCCGCCTTCTCACCCCGAGCGGCCTTCCAAATTTCTTTCGGTACGACCAACGGATCGCTCCAGATCGCGACTGCGGTCGAATCAACCCGCCCTTTGACCAGCCACGAAATACCAAACGCCATCAGAGCGACCGCTTCTGGCCAGAAGATCGAACCGCCCTTCCAGGCCGAGTACAAGGCCCACACTATGCAGAAAACCATCACTCCCGCACATATGTAATGGAGTCCGTTACGCACGATCTTGCCGGTCGCAGTGTTGGCCTGGTTCTCCTTGGATTTCTTTGTGAACAGGAGCGCGGAAATGATTGCCAGTACCACAAACAGCGCACCAGCCCCGTAGTGGTGCAAAACACTCATCCACTCCGCCCACCAGGTAGGTGGCGTCACGTCCCTGGGAGGATAAGTTGGGAAGAATGCAACAACGAGCGCCGCGATTCCTGCGAGCCAGCCAAATATCATATCGGTTCGCCTGCCATACTCGTCCTTAAAGCCGCGATAGGTAAAGAGGAACGCACTGACCGCGAAGAGACTTCCGACAAAGAATGCAACAGCACCTGTGTAGTAGTAGGCACTGATCGATTTCGGCGGTTCAATTAAAGCCGGGGTCGGCCTCATCCAGTCGACAAGCAGAACGATCCAGGGAAAAAAGAATGCTACGTAACCAACCAGCTGGCGGTGAAGTTGGGTAGAAAGGTCGTTCGGATTGACGGGTTCGAAAAGCGGCCTAGGTTTTGCCTGCGCCTCCATTGAAGTCTCCTCATCTAGAAACTGCACTGTTCTCCTATTCTTTCAAAACTAGTCCCAGGGATGGTTCGCCCGCTTGCGGCGGTCGGCTGCGAGTCGCGCCTTAACTACTTATTAATATCCGGACGTACCTGCCGGATCGCCTTGGTTGCACCCATAACGATTGTGGACCATCCAGGACAGGTTCAAGCGCCAGCTTGCACCGCGCCGGCCTGGCGTCGCCGGCGAATTGATTCTACTATCCGTCTCGCGGCATGGGAGATCGTCGTGCTCGCCGCGGACGTCGCGCTCGCACTTGGCCCCGTCGTGCGATCCTAGCGCGCGCGAGTCGACATCCAGATGTCATTGGCCACCCCTATGCCGCGGGTGAAGACGATCGTGCGACCGTCGCGCGAGAGGCTCGGGTGAATCTCGTGAAAAGCACTGGTATTCAATGCCGCGATCTTCGTCGGCGTCGACCAGAGCTCGTTCGGGTTGCGCCGTGTCGCACCGTAGATGTCGAAGTTCACGCCATCACGATTCGAGTGGAAGAAAATCTCTCGACCGTCCGCGCGGACGGTCACGTGGCCCTCCGCCGCCGTGCTGTTCAGCTCCGCCACTTCGACCGCCGCTCCGGACACTTCGCCTTCACGCGTGATTGCCGCGGCGAAGATGTGAGTGACGGCATTGCTCGGTCCTCGCTCGAAGTAGAAGTTGGTCGGCCCCGCTTCCAACGACTGCGAGAAGAATGGAGAAAACTCGAATGCGGCCGTGTTCACGCCGTCACCCAGTCGCACTGGCGTCTCCCACGCCAAGTCGTCGGTTGGATCTTCCCGATGCGAGACGTAGAGGTCATTACCGCCGATTCCGGGCCGCGCACTTGTGAAGAAGAGCAGGTGGCCGTCTGGAGAGATGTTCGGCCCGCAGTCGCCGAACTGGCTATTGATCACCGGTCCGAGGTTGACCGCTGGCTCCCAGTCGCTCTCTTCCGAGGCTCGGTGCGAGACCCAAATGTCATTTCCGCCCTGCCCACCTGGCTTGTTCGAGCAGAAATACAGGCTCAGCGCATCCGGTGAGAGCGTCGGGCCCTGCTCGTTGAAGGCGGTGTTGACGGCGTCGCCAAGACGGACCGGCAGCGACCAATCGTCTTGGGCGAACTTCATCATCGAGATCATCGAGACGTCCGCGTTAGCGGTTGGCGGTGCCAGGACGGACGAC
>VBCH01000210.1 GCA_005884455.1 Betaproteobacteria bacterium
TGGCGGCGCTCGACCTCGCCGAGCGGCGCCGGGAGCTCGCGTCGCTCTTTTCCTGGGCGATCCCGAACACGCGGGCCCTCGAGGTTCTCGCCGCGCACGCGCCGCTCGTCGAGTGCGGCGCGGGAATGGGGTACTGGTCGGCGCTGCTGCGCGCTCGCGGCATCGACGTCCTCGCCTACGACGCCGCGCCGCCGGGCCGCTCCTCGAAGAACGCGTATCACCGGGCAGCGCGCGAGCCCTGGACGAAGATCCACAGGCAAGCTTCGGTCGTGGCCGCGCGCCGGCATCGCGAGCGCACGCTCGTGCTCTGCTGGCCGCCTTACGACGACGATGCGGCGAGCTACGCCGTGCTGCGGGCCTACCGCGGCGACACGCTCATCTACATCGGCGAGCCCGACGAGGGTGCGACCGGCTCGGTGCGTTTTCACCGCGAGCTGCGGCTCAACTGGACCCTGGGCGAGGCCGTCGATCTTCCGCGCTGGCCGCGCCTGCGCGACACGCTGATGGTCTACCGGCGCAACTCGGAGCGCCGCCCTCATCTCGAGCGGGATCGCTGCTTCGAGTGCAAGCGCTTCATCGCCACCGGCGCCATCGGCCGCTGCGACTGGTGCTTCGAGCGCCGTCCCTCGGCGCTCGCGCTGCAGGTCGGAAAGCACCGCGTCGAGTACGTGCAGGAGATGCTCGACGCGCTGCCGGCTGCGCAGCGCAGCGCGGTGGAGGGAAGTCCAAACAGAATCCGCTAAGGGCTGAAATCCGCCCGGATCGCGGCCGTGTTCCCCGCGCCGGCGCAGCTTGACTTTGGGGCTGCAGCGCCTAGCATCTAGTCGTTGCGTAACGCGGGACGTGTCCAAACGCGGCGGCTGCACATGTCGAACGGTCCAACCGACAAGCCGGTGAATGCCGAGGCGCTCGCAGGCGCGCTGCGGGCCCTGGGGATGCTCTACGGCGCGAGCCAGCCGCTCGCGGAGATCATCGCTGGCGCGAAGAGCGAGGCCGAGGCGATCCGCATGTACATCGAGCGCGAACGTCCGCACCTGCTCGCGAGCTACGACCTCGAGACGCTGGTGAAGATGGTGCAGGGCGCGCGCGAGGCGAAGACCGACGCCAAGCACGGCGTGGAACAGTTCAGCCCGAGCGACAAGCCGCCCGCCAAACGCCGGAGCTAGTCGAGGCAGCGGGTGCGCGCTTGATTCCGTTCCGCGGAATTATTGATGCCTGTCAAGCTTTTACCGTTACCCCGGCTGTAAAATGGGCCCATGAACGACCGAGCATCTTCGGCGCCCGCGAAAGAAAAGCAGTCCATAAAACGCGCGCGGGTGCGCGGCACGCCCAAGGGACGCAGCGTCGACCCCAAAGCCCGGGAGGAAGTACGCGACCTCCTGAAAGACGCGCCGCTCCGGCGCGACCTGCTGATCGAATACCTGCACCGCGTCCAGGATCGCTACGGGCATCTCTCGGCTGCGCACCTCGTCGCCCTCGCCGAGGAGATGAAGCTCGCAATGACCGAAGTCTACGAGGTCGCGACCTTCTACCACCATTTCGACGTGATCAAGGAGGGTGAGGCGCCGCCGCCCGCGATCACGGTGCGCGTGTGCGACTCGATCGCGTGCGACATCGCAGGCTCGCATGAACTGCTGGCGAAGCTGCCCGGGATTCTCGGCACGGGCGTGCGCGTGCTGCACGCCCCCTGCATCGGGCGCTGCGAGACCGCTCCCGCCGCCGTCGTCGGGCAGAACCCGCTGCCTCACGCGAGCGCGGAAAAGATCGCCGCGCTGGTGAAAGCCAAGGCGCTGAAACACCCGGCGCCGGGCTCGCGCGAATCGCATCCGCACGGCGATATCGTGAGCCCGCCTTGCGTCGACTACGCGGCGTACCGCGCGAAAGGCGGGTACGGGCTCGCCAAGGCCTGCATCGACGGAGCGAAGAAGCGCGAAGAGGTAATCGCGGTCATGGAGGACTCCGGCCTTCGCGGACTCGGCGGCGCGGGCTTTCCCGCGGGACGCAAGTGGAAATCGGTCGCCGCGGAGCCGGCCCCGCGGCTATGCGCGATCAACATCGACGAAGGCGAGCCGGGAACGTTCAAGGACCGCTGGTACCTCGAGCGCGATCCGCACCGCTTTGTAGAAGGAGCGCTTATCGCGGCCTGGGCGGTCGGCATCGACGAGATCTACATCTATCTTCGCGACGAGTACCACGGCTGCCGCGCGATCCTGGAAAGGGAAATCGGGGCGCTGCGGGCGAATCCGCCGTGCAGGCTGCCGCCGATCCATCTTCGCCGCGGCGCGGGCGCCTACATCTGCGGCGAGGAATCGGCGATGATCGAGTCGATCGAGGGCAAGCGCGGCATGCCGCGGCTGCGCCCGCCTTACGTCGCGCAGGTGGGGCTGTTCGGCCGGCCGACCCTGGAGCACAACATGGAGACGCTGCACTGGGTGCGCGAAATCCTTGAAAAGGGCGCCGACTGGTTCGCCTCCCAAGGACGCAACGGCCGCAAGGGCCTGCGCTCCTTCTCGGTGAGCGGGCGCGTGAAGAAGCCCGGCGTGCATCTCGCGCCGGCCGGGATCACGGTGAAGGAATTGATCGCCGAACACTGCGGCGGGATGCAGGACGGCCACAAGTTCTACGGCTATCTTCCCGGCGGAGCCTCGGGCGGGATCCTCCCGGCGGCGATGGGCGACATTCCGCTCGACTTCGATACACTGAACCAGTACGGCTGCTTTATCGGCTCCGCCGCGATAGTTATCTTCTCGGATAGAGACAAAGCCACGACCGCCGCGAGTAACCTCATGAAGTTCTTCTCCGAGGAGTCGTGCGGGCAGTGCACGCCCTGCAGGGTCGGCACGGCAAAGGCGCTCAAGCTCATGGAAAAAAAGAAATGGGACCAGCCGCTGCTGAAGGAACTTTCCCAGGCGATGATGGACGCATCCATATGCGGGCTGGGGCAGGCCGCCCCCAACCCGGTGCTTTCTGTGATGAAATACTTTCCGCAGGAGATCGCGTGATGGCGAGAGGTGACCGATGGACCGCCTGAGCACCGCGCAAGCGGCGACGATGCCGGTTGAGTTCAAGCTGAACGGCAAGACCGTCGTCGGCAGGTCGGATGAGACCCTCATCGAGACGGCCAGGCATTACGGCATCGAGATCCCGCACCTGTGCTACAAGGAAGGCATGCGGCCGGACGGCAACTGCCGCGCCTGCGTGGTCGAGATCAAGGGCGAGCGAGTGCTCGCGCCCTCCTGCTGCCGCTACCCCAAGGACGGCATGGAGGTGACGACCGACAACCCGCGCTCGGTCGCCAGCCAGAAGATGGTGCTCGAGCTGCTCCTCGCGGACATCCCGGAGAAATCCTACACCCTCGACTCCGAGCTCGATCATTGGGCGAAAGCCCTGAAAGTCGGCAAGCCGCGCTTCGAGTCGCGGCACCAGCCGAAGCCCGATCTGTCGCACTCGGCGATCGCGGTGAACCTCGACGCCTGCATCCAGTGCACGAGGTGCCTGCGCGCCTGCCGCGAGGAGCAGGTGAACGACGTGATCGGGTACGCGTTCCGCGGCGAGCATTCGAAGATCGTGTTCGACCTCGACGATCCCATGGGCAACTCCACCTGCGTCGCCTGCGGCGAATGCGTGCAGGCCTGCCCGACGGGCGCTTTGATGCCCGCCCGCGAAGTCGGCAAGATCCAGGCGGACAAGACCGTGGACTCGGTCTGCCCCTATTGCGGGGTCGGATGTCTCCTGACCTACAACGTCAAGGGCAACAAGATCCTCTGGGTGCAGGGCCGCGAAGGGCCCGCCAACAGCAAGCGCCTGTGCGTGAAGGGACGCTACGGCTTCGACTACGTGCAGCACAGACATCGCCTGACAAAGCCGCTTATCCGCAAGCCCGGCGTGAAGAAGCACAAGGACTTCAGCGTCGATCCGGACGACTGGTCGCAAGTCTTCCGCGAGGCGAGCTGGGGGGAAGCGCTCGATTTCGCGGCAAATGGCCTGCGCGACATCCGCGACAGGCACGGGAAAAAATCGCTCGCCGGTTTCGGCTCGGCGAAGGGCACGAACGAGGAAGCCTATCTCTTCCAGAAGTTGGTGCGCACCGGCTTCGGCTCGAACAACGTCGATCACTGCACGCGCCTGTGCCACGCCTCGTCGGTCGCGGCGCTTATGGAGGGCATCAACTCGGGCGCCGTATCGAACCAGGTGCGCGACGTGATGAAAGCGGAGGTGATCTTTCTCATCGGAGCGAATCCCACGGTCAATCACCCCGTCGCAGCCACCTGGATGAAGAACGCTGCGAAGGCTGGCGTGAAGCTCATCGTCGCCGATCCCCGGCGCGGAGATCTCGCCCGCCACGCGACCTACAACCTGCAGTTCAAGGCCGACACCGACGTCGCGCTGCTGAACGCGATGCTCCACACCATCGTCGAGGAGGGCCTCGCCAACGAGGCCTTTATCCGCGACCGCACCTCGGGCTACGAGGCGCTCGCCGAGAACGTAGAGAAGTTTTCTCCGGAGGCGATGGCGCCCGTCTGCGGCATCGACGCCAGGACGATCCGCGAGGTCGCGCGCCTGTACGCGACCTCCAAGGCTTCGATCATCATGTGGGGGATGGGAATCTCGCAGCACGTGCACGGCACCGACAATGCCAGATGCCTTATCGCGCTCGCGCTCTGCACCGGCCAGATCGGCAAGCCGGGCTCGGGCCTGCATCCCCTGCGCGGCCAGAACAACGTGCAAGGTGCATCGGACTCGGGGCTGATCCCGATGTTCTATCCCGACTATCAGCGCATCGCCACGCCCGAGGCGAAGGCACGCTTCGAGAAACTCTGGGGCACGGAGCTCGATCCGAAACCCGGGCTGACGGTGGTGGAGATCATGCACGCGGCGAAGAAGGGGGAAATCCGCGGCATGTACATCATGGGCGAGAACCCGGCGATGTCCGACCCCGACGTCGACCACGCGCGCGAGGCGCTCGCCGCGCTCGATCACATGGTCGTGCAGGATATCTTCCTCACCGAGACGGCGTACCTCGCCGACGTGGTGCTGCCGGCGACCGCGTGGCCGGAAAAGGTCGGCACCGTCACCAACACCGACCGCATGGTGCAGCTCGGCAGGAAGGCGATCGAGCCGCCCGGCGAGGCGAAAGAAGATCTCTGGCTCATCAACGAGCTCGCCAAGCGCATGGGACTTCCCTGGAACTACACGCATCCACGCGAAGTGTTCGACGAGATGCGCCAGTGCATGGACTCGATCGCGGGGATCACCTGGGAGCGCCTCGAGCGCGAGTCCTCGGTGACCTATCCGTGCGAGAAGGAAGGCGATCCGGGAGAACCCGTCGTATTCGTCACGCATTTCCCCACGACCACGGGCCGCGGCAAGTTCGTTCCCGCGGACCTGATCCCGGCGGCGGAGCGCCCGGACGACCGGTATCCGATGGTGCTCATCACGGGCAGGCAGCTCGAGCACTGGCACACCGGCGCGATGACACGCCGCGCGAGCGTGCTCGACCACATCGAGCCCGAGCCCGTCGCGTCGTTCCATCCTTTCGACCTCGAGCGGTTCGGGGTGAAGGCAGGCGAGATCGTGACCGTGGAATCGCGCCGCGGCAGAATTTCACTGTACGCCCGCGCCGACGACGGCACACCGGCGGGCGCGGTGTTTATCCCTTTCTGTTATTACGAAGCGGCGGCGAACATGCTCACCAACCCGGTGCTCGACCCGGTCGGCAAAATCCCCGAGTTCAAGTACTGCGCGGTGAAAGTCACCAAAGGCGGGCCCGTGCCGGTGCACTCGAGCTTTGGCGGCGGGACGCTGCTCGCCGAAAAGGCTTCCTGATCTCGATCAGGTGAAAAAAAGCCCCGGGCGACCGGGGCTTTCTGTTTCGGGCGGCCTTTGCTACAGCGGCAAGCGCATAGGGTCGTGGCGCTCGGCGCGTTGCGGAACACCTCATCGCTCCACCGGCGCCTCCCGCGGGTCCGCGCGGCCTGTATCTTGATTTCCGTCAATGTTCGCGCAATCGCGCAACCCTTATAGTGTCTCGCCCATAAAATCGACGTAATGCTGTCCCGCAGCAGAAGGACCCGTAGATGGCCTCCGACATCGAAATCGCACAGAAGGCCAAGCTCGAGCGCATCTCCAAGATCGCTCTCGCGAAGCTCGGCATTCCCGAGCAGCACCTCGAGCCCTACGGGCATTTCAAGGCGAAGGTGTCGCTCGAATACTTGGACGGCCTCAAGACGCGCCCGAACGCGAAGCTCGTCCTGGTGACGGCGATGACGCCCACGCCCGCGGGCGAGGGCAAGACGACCACCACGGTGGGGCTGGGCGATGCGCTCAACCACATCGGCAAGAAAGCGATGATCTGCCTGCGCGAGCCTTCGCTCGGACCCGTCTTCGGCATGAAAGGCGGCGCCGCCGGCGGCGGCTACGCGCAGGTGGTGCCGATGGAGGACATCAACCTGCACTTCACCGGCGACTTCAACGCCATCGCGCTCGCGAACAACCTGCTCGCGGCGATGCTCGACAACCACATCCACCACGGGAACGAATTGGGAATCGACGTGCGGCGCATCGCGTGGAGGCGGGTAGTCGACATGAACGACCGGGCGCTGCGCGACATCGTCGTGAGCCTGGGAGGTCCGGGCAACGGCTATCCGCGCCAGGACGGATTCGACATCGTGGTCGCCTCCGAGGTGATGGCGATCTTCTGCTTGTCCACCTCGCTCGACGATCTCAAGGAGCGGCTCGGCAAGATCGTGGTCGGCTACACGCGCGACCAGAAGCCGGTGCTCGCCCGCGATCTCCAGGCCCACGGCGCGATGACCGTGCTCCTGAAGGACGCAATCAAGCCGAACCTCGTGCAGACGCTCGAGAACAATCCCGCCTTCATCCACGGCGGGCCGTTCGCCAACATCGCGCACGGCTGCAACTCCGTGATCGCGACGAGCTCGGCGATGAAGCTCGCAGATTACGTGGTCACGGAAGCGGGCTTCGGCGCGGACCTCGGCGCGGAGAAATTCATCGACATCAAGTGCCGCAAATCGGGCTTGCGCCCCTCCGCCGCCGTGATCGTCGCGACGGTTCGCGCGATGAAGTATCACGGCGGCGCCGATCTGAAAACCATCACCCAGGAAAACCTCGCGGCGCTTGAAAAAGGCGTCACCAACCTCGAGCGCCACGTCGAGAACGTGCAGAAGAACTACGGCATTCCCTGCGTGGTCTCGATCAACCGTTTCAACCAGGACACGCAGAAGGAGCTGGATCTGCTCAAGTCGCGGATCGAGAAACTCGGCGCCAAGGTCGTGCTCGCGACGCACTGGGGCGACGGCGGCAGGGGCGCAGCGGAGCTCGCGCGCATCGTGGTCGACCTCTGCGAGAGCAAAGGCAACTTCCAGTTCGTGTACGAGGAACAAGACACGCTCTGGGACAAGATCAACAAGATCGCGAAGAAGATCTACCGCGCGAGCGAAGTGACCGCCGACGGAAAGGTGCGGGCCCAGATCAAGAAGCTGCAGGACGACGGCTACGGGCGCTATCCGGTGTGCGTGGCGAAGACCCAGTATTCCTTCTCGACCGATGCGCAGCTGCGCGCGGCGCCCTCGAACCACGTCGTCAACGTGCGCGAAGTGCGGCTGGCGGCGGGCGCCGAGTTCGTCGTGATGATCTGCGGGGATATCATGACGATGCCGGGGCTCCCCAAGGTGCCTTCGGCGGTCAAGATCGACCTCGTCGACGGGAAAGTCGTCGGACTGTTCTGAACGACGCGGGTAGCGGGGCCAACGGGAGGACACCGCCATGCAAGAGCTTCTGACGTCGCAGTTCTGGCTGGGGCTCGGGGCCATCATCTGGGTCAACATCATCCTGTCGGGCGACAACGCCGTCGTGATCGCGCTCGCGGCGCGCTCCTTGCCGTCGCACCAGCAGACGAAGGCGGTCATTTGGGGGGCAGGTGCGGCGGTGGTGCTGCGCATCGTGCTCACGATCGTCGCGGTCGAGTTGCTGAAGCTTTCCTACCTCAAGCTCCTGGGAGGCGTGCTGCTGCTCTGGATCGCGGTGAAATTGCTGGTTCCGGAGGATGACGGCGGCGACGGAATCAAATCGAGCTCCAATCTGCTGGCGGCGATCAAAACCATCCTGATCGCGGATCTGGTGATGAGCCTGGACAATGTCATCGCGGTGGCCGCGGTCGCCAAGGGCAGCATCGTGCTGCTCGTGCTCGGGTTGCTGATCAGCATCCCGCTGGTGGTTTTCGGCGCTACCATGCTGATGAAGCTCATGGAGACCTATCCCGTGATCATCACCGTCGGGGCCGCGCTGATCGGCTATGTGGCGGGCGAGATGCTGGTGACTGACCCGGTCGTGATCGAGTGGTTCAGGGCCAACGCCCACTGGATGATCGACTTCGAGCTCTTTTCGGTCTTCGGCCGCAAGTTCGAGCTGTCGGTGGCCGGGCTGGCCGGCGCGCTCCTGGTCGTGGCGGTCGGAAAGTGGCTCGGCAGTCGAGAACCAACCCAAGCCGGGAGAAGTTGAGTGCGCCGCGTGGCCTTGACCTCTGTCAAGGTTGCTTAAGGGGCTTGTGGCGATAATCGACGCGCGAAATGCGGCAGGTGAATAAAATAGATGGAACCCGCCCGTGCTGATGGGGTCCATTCCGTTTGGTGTCCTGGCAATAGGAGGAGAGCGATGCGCAACTTTACCGATCGCGACTGGCGCGGAACCACTGCGCTGACGCTGTTCGCCGCGGCCGCGGCCATGCCCACCCAGGCGCTTGCGGCCTGGGAACCCACGAAGACGGTGGAGTTCATCGTGCCCGCCGGCACTGGCGGGGGCGCCGATCAGATGGCGCGGATCATTCAAGGCATCATTGCCAAGAACAAGTTGATGAAGGAGCCGATGGTCGTTGTCAACAAGGCCGGAGGCGCGGGTGCCGAGGGCTTCCTGGACGTCAAAGAGTCGAAAGGCGATCCGCACAAGATCATCATCACCCTGTCGAATCTGTTCACGACCCCGCTTGCGACCAATACGCCGTTCAACTGGCGCGATCTGACGCCTGTTCAGATGATGGCCCTGGACAACTTCGTCCTATGGGTCAACGCGGAGACGCCCTACAAGACGCCCACGGAATACCTCGCCGCGGTCAAGGCCGGCGGCGGAAAGTTCAAGATGGGCGGGACGGGCTCGAAGCAGGAGGATCAGATCATCACCGTCGCTATCGAGAAACAGACCGGGGCCAAGTTCATCTACATTTCGTATCGCGGCGGCGGCGAAGTGGCGGTGCAGCTGGTGGGCAAGCACGTCGATTCGACGGTCAACAACCCGATCGAAGCGGTGGCCCAGTGGCGCGCGGGGTCGCTGCGGCCGCTGTGCGTGTTCGACGCCAAGCGCATGCCCTACAAGACGAAGATCACCAAGACGATGTCCTGGTACGACATTCCGCCGTGCAAGGACACCGGCCTCGACGTCGAATACCTGATGCTGCGCGGCATCTTCATGCCCGGTGGTGTGACCGAGGAGCACAAACAGTACTACGTCGACCTGCTGAAGAAGGTGCGGGAAACCCCCGATTGGAAGAGCTTTTTGGAGCAGGGCGCGTTCAACCAAACCACGTTGACCGGGAAGGAATACGAAGCCTGGGTGGCGCGCGAGGAGGCGCGGCACATCCTGCTCATGAGGGAAGCGGGATTCCTGGCGAAGTAGGATTGGGTGGACGCGAGGGGTAGGCACCCACGCGTCCAGAACCCCGCACTGCGGGACGGGCGGATCGAGGAGGGGATGGAAAGCGAGCAACAACATTCGGCGGCATCGGTCAGGGCCGTGGAGATCGGTGTCGCCGTCGTCATATTCCTCTTCGGTGCCCTGGTCGTATTCGACAGCTACCGCCTGGGTGCCCGATGGGGAGACGACGGGCCGCAAGCCGGCTATTTTCCCTTTTATGTCGGCCTGTTCATCTGCGCCTCCGGCGCAGCGATCTTCGTCCGTGCTTTGCGAAACACGGCGTTCGCCGCCGAATCGTTCGTGTCGCGCGAGGAGCTGAAGAAAATACTGACGGTTCTCGTGCCGACGATCGTGTATGTCTCCGTGATCGGGTATCTGGGTTTCTACGTCGCGTCCACGCTCTATATCGCCTACTTCATGTGGCACTTGGGTAAGTACGCCTGGTTCAAGATCGCGCCGGTCTCGATAGGCGTCAGCGTCGCGTTTTTTCTGATCTTCGAAATATGGTTCTCGGTGCCTCTTCCCAAAGGGCCGCTCGAGGCTGCGTTGGGACTCAATTGAGGGCCGTGGCGGCGGATTAGCTCGCCGGCGCTTGCGCTGGTAAGGGGAGGCTGAGTGGAGGAAATCAACGCGCTGCTGCAGGGGTTCGGGGTCGCGCTGTCCCCGCTCAACCTGCTGCTGATGTTCGTCGGGGTCGTCCTGGGCATCATCATCGGCGTGCTGCCTGGCTTGGGCGGCGCGAACGGCGTCGCCATCCTGCTGCCTCTCACGTTCTCGATGGCGCAGCAGCCCGGCGGCACGACCTCCGCGATCATCCTGCTCTCGTGCATCTATTGGGGCGCGCTGTTCGGCGGAGCGATCACGTCTATCCTCTTCAACATTCCCGGTGAACCCTGGTCGGTCGCGACCACTTTCGACGGCCACCCGCTCGCGCAGCTGGGGCGCGCGGGGAGCGCGCTGACGGCGGCGTTTACATCCTCGTTCATCGGGGCCCTGATCGCCGTGATCATGATCACGTTTCTCTCGCCCGTCGTGGCGGGTTTTGCGCTGCGCTTCGGCCCGCCGGAATTCTTCTCGGTATACCTGCTCACCTTCTGCGCCTTCGTCGGCATGAGCGGCGGCAACGCCGCGAAGACCATCGCTTCCATGATGATCGGGTTCGCGCTGGCCGCCGTCGGCCTGGACAGCGTCACCGGGACCCTGCGGCTCACGTTCGGATTCACCTCGCTCCTGAAAGGGTTCGATTTCCTGATCGCAGTGATCGGCCTCTTCGGCATCGGCGAAATTCTGGAGACGCTCGAGGAAGGCCTCGCGTTCAAGGGAGCGAGCGCGCGGATCAACTTCAAGGTCGTGCTCGAAACGTGGAAAGAGCTGCCGCGCTACTGGGCGACCTCGCTGCGCAGCGCCGCGGTGGGTTGCTTCATGGGAATCGTGCCCGGCGGGGCGACGCCGGCCTCTTTCATGAGCTATGGCCTCGCGCGCCGTCTCTCCAAGGACGGCAATGACTTCGGCAGCGGCAAGGTCGAGGGCGTCGTCGCTCCGGAGACCGCGGCTCACGCCGCCGGCACTTCGGCGCTCCTGCCGATGATCACGCTCGGGGTACCGGGATCGCCCACGGCCGCGGTGCTGCTCGGGGGCCTGCTGATCTGGGGACTCCAGCCCGGCCCGCTGCTGTTCGTCGAAAAACCGGACTTCGTGTGGGGACTGATCGCCAGCATGTATCTCGGCAACATAGCCGGCCTGATCGTCGTGCTGACCTGTGTTCCGCTTTTCGCCGCGATCCTTCGCATCCCCTTTTCGATCATCGCGCCCGTCATCATCGTGATCTGCGCGATCGGGGCGTACACCGTGCACAACTCGATGTTCGACGTCTATCTGATGGTCGCGTTCGGCGTGCTCGGCTATGCTTTCAAAAAGCTCGGCTATCCGCTCGCGCCGTTGGTGCTGGCGCTCGTTCTGGGCGACCGGGCCGAGGAAAATTTCCGCAACGCGATCAAGGGCTCCCAGGGCGATCTTCTGGTCTTCTTCTCGAACGGGCTGGTGGGAGGCCTGACCAGTCTCGCCTTGCTGCTGCTGTTCTGGCCGTTCATCCGTGCGGGTTGGCGGATGGTGCTCGGAAAAAGCTGAAAACGGGCGCGCTCAGGCGGCCCGCTGCCTGAGGCGGGACAGGGTTTCCGGGGTCAGATTGAGGTAGGAGGCCAGCTCTTTCTTGGGTATGCGGCCGAGCAGGTCCTGGTGCTTGCGCATGAAGCGCGCAAGGCGACCGGGGGCGTCGAGCAGATGAAGCGTGATCGTGTGCGCCATCACCTCGGACATCAGCCGCATGACCTCGTATTCGAAGCGCAGCTTCATTTCGATGTGGCGTTCGAGGAACTCGACCCAGTGGGGCATGGACAGGCGCGCCACGCGGACCTTGGTGACCGCCGCGATGCTGTAGGGGATGGGGGTCTTCATCCGCCACGCGGCGTAGGAGGTGTCCATGTCGGTCTCGGCCGCGAAGCGCAGGATCATCTCTTTTCCCTGGGGATTGCTCACGACGCGCTTCAGGATCCCGTCCAGGATGAAGAACTGCTCCATGCTCGTGCTGCCTTGGCGCACCAGCGCCTCGCCCTTCCGGTACTCTGCGACCTCCAGCAGCGGCTCCAGATCGTTCCAGGCGGACGCCGGCATTTCGCGCAGGATCAGGTTCTGCTTGAGCTGCAGCCGGATGGTGTTGCGCTGCGGGTGATTGACGATTGCCGACACGGGCAGGACTTGCCGCGAAAGGGCTCAATTAAGCGGGAATTATTGATCGCAGTCAAGGTGGAAAGGTCCTTAACAATCCTAGACTTTGGTTTCGAATCGACCCCGGCGCTTATCCGGCTGGGCACTGCACGCAAGGAGACCATCATGGGAACAGTCGAGGCGCAAGTCGCGACCGGTCAGGACGTGAAGAAGGGGAGCAGCGGCCAGATCGTCGCCAATGTGCAATCACAAGAATTGACCGACGGCTTTCATCTGGTCATCGATGCCCTCAAGCTCAACGGCATCGACACGATCTTCGGTCTGCCCGGTATCCCGATCACCGATTTCACCCGCATCGCACAGGCCGAAGGGATGCGCGTGATTTCGTTCCGCCATGAGCAGAACGCCGGCAACGCCGCCGCCATCGCAGGCTTCATGACGCAAAAGCCCGGTATCTGCCTGACGGTGTCCGCCCCCGGCTTCCTCAACGGCTTGACGGCTCTCGCCAACGCCACCACCAATTGCTTCCCGATGATCCTTATCAGCGGCTCCTCCGAGCGGGAGATCGTGGATCTCCAACAGGGCGACTACGAGGAGATGGACCAGCTCGCAATCGCCAGGCCGCTATGCAAGGCCGCCTTCCGCGTGCTGCACGCGGAGGACATCGGCGTGGGGATCGCGCGCGCGATCCGCGCCGCAGCCTCAGGCCGCCCGGGCGGCGTCTATCTCGACCTCCCGGCGAAGCTCTTCCCGCAGGCCCTCGACGCGGAGCTCGGGAAAAAGTCTCTGATCAAGGTGGTGGATCCAGCGCCCAAGCAGATTCCGGCGCCGGAGGCCGTCAGGCGTGCGCTCGAGCTCCTCAAGGGCGCGAAAAAGCCGCTGGTCATCCTCGGCAAAGGCGCGGCCTATGCGCAGGCCGACGCGGAGATCCGTTCCTTGATCGAGAAGACGGGCGTCCCGTACCTGCCCATGTCCATGGCCAAGGGGCTGTTGCCGGATACGCATCCGCAGTGCGCTTCGGCTGCCCGCTCGTTCGTGCTGCCGGAGGCCGACGTGGTGATGCTCGTCGGCGCGCGCCTTAACTGGCTGCTCTCGCACGGCAAGGGCAAGACCTGGGGCGGCAAGGAGCACAAGGCGTGGGGCGGCCAGAAGTTCATCCAGATCGACATCTCGCCGCAGGAGATGGACAGCAACGTGCGCATCGACGCGCCCATGGTCGGCGACATCGGTTCCTGCGTGTCGGCGCTGCTCGCGGCGATTAACTCAACTGCGGGCTCGAGCTGGCCCAAGCCGCCGGCGGAGTGGCTGGGCGCGATCGCCGAGCGCAAGAACAAGAACATCGCGAAGCTGGCGGAGACCCTCGCCAAGAATCCGACGCCGATGAGCTTCCACAGCGCGCTTGCCGTGGTGCGCGACATCGTCAAAGCCAACCCGGACGCGTGCCTCGTCAACGAAGGCGCCAACGCGCTCGATTTCACCCGCAGCATCGTCGACATGTACAAGCCGCGCAAGCGCCTGGACGTCGGCACCTGGGGCATCATGGGCATCGGCATGGGCTTTTCGGTCGCCGCCGCCGTGGTCAGCGGCCAGCCGGTGATCGCGATCGAGGGCGACAGCGCCTTCGGCTTCTCCGGCATGGAAGTCGAGACGATATGCCGCTACAACCTGCCGGTCTGCGTGGTGGTCTTCAACAACAACGGCGTCTACCGCGGCACCGACGTCAATCCGACCGGCGGCCCCGACGTGGCGCCCACCGTGTTCGTCAAGAATGCGCGCTACGACAAGCTGATCGAGGCCTTCGGCGGCGTGGGCGTGCACGCGACGACCCCGGCCGAGCTGCGCAAAGCGATGGAAGAGGCCATCCGCTCGCGCAAGCCCACGCTCATCAATGCCGTCATCGATGAGAGCGCCGGCACCGAAAGCGGTCGTATCACCAGCCTGAACCCGAGCGCAAAAAAGAAATAGGCGCAGAGGTATTGGAGACCCAATGGAAGCTTTAAAGGGCGTACGCATCCTCGACCTGACCCATGTGCAGGCGGGGCCGACGTGTTCGCAGCTGCTCGCCTGGATGGGCGCGGACGTCATCAAATTCGAGAACCCACAGGGCGACGCGACGCGCGGCCAGCTGCGCGACGTCCCCAACGCCGACAGCCTGTACTTCACGATGCTCAACTGCAACAAGCGCTCGATCACTGTCAACATGAAGAGCGCCGAGGGCAAGCAGGTGTTCGTCGATCTCCTGAAGAAGTGCGACATCATCATGGAGAACTTCGGCCCGGGCGTGCTCGATCGTTTCGGCTTCACCTGGGAGAAGATCCACGAGATCAATCCCAAGATCGTGATGGGCTCGATCAAGGGCTTCGGCTCGAGCGGCCCCTACGCCGACTTCAAGGCCTACGAGAACGTGGCGCAGGCGATGGGCGGCGCGATGAGCACGACCGGCGTACCCGACGGCCCGCCGTTCGTCACCGGCGCGCAGATCGGCGACTCGGGCACCGGCCTGCACCTCGCCATCGGCCTGCTGGCCGCGCTCAGGCAGGCCGACCGCACGGGCAAAGGCCAGTACGTCGAGGTGGCGATGATGGACGGCGTCATGAACCTGTGCCGCGTGAAATTCCGTGATCACCAGCGCCTCATGCGCGGCGATATGCCCGAGTATTCGGTCCCGACCTACAAGGGCATGGGCGATGTGCCGCGCGCCGGCAACGACTCCGGTGGCGGCCAGCTCGGCAATGCCATCCATTGCAAGCCGCACGGGGCGAACGACTGGCTCTACGTGGTGGTGCAGGAAGCGGTGTGGGAGGACCTCGCCAAGCGCATCGGGCCGGATGTGGGCATGCCCGACATGGCCAGCGATCCGCGCTTCGCGAAGATCGGTGACCGGCGCAAGAACCAGAACCTCATGTGGACGCTGATCAACAAGTTTGCCGAGAAGTACACCAAGCGCGAGCTCATGGCGATCCTGAATCCGCTGGACGTGCCCTGCGGCCCGATCATGAGCACACAAGACCTCGCGAACGACGAGCACGTCCATGGCCGCGACATGTGGGTCGAGCTTGACCATCCGCAGCGCGGCAAGTGGTGGAACGTCGGTATGCCGATCAAGCTCTCGGCATCGCCCGCGCTGATCAAGCGCAGCCCGACGCTGGGCGAGCACACCGACGAGGTCCTGAAGGAAGTCCTCGGCTACGACCAGGCGAGGATCAATTCCCTTAGGAGCGCGGGCGCGTTCTCGGTGCCGCCGAAGAAAGCGGCGTAGCTTTGAAAATAGCCATCGTCGGCCAGCAGGATTTTGGCAAGGCGGTTCTCGAAGCCTTTCTCGCTCGTGGCGACGAGATCGCCGGCGTCTTCTGCGCGCCGGAGAAGGAGGGAGCGAAGGCCGATCCGCTCAAGGCAGCGGCGCTGGAAAAGGGGCTCAAGATCTTCCAGTTCCAGTCGCTGCGCAACAAGGAAGCGCTCGACGCGATGCGCGCGCTCAACGCCGACATCGGGATCATGGCCTTCGTGCTGCAGTTCGCGCCGCAGGAGTTCGTGAAGATCCCGAGGAAGGGCACGATCCAGTACCACCCGTCGCTCCTGCCGAAATACCGCGGGCCGAGTTCGATCAACTGGCCGATCATACGCGGCGACGCCAAGACCGGACTGTCCATCTTCCGCCCGACCGACGGATTGGACGAAGGCCCAGTGATCCTGCAGAAGGAAACGCCGCTCAGCGCGGATGACACGCTCGGCAGCGTCTATTTCGATCGCTTGTTCCCGATGGGGGTCGCGGCGATGATCGAGGCTGCAGATCTGGTGATGGCCGGCAAGCATCGCGAGACGGTTCAAGACGAGACCCGCGCGAGCTACGAAGGCTGGTGCCGCGCCGCCGAGGCGAAAATCAACTGGGCGAGCCACGTCGATTTCACTTACAACCTGATACGCGGGTGCAATCCGGCGCCGGGCGCCTGGACCACGCTGGGCGGAAAGAAACTGCAGATCTTCGACAGCCGCAAGCATCTGTTCCGCACCTTCGGCGCGGTCAAGGGCAAGATCGGCGAGATTTCCGAGATCGGCGCGGCGAGTTTCTTCGTGACCGCTCAGGGCGGACGAATCGAAGTCCTCAAGGCAAAGCACGAGGACGGCAAGAAAGTATCCGCGGCCGAACTCGTAGCCCAGAACGGCCTCACTCCGGGCACGGTGCTCGGGAGCTGACTCGCGCCGGCGCGGCGGCCTGCTCGGCTGGCGCGGTGGATCGTCGCATTCTCCTTCGCGGCTTTTGCTGCCGAAGGGAAATTTGACTGCCCCCACTTTTCACTGTAAAAATGTCCCCTAGAGCATTGTTTATTCAGTAACTTGCTGCTCTTCATCGGCGAGAGGGGGTTAGCGTAAAATGCGAGCACTCGGAGCGCATCCCTTACAACAATAAAAACAAACGGGAGAGGCTATGACCAAAGCGGGCTTCTGGAAAAAAGACTGGTTTCTCTGCCTGGGGGTGTCGCTCGTGATGCTCGCGGCCGGCGGGACCCAGCTGATCGAGGCCCTCGAGCGCTTCGCGTACGACTGGGGTGTCCGGGCCTCGGCGCGAACCCCGTCAGACAAGATTTCGGTGATCGCGATCGACAAGCGCAGCATCGACAATATCGGTCGCTGGCCGTGGTCGCGCGAGGTCCATGCAAAGATGATCGAACGCCTCGCGGACGCGAAAGCCAAGGTCATCGGATACACGGTTTTTTTCTCTGAGCCGCAGCTCGATCCGGGCCTCGTCTATGTCAACAAGCTTCTCGAGGCCTACCAGCGTCTCGTGCCGGTGAACGCAGATCCGGGCGCGCCGCCCCGCGGCGTTTCGCCTGAGCTGCTTCAAATCGGCGCGACGCTGCAGGAAGCCGAGAGCGCGCTCAACACCGACAGGAAGCTCGCCGAGAGCTTCGCCAAGGCGGGCAACGTGGTGCTGCCGCTGCTGTTCACCTTCGGCGAGCCGCGCGGCAAGCCCGACAAGCCTCTTCCCGAATTCGTGCGCAAGAACGCGCTCTCGATCCAGGGCGGCAGTGGCGATCTGCCCCTCTTCACCAGCGCCGTCGAAGTGCCGATCGTTGACAGTCTGGGCGCCGCCGCAGCCGCGGTGGGGCATCTGAACTCGGTCCCCGACGTGGACGGAGCGATCCGCACCGAAGCGCTCGCGGTCACCTACTACGATGAATACTACCCGTCGCTCGCGGTCATGATGGTTGCAAGGAGCCTCAATCTGACCGCCAAGGACATCAAGATCCGTCCCGGCGAAGCGCTGCAAATCGGCAATTTCCGGGTGAGCGCGGATCCGACGATGCAGATGTTCACGTATTTCTACAAGGACCGGGAGGGCAGGCCGGCCATCCAGGAGGATTCGTTCTACGACGTGGCGAGCGGCAAGATCCCGCTGGAAAAGTACCGCGACAAGATCGTGCTGATCGGACCGACCGCCGCCGGGGTCGGCAGCATATTCGTCACGCCGGTGAATCCGGCCATGCCGGCCGTGGAGCTTCAGGCGCATACGGTCTCGTCGCTCTTGCAGGGGCATTTTTTCGTCGCACCCACCTGGGGCTGGGTCGTCGAGAGGTCGGTTTATCTCCTGGTGGCGGTCTATCTGATCGCCTTGCTGCCGCGGCTTTCCGCCGGCGTCGGTGCCGTGGTCAGTGCCGGCATCGTGGCGGTTCTGATCGCCACGCACTTCGTGCTCATGACCGGCCAGGGCATGTGGCTGCAATTCATGCTGCCGGCCGCCTTGCTGGTCATCGGTCACGTGTTGCTCGTTACAAAGCGCTTCGTCGTCACCGAGCGCGGGAAAGAGGTATCCGACGCGCAGTCGGCAGCCAACGCGCGCATGCTCGGCCTCGCGTTCCAGGGGCAAGGCCAGCTCGACATGGCTTTCGATTACTTCCGCAAGGTGCCGCTGGACGACACCCTCATGGATAACCTCTACAACCTTGCGCTCGACTTCGAGCGCAAGCGCCAGTTCAACAAGGCCGAAGCCGCATTCCGCTACATGGCCGACTACAACCCGAAGTTCCGCGATCTCGAAGCGAGGTTGTCGCGCGCCAGGCAGATGTCGGAAACTCTCATCCTCGGCGGCGGGCAGACTCACCCCGGCGGGACCCTCGCGCTCGGGGGGGGCGCCGAGAAGCCTATGCTCGGCCGCTATCGGGTGGAGAAGGAGCTCGGCAAGGGCGCCATGGGCGTCGTGTATCTCGGCAAGGATCCGAAAATCGGACGCGTCGTGGCGATCAAGACCATGGCGCTTTCCCAGGAATTCGAGGCGGACGAGCTCGCCGAGGTGAAGGAGCGGTTCTTCCGCGAAGCCGAGACCGCAGGGCGTTTGAGCCACCCGAACATCGTGACCATCTTCGACGCGGGCGAAGAGCACGATCTGTGCTACATCGCGATGGAACTCCTGAAGGGTCAGGATCTGGTGCCGTTCACCAAACCAGGCAGCACGCTCTCGACCGACAAGGTCGTCTCGATCGTGGCGAGAGTGGCCGACGCGCTCGGCTACGCGCACAGGCAGAACGTGGTGCACCGGGACGTGAAGCCGGCCAACGTCATGTACGAGCCTGAAAGCGACACCGTCAAGGTGACCGATTTCGGAATTGCCCGCATCACGGATTCGTCCAAGACCAAAACCGGAATGGTGCTCGGCACGCCGTCCTACATGTCGCCGGAACAGCTCCAGGGCAAGAAGATCGACGGGCGCAGCGATCTGTTCTCGCTGGCGGTAAGCCTGTATCAGCTTATTTGCGGCAAACTACCGTTCGAGGGGGATTCGATGGCGCAACTCATGTTCAGGATCGCGAATGAAGATGCGCCCGATATCCTGCAATTCCACCCGTCCCTGCCGCCGGCTCTGGTCGCCTTCCTTGACAGGGCGATGGCCAAGGACGCGGGCGAACGTTACCAGACAGGCGAAGAATTCGCGGGCTCATTGCGAAGGACTGTGGGCGGTCCTTCCGCCGCGGCGGTCGGCGTCGGGGTCGACATCAGCCTGTGAGCTTCGTTGAAGCATCATGACTTTATCGGGAGCGCTTGAAGTCGCGAGTTGTACCGATCCCGGAATGGTCAGGTCCCATAACGAGGACTCGATCGCGTCGGATGGGGATCAAGGCCTCGTCGTGTTGGCCGATGGTATGGGGGGATACAACGCGGGCGAGGTGGCGAGCGGCATGGCCACGACGGTGATCATCACCGAGCTGCAGCAGCTGCTGGAGAAGAGAGTTCCATACGAGATCGACGCACACAGCGGCCAGCTCGTCGCGCACCAACTGTTGCACGAACAGATCGCCAAGGCGAACACGTCGATCTATCAGGCCGCACAGAGCCAGCCTCAGTATGCCGGCATGGGGACGACCTTGGTCGTCGCCCTGTTCTACGACAACAAGATGACCGTCGCGCACATCGGAGATTCGCGGCTGTACCGGCTGCGCGGCGGCGAGCTGCGGCAGGTCACCAAAGATCATTCGCTTCTCCAGGAGCAGATCGACAGCGGCGTGATCACACCGCAACAGGCCCGGCAGTCCCAGAACAAGAATCTGGTTACGCGCGCGCTCGGTATCGATCCGATCGTCGAAGCGGAGATCCACGACTACGAGACGCAGCCGGAAGACATTTATCTCCTCTGTTCGGACGGCCTTTGTGATATGGTGAGCGACGACGACATCGGCCTCGCGCTGCAGACGCTCAGCTCCAACTTGAAACTATGTGCGCAGCATTTGGTGCAAACGGCCAATGATAACGGGGGCCGAGACAATATTTCGGTAATACTGGTCCGGGTGCTGCGGGACTACCCCGCACCGCGCAGCATCGTGGGCAAGATGATGAGCTGGTTCAAATAGCTTGAAATAGTTTGAGCAGAGGGATACTGCTATGGCGAAGCTGATACTCAGTATGGACGGCCTGGTCCTCAAGGAGATCGCCCTGACCAAGGAACGTACCACCATCGGCCGCAAGCCACACAACGACATCCAGATCGACAATCTGGCAGTGAGCGGGGAACATGCCGTCATCGTCACCATCCTGCAGGACTCGTTTCTCGAGGATCTCGGCAGCACCAACGGCACCGTGGTCAACGGACAGCCGATCAAGAAGCACTTCCTCCAGAACAACGACATCATCGAGCTCGGCAAGTACAAGCTGAAGTACGTGAACGAAGCCGTGGCGGGGCAAGCCAAGGCAGCGGACTTCGAGAAGACCATGGTGCTCCGCCCCGGTTCGGTGAAGGCGGCTACCGCGGCGCCTGCCGCCTCCGCGCCGGCCGGCGCCGCAGCGGCGGCCCCTGTGGCGGCTGCCGCAGGCGCAAGAAATTTAAGCGACACCGTCGCAGGCCAAACTGCGACGGCCGCACCGGTCGCCCCCCCTAAGCCGGCAGCCGCGCCTCAAAAAAATGCGGCGCTGCAGCTTCTCTCCGGGGCGAATGCCGGCAAGGAGCTCGATCTCACCAAGCCGCTCACGACACTCGGTAAACCCGGCGTCCAAGTGGCCGTCATCACGCGCCGGCCACAGGGCTTTTTCATAACCCACGTAGAGGGGGCAAGCTTTCCGGTGGTGAACGGCAAGACCCTCGACGCCCAAGCGCACTCCTTGAACGACCATGACGTGATCGAACTTGCCGGGGTCAAGATGGAATTCTTCCTCAAGACCTGAGCCTCGGCTCCTCAGACCCGATCCCGGGAGGAAGACTGAAGCAGCACATCGTCCGGATCGCGCTCGGCCTGCTGGTAGTTCTGGTATTCGTAGGCCACGTCGTAGGAAATGCCTACAAGAGCTACCGCATCGGATTCATCAACCAGCTCGACCACATCATCTACGACTACCGGCTCCGGCTGACCATGCCGGGCACGCCCGACGACCGTATCGTCATCCTCGACATCGACGAGCGCAGCCTGGATTCCCGAGCGCTCGGCCGCTGGCCTTGGAGTCGCGACAAGATCGTTGCACTGCTGCAAAAGCTTTTCGACAAATACGGCGTGCTCATAATCGGCTTGGACGTCGTATTTGCCGAACCCGACGAGAGCTCAGGCCTGCCGGTGCTCGAGAAGCTGGCCGGGACCCGGCTGAAGGACGTAGGGCCGTTCCAGTCGGCCCTGAAGGAATTGCGCCCGGCGCTCGACTACGACGCGAAGTTCTCGAATTTTCTCCGCGGCCGTCCGGTGGTTCTCGGCTACTACTTCAATAGCGAAGAAAATGCGGTGGAAAACGGATCCCTTCCGGAGCCTGTTTTCCCGCCAGGCACGTTTGCCGGCAGGAAAATCGACTTCTTCGCGTGGAAAGGCTACGGCGCCAACTTGCCCGAGTTTGCCAAGGTAGCCAACGCCGGGCATTTCAACTCACGCGTGGACGATGATGGCGTGTCGCGGCGGGTTCCGATGCTCGTGGAATACCCGCAACGCAACGGCAGCTACTACGAAGCCCTGTCGCTCGCGGTAGTGCGCCTGTATCTGGGCATGAAGGAAGCAGCTCGCGGCAAGATCGACACGGTTACCTTGCCCAAGGTAATCCCGGGGACGAACCCCGACCGCTTCATCTCCAAGACCTACACCGGTTTGGAGTGGCTTGAAGTCGGGCCGCTCAGAATCCCGGTAGACGATGAAGTCACCGCGCTGGTTCCCTATCGCGGTCCAAGGGGCAGCTTTCCGTATATTTCGTTTGCCGATATATGGTCGGACAAAGTGCCGGTGGAAATGCTGAAGGGAAAGATCGCCTTGATCGGCGCTTCTGCCCCGGGCCTGTTCGATCTTCGCTCGGCCCCGGTGGGGGAGGGCGAGACCTCCTCCGGGGTCAGGAAGGAAGGCAATGTCTATCCCGGGGTCGAGATTCACGCCAACCTCATCGCCGGGATACTCGACGGCAAACTGAAGCACAAACCGCCTTACATGCTCGGAGCGGAGCTGTTGGTGCTTGTCCTCGGCGGTATCGTGCTCGCCTTGCTCATACCGATGCTCGCGCCGCTTTGGGCCACCGCGACGACGGTGACCGGGATGGCGCTCATCACGCTGTTCGACCTGTGGATGTGGTCCTACGCGGGCTTGGTGCTGCCGCTTGCCGCCTCAGTGCTCATGATAGTGACCTTGTACACGGTCAACATGGCCTACGGATATTTCGTCGAGACGCGCTCGAAGCGCCAGTTCGCCGAGTTGTTCGGGCAATATGTGCCTCCCGAGCTTGTGGGCATCATGGCGGAAGACCCCGAGCAGTACACCATGGCGCCGAAGAGCACCGATCTCACGATACTATTTTCCGATGTGCGCGGCTTCACCAGCATATCGGAAGCGCTGAGTCCCGAGCACCTTCGCGAATACATCAACGAGTACCTCACCGACATGAGCAATATCATCCGCGGCAAGCACCGCGGCACGCTCGACAAGTACATCGGCGACGCGATCATGGCCTTCTGGAACGCTCCGGTGGAAGATAAAGATCACCCGCGCAGCGCGGTTCTTGCGGCCCTGGAGATGCAGCGCGAGTGCGGTATGCTGAACAAGAAATTCACCGCGCGCGGCTGGCCGACCCTCAAGATCGGCATCGGCGTCAACACGGGGAACGTCCGGGTCGGGGACATGGGATCGAAGGAACGCAGGGCGTACACCGCGATGGGAGATGCCGTCAACGTCGCTTCCCGGCTGGAAGGGCGCACCAAGTACTACGGCGTGGGGATACTCGTCGGGGAAACAACGCGGACGCTGGTGAAGGACGTGGTTTTCAGGGAGATCGACAAGATCAAGGTGAAGGGCAAGGACGAGGCAATCACGATCTACGAGCCAGTGGGACTGGAGTCCGAGGTCGAGAGGAAGGTTCTGGACGAGCTCAAGCTCTGGCACCAGACGATCAGGTCTTACCGCTCCCGCCAATGGGATCAGGTGGAGGTCAACCTCCTCAACCTCCTGCGCATGAACCCCGGGTGCGCTCTCTACGAGTTGTACGCGAAGGAAGTGGCGGTCAAGCGCAGAAACCCACCGCCAGCCGAATGGGCAGGCGTTACCGTTTTCGACGAGAAATAACGGGGGCGCCGTTCCATGAAGCTGCGAATCCTGGGGTGCAGCGGCGGAATAGGAGGCCGGCATTTGCGCACCACCTCGATGCTCCTGGACAACGACATTCTCATCGACGCCGGGACGGGGGTCGCCGACCTTTCGCTCACCGAACTCTCTCTCATCGATCACATTTTTCTCACGCACTCGCACCTCGATCACGTCGCGAGCATTCCGTTCATGGTCGATACCGTCGGAGGGATGCGTGACCAGCCGGTCACGCTTTGGGCCGTTCCGGCAACGCTGGAGATCTTGCGCAGTCACATCTTCAACTGGAGCATCTGGCCCGATTTCGCTCAGATCCCGAGCCCCGAAAAACCCTTCCTTCGATACCGCGAGATCCAGGTCGGTGACACGGTCGAGCTGAAAAAGCGCAAGCTCACAGCGCTGCCGGCAAATCATGTCGTGCCGGCAGTCGGTTATCACCTCGATTCCGGCAGGGAAAGCCTGGTGTTTACCGGCGACACTACGACCAACGACCCCCTTTGGGCGGTGGTCAACAAGATTTCCAACCTGAAGTATCTGATCATCGAGACCGCCTTTTGCAACCGCGAAAGGGAGTTGGCGGTCATTTCGAAGCACCTTTGTCCGAGCATGCTCGCCGAGGAGCTCGCAAAACTCGAACGTAGCGCGGAGATCTATATCACGCACCTGAAGCCCGGCGAAATCGAGCTCACGATGCAGGAAATCGAGGAGGACGCCGGTCAATACCGACCGCGCATGCTGCAAAACAATCAAGTTTTCGAGTTTTGAGGAGCGGGGGAACGCGCGATGGGCGCAAACAGAGTACGCATCGAGACGCTGAAGACTCTTGAACCTGTGGCTTCGCTGCCCGAAGCAAGGCTCCATGAACTCGTCGGTCTCTGTCACGTAGAGACCGCGAGCAAGAATTCGAATCCGTTTCTCGTGCGCGGGATCGCGGACCAGGCGGTTTATCTACTGCGTGGAGAGCTCGTGCTCACCTATCCGGATGGATCTTCGAAAGTGCTGGTAGGGGGCTCCGAGCGTTCGCGATATCCACTGGGTAGGCGGGGGGGGGATGCTTTCACCAGCGCCAAGGCGATCACCGACGTCGAGCTGATGCGCATCGACGACGACCTTCTCGACGTCATGGCGACCTGGGATGAAGCCGCGTCCGCCGGCCACTCGGAAAGGCAGGAGAGGCGGGAGACCGAGGGGAGTTCACTCGCCAGCTGGACGCTCATGTCCGGAATGTTCAGCGTTAGCAGCCTCAAATACGGCGAGTTCTCGCGGCTTCCGCCGGCCCACATCAACGAGCTGCTGCGCCGTTTCGAGCGCATTAACGTCAAAAAGGGAGACGCGGTGATTCGCGAGGGCGCTGAAGGGGACTTCTACTTCGTGATCGAAACCGGCCGCTGCAAGGTCGAACGGATGGTCGGAGGAGTCACGATGCTGCTCGCCGAGCTGAAAAGTGGCGATGCGTTCGGCGAGGAAGCGCTGGTGTCGGAAGCCAGGCGAAACGCCACCGTTACGATGAAGACGGACGGAGCGCTCCTGCGGCTGTCCAGGAAGGACTTTGCCGCGCTCCTCCGGGAGCCGCTGCTGCACCGCCTCTCGGCACAGGAGGCACGCGACAAGATCGCCAATGGAGCCCAGTGGATCGATGTGCGCTATCCATCGGAATATCAATACGACAAGCTTGCGGGGGCCATCAACATTCCCTTGTCGGAGATCCGCAACGCATTCGGCGTGCTGGACAAAGGGAAAGAGTACGTGCTCTATTGCCAGAGCGGCCGACGCAGCGCTGCCGCGGCATTTCTCCTCGCTCAGCGCGGGTATCGCGCGTTCGTGCTCGCGGGTGGACTCTGGGGGGAGACGAAGCGTGGAGCATGAGGAGACCGGAGAAGCCTCGCGCGCCGAGCTTCGCCCGCTGAGCGGCGCTCGGATCCCGGCAGGCGCGATTCTCGCTTGGCGACGAAGCGGGCGGTCGGGCCGGCTTTGCAGTGCCTTGGGCCTTTCGGAGCCGGTGTGTGGAAAACGCCCTCGCCGGGGGCAGCCTCGACGGCTGAACAGTGGTAAAGTAATTGATTATCAGGATATTTCATGATGATGAACCTTAAGGTGGATTGCCTATGAGCGCGGTATTGCAAACGCATCCGGGCGCTGCTTCAGACGTCAATAGCAGGCTGACGTTTCAGAAGAATCTCCAGACCGTCACCAACAAGATCCACGCCACGAGCAACGTGGACGAAATCATGCTGGAAGTCAGCGCCGACATTTGTACCCTCTTCAACGCCGACCGGCTGACGATCTATACCGTGGGTGAGGACAAACAGACCATCGTCTCCAAGGTCAAGACCGGCCTCAACTCCTTCAAGGATCTCAAGCTGCCGATCGCCGAACACTCGATCGCGGGCTACGTCGGGTTGTCGAAGAGGATGCTCAACCTGAGGGACGTGTACGACGAGGGCGAGCTCAAGTCGCACAACCCGAACCTGCGCTTCCTGCAGGAAGTCGACAAGCGCACCGGTTATCGCACTAAGCAGATGCTAGTCGCGCCCGTTGCGGAGCCGGGCAGCAGCGAACTCGTCGGCGTGGTCCAGTTGATCAACAACAGGGCGGGCGTGCCGTTCGGACAGCTGGCCGAGGAGGGGGTGGCGGAACTCTGCCAGACGCTGGCCATCGCGCTCAAGCAGCGCCAAAAGCCGCAGGTCCTCAAGACGAAGTACGACTTTCTGGTGAGCGATGCCGTGATCTCGGCCGCCGAGTTCGAGCTCGCGGCGCGGTCGGCACGCAAGAAGGCCGTCGACGTCGAGACGGTGCTGATCGAGGAGTTCCAGGTCAAGATTCCCGCGATCGGCGCGGCCCTTGCGAAGTTCTTCGGAGTGCCGTACGAACCGTTCAAGCCCGACCGCATCAAACCGATGGATCTGCTGAAAAACCTGAAACGCGATTACGTCGAGTCCAACCAGTGGGTACCGATCGAGGAAGCGAAGGAAGGTCTGGTCATCCTTTGTCTCGACCCCGAGAGGGTGAAGAGCTCCAGAATCGTCCAGAATGTCTTTGCGGCGCGCAAGCTCGCGTATCGAGTTACGACTCTCAAAGAGTTCAGGGAAACGCTCAAGGCGTTCTACGGGGCGGAAGCCGCCGACACCGGCGACATCGGCGACATGCTTTCGGATCTCGAAGAGGACGAGATTCCCGAGGTGGTCGGCGGCGACGACGATGTGTCTGCAGCGGCCGACAACGAGCTGGTCAAGCTGGTCAACAAGATCATCATCGATGCGTACAACCAGGGAGCGTCAGACATTCACATCGAGCCCTACCCCGGCAAAGGCAAGACCGAGATCAGGCTGAGGAAGGACGGAACGCTGGTTCCCTATATCGAGGTCCCGGGTTCCTACCGAAACGCGATGGTGGCGCGCATCAAGATCATGTGCGATCTCGACATTTCCGAGAAGCGCAAGCCGCAGGACGGGAAAATCAAATTCAAGAAATTCGGACCGCTCGATATCGAGCTGCGCGTGGCGACGATCCCGTCCCAAGGCGGGGTCGAAGACATCGTCATGCGTATCCTCGCGGCGGGGGAGCCCATCCCCCTGGACAAGCTCGGCCTTTCGCCTTCCAATCTGCCAAAGCTCAAGGAAACGGTGAGCAAGCCTTACGGGCTGTTCTTTTGCTGCGGTCCGACGGGCTCGGGGAAGACGACGACGCTCCACTCGGTACTGGGTTTTCTCAACACACCAGATACCAAGATCTGGACGGCGGAGGATCCGGTCGAAATCACGCAGAAGGGCCTGCGTCAGGTCCAGGTCAACAAGAAGGCCGGCCTCGATTTCGCAGTCGTGATGAAATCGTTTCTGCGGGCCGATCCCGACATCATCATGGTCGGCGAGATGCGCGACAAGGAAACCACGTCCACGGGCATAGAAGCGTCGCTGACAGGCCACCTCGTGTTCGCCACCTTGCACACGAACAGCGCGCCGGAGTCGATCACCCGGTTGCTGGACATGGGCATGGACCCCTTCAACTTTGCCGATGCGCTGCTCGGGATCCTTGCGCAGCGGCTGGCAAAGCGTCTGTGCGGCAAATGCAAGCAAGCTTACTCGCCGGGCGCTGACGAAATGAAGCACATGCTCCAGGAATACTGCTCCGAGCTGCTCAACACCGGACCGTTCAAGAGGGACGCCAAGTCCGCCTACGAGAACGTCTACCGGGATTTGGCGAGAAGCTACGCCGGCGACAAAGGTCACTTCACGCTCTATCGGGCCAAGGGCTGCGACGCCTGCGGCAATTCCGGCTACAAAGGCCGGGTCGGCCTCCATGAACTACTGATCGCCTCCGACACTCTCAAGAAGCTTATCCAGGAGCACGCGCGTGTCGCGGAAATCCTCGCTGTCAGTCTCGAGGAAGGCATGCGAACCCTGAAGATGGATGGGATCGAAAAGGTACTTCAGGGAATTACCGACATGCCGCAGGTGCGCGCGGTCTGCATCAAGTAGCGGGTCGCTCCACGCGGGCTGCCGCCCAGACCGGGGATTGCTCTTGGAGACCGTTGAAGATCTGTTTCGCCGCCTCGAGCAACTCAACGAGATAGGCGCGGCGCTGTCCCAGGAAAAGGACATCGACCACCTGCTCGAGAAAATCCTCCTTGCGGCGAAGGCGATCACGCGCGCGGCCGGCGGCACCTTGTACGTGCTGGAGCCCTCCGACGAGGGACCACAGCTCAGGTTTGCGATCATGCGAAACGAGGCTATGGGCATCGCGATGGGCGGGACCACCGGCAACCCGATACCGTTCTATCCGGTGCACCTCTACGGAAAGGACGGAACACCGAACAACCAGATGGTCGCCGCCTACACCGCCCTAACTGGCAAGACGGTGAATATCGCCGATGCATATTCGGGAGAGGGTTTCGATTTCTCCGGGACGCGCAATTTCGACAAGAAGACCGGGTACCGCTCGAAGGCCTTCCTCACGGTGCCGATGAAGAACCACGAAAGCGAGATAATCGGCGTCCTTCAGCTTATCAACAGCGTGGATCCCGCGACGAACGAGATCGGGCCTTTCTCGCATTCGGACCAGCGCCTCGCGGAATCGCTCGCTTCTCAGGCCGCCATCGCGCTCACCAATCGCAACCTCATCAATCAATTGGAGGAGCTGTTCGAGTCCTTCATAGAGCTCATCAACACCGCGATCGACGAAAAGTCCAAGTATACCGGCGGACACTGCCAGCGTGTCCCGGTGCTCACCATGATGCTTGCCGAAGCCGTCAATGAGACGACTGAAGGGCCGCTCGGAAACTTCAACATGAGCGAGAAGGACCGTTACGAGCTGAAAATAGCGGGCATGCTGCATGACTGCGGGAAAGTTACGACGCCTGTCCACGTCGTGGACAAGGCGACCAAACTGGAAACAATCTTCGACCGCATCAGTCTCGTCGACACGCGGTTCGAAGTGCTGAAACGGGATCTGGAAATCGCCGCGTTGAAGGAGAAGCTTAAGCTCCTTGGCGAATCGGCGCTGGATGAGGTGGTTGCGCGCAAGCGGTTCGCCCAAATCGATCAGACGTTGCGGGACAGGTTGCGCCAAGTCGATGCCGATCGCGAATTTCTGCGTCACGCCAATGTCGGAGGTGAGGCCATGGCCCCTGAAGAGCGGGAAAGAGTGAACCGGATCGGCACCGAGTACAAGTGGATCGACGTTTCAGGAGGGACGGCGGATTTCCTCACCGATGATGAAATCAAGAATCTTACGATCTCGCGGGGTACGCTCACCGACGAGGAGCGCGAGAAGATCAATCACCATATCGTTGCGACCATCAAGATGCTGGAAGCGCTGCCGTGGCCGAAGCATCTGAGTCACGTACCGGAGTACGCCGGGGGTCACCACGAGCGCATGGACGGGAAGGGTTATCCTCGTGGATTGAAGCGGGAGCAGATGTCGGTGCAGGCGAGAGTCATGGGGATCGCGGATATTTTCGAGGCGCTGACCGCCAAGGACAGACCTTACAAGCGCGGCAAGACGCTTTCCGAGTCGTTGAAGATCCTCGGGAACTTCAGGCTGAACGGACATATCGACCCGGATTTGTTCGACATATTTGTCCGCAAGAAGATCTATCTCCGCTACGCCGAGCAATTTCTCGATCCCGATCAGATCGACGAGGTCGACGAAAGCAGAATACCCGGATTTGCCGCTTGATCCCGCTCGACCCGACATCGGTCGCCGGGATTGGCGCTCCTTCTGGATTCCATCGATGATGGCAATTTTTCAGTGGTTCGATACCGAGGAAATCGACGAGTTTGCACGGTCGATCGCCGCCGAACTCGTCAAGCGCGCGCCCCCCGCGGGTCTGGAGGCGCAGGACGAGAAGGCGTCAAAGCGGCTAAGAAATACGCATCAGGCGGTCTTCTCCCGTGCCGAGCAATTCGCGCGTACCCACAAGCTCAATATCTACAAGAAAGCGCGCCTGGGCAATCAATTCCGATGGGCGCTGAAGGAAGCCGGATACCCCAAGGCGTTCGTCGAGACGTGGACCTACGAGCTGATCACTCTGATTGCGCTCAAATCGGCGCCTCCCCCGACACCGGGTCGTTGAGCGTATGCTCGAACGGCTGTTCAGGTCCCGTAAGGGGGCAGCGGAAAAGCGCCCGACTCCGAGCCCTTCGGGCGCGGGCGAAGATCTCCTCGTCTTCGTTTCACGCAAGCTGCACGCCGCCCTACAACACCATCAGGCAGGGCGTCTGCGTGAGGCAGAGGCGGCCTACCGAGAAATGCTGGCAGTCGATCCGGAAAACATCGACGCGCTGCACTTCTTGGGCGTCATCTCGCATCAGCGGGGCGAACATGGACGGGCCGCCGAGTTGATATCGCGGGCGCTCGAGCGCAATCCCTCGAATGCGCCCGCCCACAACAACCTCGGCAATGCGCTGGGAGCGCAAGGAAAGCTCAACGAGGCCGTCGTCTCCTACCTGAACGCTCTGGCGCTCGACCCGGATTACGTCGATGCACTCGTCAATCTGGGTGCCGCCCTCAGGGCCCAAGGCAAGCCGGATCGCGCCCTCGCTTGCTACCAGCGGGCTCTCGCTCTCGCACCCAATGCTCCTGCGGCGCGCGCCGGGCTGCAGGATGTCCTCAGGGATCAGAGCAGTGTCGGCAAAGCCGCAATCCGCTCTGACAAGGCACCGACGCTTGAGCCCGAATCCTGTGAATGGCACTTCGGTCAGGGGAATTCCTACAAGGACCAGGCTCAATGGGATGAAGCCGTCGCCAGTTACGAGAGAGCCTTGTCACTGGCTCCCGATTTTTCCCCGGCATATGTCAACCTGGGCAACGTGCTCAATGTCCAGGGCAAGCCTGACCAGGCAATTGCTTGCTACCGGAAGGCGCTCGTGATCGAGCCCGACCTGCTCGAGGCGCATTACAATCTCGCGGACGTCCTGCGGGATCAAAACAGGCTGAATGAAGCGATTCCCTGCTACGAAAAGGTCCTCGCACTCCGGCCGGATCTCCCCGAAGCGCATTGGGGCCTGGGTCACGTTTTCAGAAACCAGGGCCGATTGAACGAAGGGCTCGACTGCAACAGGAAGGCGCTCTCCCTCGATCCCGAGTACGTCGAGGCGCGCTGGGCGCTTGCGATGTCGCAAATACCCAAGATGTACGGGACGGACGCCGATCCCACGAGTTGCAGGACCGCGTTCGTCGGGCAGCTGGATGAGCTGGAGCGCTGGTTTGACGGGACCCGGAGCGCGCAGGGTTTCAAGGCGGTGGGTACCCAACAACCTTTTCCGCTGGCGTATCAGGAAGAAAACAACCGCAGTTTGCTCAAGCGCTACGGAAGTCTGTGTACGCGACTGATGGGCGAGTGGTTCGCAAGGCAGGGCTTCGTCGCTCCCGGAAGACGCAGACCCGACGGCGTGATCCGTGTCGGTATCGCCTCGCAATACTTTTGGAACCACTCGGTCTGGAATGCCATCGTCAAGGGGTGGTTCGAGAAAATCGGCCGCGAGCGCTTCGCCCTCTACGCGTTCTATTTCGGCGTTCGTGAAGACCAAGAGACCCTGTTTGCGAAGTCTTCCGCAGCGCGTTTCGAGCAGGGAGCAAGGCCTCTGCAGCGCTGGGTGCAGGACATCATCGACCAGCAACTGGACGTCCTGATCTATCCGGAGATCGGGATGGATCCGATGTCGATAAAGCTCGCCAGCTTGCGCCTTGCGCCGGTCCAGGTGGCGACGTGGGGGCATCCCGAGACGACCGGGCTGCCGACGATCGATTACTACCTGTCCGCGGAAGAAATGGAGCCACCCGACGCGCAGGAGAATTACACGGAACGGCTGATTACCTTGCCCAGCCTGGGTTGTTTCTATCGACCTTGGGGAGGCAAACCCATCCATCCCGATCTTGGGAAACTGGGCATCGACGTCCGGTCTCCCCTTTTTCTGTGCCCCGGCATGCCATTCAAATACGCACCTCAACACGATTGGGTTATTGCCGAAATCGCCCGCAGGTTGGGCCGGTGCCAGTTTATTTTCTTCATACCCGAGGTGAGCAATCTGGCCGAAAAATTGCGACAGCGACTCGAAGCCGTTTTCACCCGATACGGCCTGAATATCGATCAACATGTGATCTTCATTCCCTGGCTGACCGGCCCGGCGTTTGACGGACTGCTCGATCGGGCCGATGTCTTCCTGGACACCATCGGCTTCTCGGGCTTCAACACCGCGATGCAGGCGGTTGAGCGCGGGACCCCGATCGTGACTTGGGAAGGGCGGTTTCTGCGCGGCAGGCTGGCGAGCGGCATCCTGAAGCGGATGGGATTGCAGGAGCTGGTCGCTGGGTCGGAGGAAGACTACATTTCGCTTGCGGTCAAGCTCATCCGGGACGGTGAATACCGCGAGCGCGCCCGCAAGCGCATCGAAGCGGAACGCCACGTTCTCTTCGAGGATATGGCGCCGATACGCGCCTTGGAGAGCTTCCTGGCTGAGGTCGCGAAGTGACGCCGCGTCAGCCAATGCGACCGAGCCGGTGACGTTCAGCGTCAGACTGTGCCGCATTTTAGATCGAAGCCGTTCCTTTCCATAGCCGAATCAAGCTCTGTAAATGACTTAAAATGTCATAAAAACAATGGAATAAGTCCGACGTTCCAAGGGCGGCATGCGACTTGCTCTTACCAACCCAGGCGCCATATCGGCGTGTCGAGAAGGGAGTATCCATGAGAGCGATTCAGAAGGGCTTTACCTTGATCGAGTTGATGATCGTAGTTGCGATCATCGGCATTCTGGCCGCAGTAGCACTACCGGCGTATCAGGACTACAGCAACCGGGCGAAGATATCCGAAGTGATCCTGGCTGCGAGCGCATGCCGCACCTCGATTACCGAGGTCTTCCAGAGTGCCACCAGCGCGCCTGGGATCAACAACTGGGGCTGCGAAGTCACGAGCGCCACGACCGGCGGGGCCTCGAAGTACGTGCAATATATTGCCACGGATGCCAACGGGAAGGTCCAAGTGACGATCCAGGGCTTTGCTCCGGCGACTAATATCAACGGTACGGTGGTCACCTTGGTCCCGCTGAAAAACCCCGGTGGGGTGCCGGCGGCCATGAGCTCTACCGACGTGGGTGGAATGACGGTCTTCGGCTGGCGTTGTGGCAACCAGGGCGACGGCACGAACTTGAACCCGAAGTTCCTGCCTGGCTCCTGCCGCGGCTAAGCGCAGCTTCGTAGTGAAAAAAGGTACCCTTCGGGGTACCTTTTTTTTTCCCTATGCTCGCAAGCATCTTCGGGCGGTTCCGGCCCTGGATCGCCGCAACCCTCATCGCGGGGTTCGCCTGCGGCCTTTACGGGCCTTTTCTGGGAAGCCCGAGGGTCTTCGACGACTGGGTGTTTTTCTCGGGACAGAACTTTTCCTACTATGCCACGCATCCGTTCGGCCTTGAGCTGAGGCTTCCTCCGTACTTCTCGCTCGCCGTCACGGAAGTGGAAATCGGGGGCATGTTCGCCCACCGGATCGTGAGTCTCGCCATCCATATCGCTTGCGCGCTCGCGATTTACAAGCTCATCTGCGATCTGCTGCGGCTGCCCGCGAACCGACCGGAATCCGCGTCCGCGGCGAACGCCACCGCGTGGGCGTTCATCGGCGCATCCCTATTCGCGATCCATCCGGTAGCCGTGTACGGAGCAGGCTATCTGGTCCAGCGCACCATCGTCTTCGCCACGCTGTTTTCGCTGTTGTCGATCGTGCTGTTCGTGAGAGGGCTCACGCGCGGCAGCCATGCCGACGCGATCACGGCCGGGCTCATGTATTCCATGGCGGTGCTCTCCAAGGAGCACAGCGTGATGTTGCCAGCCGCAGCGGTGCTGACAGTGGCATTGGTCAGGACCGAACGGCGCTTCGCCGTTCGTCACGCGGCCCTCTATCTGTCGGTCTGTGCGCCCGCCGCTATTTTCGTGACGTTCCTCAGACGATGGTTGATCGGCGAGTCGTACGAGCCCGATTACAGTGGCGTCGCTACGCAACTCGAGGGCGTCTTTGGGCATGCGATGTCGGATTTCTCATGGTCGCTGAGCGCAGTCACTCAGGCGGGCCTCTTCTTCAAGTATCTCGCCTTGTGGCTATGGCCCGATACCCGGGCGATGTCGATCGACGTCCGCGTGGATTTTTTCCAGACATGGTCGACGGGTTGGGCCATTCTCAAGGTGTCGGCTTTCGTCGGGTTCGGCGTGCTCGGCCTGGTGTTCTTGCGTCGGGGCGGAAGGATCGGAATGGCGGGGTTTGGGATGCTCTTTACCTGGATTCTGTTCCTGGCCGAGTTCAGCACGGCTCGATTCCAGGAACCCTTTGTCCTCTACAGGAGCTACTTGTGGGCGCCCGGAGTGCTGATCGCATTGGCAGCGACGCTGAGCGCGATTCCTCTGCGGGCAGCGATGGCAGCGTCAATACTGGCCATTCCCGTTCTTCTGTACCAGGCCCATGACCGCTTGGTCACGTTCTCAAGCTCCTTTCTTCTCTGGGAAGATGCAGTTGCAAAACTTCCGGAGAAGCCCGTTCCCTGGGGTTCGCGGACCTTGTACATGATGGCCAGGGAATACGCGTACGGGGGGCAGCCGCAGAAAGCGATCGAGATCGCCGAAAAATGCATGGCGCAGTACCCGGACACCATTCACTGTCATTACTCCCGCGGAGTGATTCATCTCCTCCAGGGCCAATACGAATTGGCGCTTCGCCATCTGGCTCGAGCGGTCGAGCTGCAGCCCGACAGCGGAATCGCACACCACCGTCTCGGATTGGTTTTGGAGCGACTTGGCAGGACGCGGGAAGCGAAGGCGGAGTACGGGCGCGCATCCGATCTGGGCTTCAAGGGTGCGGACCTCGAGATCAGGCGCCTGGATTCCTCTGGCGCGGACCGTGCGGTCCGGAAAGGGACGCCCAGGCCTCGCGCCGAAAAGGAGCCGTGATCAGGCCGCGCGAATTGTCGGAGGGCCCCCGGCGCCTAGGCTTGCGCCACTCGAAAGTGCCCGGAGCGACCGCCGGATTTTTCAAGCAGCTTGATGTCCTCGATGATCATGGCGCGGTCCACTGCTTTGCACATATCGTAGATCGTGAGCAGTCCCACGCTCACCGCTGCCAGGGCCTCCATCTCGACTCCCGTGCGGCCGATCGTCTCGACGGTCACCACGAGGCGGATCGCAGACCGGCGCTTCTCCGCGGTGAACTCTGCTGCGACTCGTGTAAGCCCGAGGAAATGGCACAAAGGGATCAGCTCCGCCGTCCGCTTGGCCGCCTGAATCGCGGCGACCCGGGCCACTCCGAGGACGTCGCCTTTCTTGGCGCCTCCCGCGAGGACGAGCTTCAAGGTCGAGGACGCCATGCGAATCGTGCCGCCGGCGCGCGCGACGCGATGCGTCTCAGGCTTGTCTCCGACGTTCACCATATGAGCCCGCCCGGACCCGTCGAAATGGCTCAATTTTCTTGACCGATTCATTTCCCCACCTTCGAGCGACACGCAGATCCGTGTAAAAACGACGCACCCGGGAACCCAACCCGGAGAGCGGTATCATATTATCCATGAGAATCCTCGTCGTCTGCCTGGGCCTCGCGCTGTTGGTCCCGACAGCACAGGCACAGACCCTCCCGGAGCTGGGTGACACGTCCGGTGCGCTGCTGTCGCCTTACCTCGAACGCAAGATCGGCGAGCAGGCGATGCGGGAAATTCGCTTGCGCGAACCGAGCTTTCTCGACGACCCGGAGCTTACAGAGTACGTGAACGAAGTCGGCGGGCGCATTGTGGCCGCGAACCACGAGGCGCGTCAGGACTTCGAGTTCTTCATGGTGCGCGACAACACCATCAACGCCTTTGCGATGCCCGGCGGATTCGTGGGCGTGCACACCGGCCTGCTGCTCGCGGCGCAGACGGAGTCCGAGCTTGCGGGGGTGCTGGCGCACGAGGTGGCTCACGTGACCCAGCACCACATCGCCCGGCTTCTGGGAAAACAGGAACAGATGTCGATTCCCACTCTAGTGGCGGTGGTTCTGGGCATTCTGGCCGCCCGCTCGCGTCCTGATCTGGCGCAGGCGGTCATCGCCGGTGCAGGAGCAAGCAGCATTCAATCGCAGCTCAATTACACTCGTGATTTCGAGCGCGAGGCCGACAGAATCGGCTTTCAATTTCTCCAGCAGGCGGGTTTCGACGTCGGCGGCATGGGCGCGTTCTTCGAACGGATACAGAAAGCGACCCGGCTGTATGAGAACAACGCGCCGGCCTATTTGCGCACGCACCCTCTTACCAGCGAGCGCATCGCCGATATGCAGAATCGCGCCCAGGCGGCGGTGTACAAGCAAGCGCCCGATAGCATCGAGTTTCATCTTGCGCGAGCAAAGGTCCGCGCCGAACAGGGACTGCCGCGCGAAGCCGTCGCGCATTTCGAGGAGCTGGTGAGGGAGCACCGGTATGCCGAGGAGGCCGGTGCCCGCTACGGCCTGGCGAGCGCTCTGGCGAGGGCACGCGAGTTTTCCCGTGCGTCATCCGAAATCGAAGCGGTACGCAAGCTGCTCGGGACTCACCCCATGGTAGAGCTGCTGATGGCACGGGTGCGCCTCGGCGCCGGTGATCCGGCGGGGGCCCGCGACGTGTTGCGCGAGGCCCTCGCTCGCGCCCCCAACTATCGGCCGCTTCACTACGCCTACGTGGATGTACTGCAAGGGATGGGACAGCACCAGGCGGCGCTCGCATGGCTCGCGGAGCTGGTGAAAAGCTACCCACGAGATGCGCGGTTGTACAGCATGCAAGCCAAATCGTATGCCGCATCGGGCAAACGCCTGTTGCACCATCAGGCGCTTGCCGAGACCTACGTTCTGCAGGGAACCCTGCCGGCCGCGATCGAGCAGCTCCTGTTCGCGCAGAAGAGCGGAGACGGAGATTTCTACCAACTTTCCGCTGTCGAGGCGCGCTTGCGGGATCTGCGCTCGTTGCAGGCCGAGGAGAAAAAAACGGCCAAGGCAAACTGAAAACGCGCCTGCGTTTCGGGATCAGTAGCGGGAAACGGGGTCTTTGCCCGGCGCGTCGAAGTAGGCTTCGTACAGGAGATCGAAGGTTTTCTCGCTTTCGGTGAACAGCTCCTCGTCGCTGTTGCAGCGCCGACGAGCTCCTTCGAGCAGCGTTTCCACTCCCGCGGCCTCGGCGACCGGCGCACCACCCGTCTCGAGATAATGCACGAGCGCTCCGATTCTCGTGAGCGTTTCGTTGTTGTCCAGGCTGAACTTCGCGAGCAACTCTTGGAATGTTACCTTGTCCCTGCTGTTGGAAAAGGTCGCGCCGTCGAAACCGAACCCCACCGCGGTCGTAGGGCACTGTTGGGTCTTTTCCATCCACATCAGGCTCGCCTCCGGGTCGATGAAACGACGGATGAGCCAAGCGGACGCTAGCCGATCGGCCAAGAGGGGTTTGCGGGACGCCCAAAGGCGCTTGAAGTAATAGCGCCCCGTCTGGGTAAGGCGGCCGGAGTTGGGAGCATCGGGAAACATCCTTTTTCGTACCTCGCCTTCTGTCTCGCGCAGCGCTTGCGCGGCCTGCTCCTTTGCCGGCGAACCAAAGAAATCGAGCGCGCTGATCGCTTCGAATTCACGTCGCTGCTTGTTGAGGACTCGGGCGATCGCACTGGGCTCGGAAATCCCGAAGCCGGCGCGTAGGCCCTCGACGGCTTTGATCAATTCCTCGTATTTTCCCGCCCGGTCAAAAAGGGACCGGAACGCCTGTTCTTGCTGGGCGTCCAAATTCGTCGCCGGCAGGATATGCGCCGTGCCGTTGATGCGGCTCATGTGCTCGGACAGGCGCCGCAGGCCTTGCCGATTCGCCTGGCTGTCGGGAAGCAAGTAGACGCCCTCGCGCAGCACAGCGCAGCCCATGGATTCGAGCGTGCGCAGCACCCGCATTCGTGCGGCCGGATCATCCATGGGAAGACTGGCGACATATACCAGCCATTTCGGATCAGGTGGTGGCGATTCCTTGGGCAAAAGCCGCTCCTCGGTGAAGGTGCCCCCTTATCGGCGTCACAGTTTAAGTATCGCAAACCGTTTAGGCAACCCGGATGTCTCGCAGATCCGCCTGCGCGGCTTCATCGGAGGTGCGGTTTGGTATATAGTTTCCGCGCTTCGAGTGTACACGAGAGACGATGACGACTTTCGACAGGGATCTGGATGTGCGCGGCCTCAATTGCCCGCTTCCCATCCTGCGCGCCAAGAAGGCTTTGGCGGAGCTGAAGAGCGGCGAGGTACTTCGGGTCCTAGCTACCGATCCGGGTTCGGTAAAGGATTTTCAGGCCTTTGCAAAACAGACGGGCAATCAGTTGCTCTCGCACGATGAAGCGGACAGAGTCTTCACCTTCCTGATGAAGAAGAGATGAGCGATCGCGGGTGCGATCGACCGATCGCGGCCTACGCCCGCGGTTCCCGGATGATTCCCTGCTTCAGGTAGACGGGCCTCACGGCTCGCGCCCAGGTCTTCAGGCCCAGCGCGAACGTGCCTCCCGCGAGGACCACGATCAGGCCGCATCCGAAGAGAGTCCAGTGAGCCCCGATCACTTCGGCGAGTGCCCCCGCGGTGAAGTTGCCGATCGGGGCAAAACCGAGGAAGCACATGACGTACATGCTGATCACCCTCGCGCGCTTGTCCTCGTCCGCCAGGGTCTGGAGAACGGTATTGATGGAGGCCGCGGTGACGACGAGCCCGGCGCCGAAGACCGCGAGGAACGCGAGTGACAACCAGAGAGTTCCGGACAGGGAGAATCCGCTCAAAGCGACGCCGGCCACCACGGTAGTCGAGGCGACAACCCGGCCGAGCCCGCGCACCGAACCGCGCGCAGCAAGCACAAAGGTGCCGACTATGGCGCCCAGCCCGACCGCGCCGATGAGGAAACCGAGCGTCTTCGAGTTGCCGCTGAATGTCTCGGCGGCGAATATGGGCATCAGGGACGACCAGGGCGCCGTGAAAAACCCCATCCCCATGAGGAGCAGCAAAAGACGCCGGGTGCCCGTAAAACCGAAGGCATAAGCGAATCCCGACGCCAGCTCGCGCCACCACTCGGCCCCCGCATCGGGAGGCTTGCGTGGCCTCACGCGCACGACGGCGTAGGTCGCGATGATGGCCAGATAAAAAAGGGCGTTGGCGAGAAAGCACCACGCTTCACCGAGCGCGGCAAGCACCAGCCCCGCCACGGAAGGTCCCACGAAGCGCGTGGACTGAAACAGCATCGATTGCAGGGCGATCGCGTTGGGCAGATCCTCCCTGTGCTCGATCAGCTCGAGCAGGAACGCCTGACGGGTCGGCGTTTCGAACGCAGTGATGATCCCGAGGAAAAGAGCGAGCGCGATCAAGTGCGGAACGCGAATCACCTCAGTGAAGGTGAGCAGAGCGAGCGCCAGTGCCTGCACGAACGCGAGCGATTGGATCAGCATCAGCAGGCGCCGGCGATTCACCCGGTCGGCCCATACGCCGGCGATCGGGGATAGAAACAATACGGGCAGCTGCTGGGCTCCCGCGGTCACTCCGAGCAGAAGCGCCGAGCCGCTGACGCGGTACACCAGCCAGCTCATCGCCACCATCTGTATCCAGTTCCCGAGCAGCGACAGGCCCTGGCCGGCGTAGAAGATCCGGAAGCTCTTCGAGCGGAAGGCGCGCAGCGCGGGATGCACAGAGGCGGCAGCCTTGGACAACTCAGGGCTTGAGCTTGTCGAGCTGAGATTTGAGCTGTTCTAGCGTCGCAAGGAAAGTCGCAAGACGCTCCTTTTCCTGGGCGACCACTGCTGGTGGAGCGCGTTCGACGAAATTCGGATTGGAGAGCTTGGCGTTGGCTTTGGCGATTTCGCCTTCGAGACGCGACATTTCTTTCTGCAGCCGCGCACGCTCGGCGGCGACGTCAATCTTGACGTTCAGCATTATGCGAAAGGGATGAACGACTTCGACCGGTGCCGGCGACGTGGGCAATACGTCTAAGAACTTCACCTCCGATAACCTCGCCAACGCCATCAAGTATGGGCGCAGTACCTCCGCGCCAACAGCGGTAACGTCACCTTCGATCAACGCCGCCACCTTCTCCGCTGGGGACAGACCCATCTCGCTGCGCAACGAGCGGCAGGCGTTAGTCAATCCCTTCAGCACTGCAATCCGGCTTGCGGCCTGGGGGGCACGCTTTCCGATATCCGGTTTCGGATAAGGCTGCAGCATGACACTCGGGCCGTCCTTGTCGGCAAGCGGCGCGACCTTTTGCCACAGTTCCTCGGTGATGAACGGGATGATCGGATGCGAGAGTCGAAGAATCGCCTCGAGCACGCGCACGAGCGTGCGTCGAGTTGCGCGCTGCTGCGCCTCGCCGCCACCGGCGAGCTGAACCTTGGCAAGCTCGACGTACCAATCGCAGTATTCGTTCCATACGAATTCATAAATGGCGCGCGCGGCATTATCGAAGCGGTACTGGTCGAAGCCTAGTGCGACCTCCTCTTCGGCGTCCTGCAGCGCGGCCACGATCCAGTCGTCGGCAAAGGAGCGCTCAAGCGGCAGCGATTCGTCAAGCCCCGTGTCCTTGCCCTCGCAGTTCATTAGCACGAAGCGCGTCGCGTTCCACAGCTTGTTGCAGAAACTCCGATAGCCATCACAGCGAGAAAGGTCGAAGTTGAGGGTACGCGCGAACGTGGCGAGCGATGCGAAGGTGAAGCGCATCGCGTCGGCGCCGAAAGAAGGGATGCCGTTTGGATAGTGTGTCCGGATGTACTTTTCAATTTTTGCCTTGTGCTCGCCACGCAGCAGGCCTTGCGTGGATTTTTCAAGCAAACCCTCGAGACCGACACCATCGATCAGGTCGAGCGGGTCGAGCGTGTTGCCTTTCGATTTCGACATCTTTTCGCCTTCGGCGTCGCGCACGAGGGCGTTGATGTAGACGTGGTGGAATGGCACCTTGCCGGTGAAGTGTTGCGTCATCATGATCATCCGAGCGACCCAGAAGAAGATGATGTCGAAGCCGGTGACCAGCACCGAGGAGGGAAGAAATCGCTTGAGGTCCGCTGTGTCTTCAGGCCAGCCGAGCGAGGTAAAGGGGACGAGTGCCGACGAGAACCACGTGTCGAGCACGTCGTTGTCCTGCTTCAAGGCACCGGCATAACCCGCCCGCTTCGCGATCTCGCCAGCTTCTCTTTCGGTACGAGCAACTACGAAACGCTCACCATCTATGAGCGTGCCATCGGTATACCAAGCTGGAATTCGATGACCCCACCACAATTGGCGCGAGATGCACCAATCCTGGATGTTCTCAAGCCATTGGTTGTACGTGGTGGTCCAGTGTTCCGGGAAAAACTTGACCTCGCTCCTGGCGACTACTTTCAACCCTGCCTTCGCAAGGTTGTCCATCTTTACGAACCACTGATTTGTTAGCATCGGCTCGACAATCACGCCGGTGCGTTCGGAGCGAGGTACGCGCAGCTTATATGGCCTTTCCGAAACCAAAAGGCCTAGAGCCTTTAGGTCCGCGACGATGAGTTTGCGCGCATCAAAGCGATCAAGTTTCCAATACTTCTGCGGAATGCCAACGTCTTGGGCCAGCGGTTGACTGCCTACCGGACCGATCTTGCCGCCAGACTGTCGCGGCGCTACGTAGTTCTGCCATTGTTCACCCGCAGCTGGAATCGAGTTGTCAATAACCTTTCCTTCCAAAGTGAAGATTGAGAAAAGCTGGGGTAACTTTTGTCGATGTCGCTCCCAGACTTTGTAATCGTTGAAGTCATGTCCCGGTGTAATCTTTACGCAACCAGTACCAAACTCCCGGTCCACATACCCATCAGCAACCACGAGAATCGATCTGTTAGTTAGGGGGAGTCGAACTCGTTTTCCGACAAGTGCCGCATACCGCTCATCTTTTGGGTTTACTGCAACAGCAACGTCACCCAGCATCGTTTCCGGCCGCGTCGTGGCGACGACCACCGAGCCGCTGCCGTCCTCCAGCGGATAGCGTATCTCCCAGATCTTCCCGTTTTCCTCCTCGCTGTCCACTTCGAGGTCGGACACCGCCGTGCCGAGTTCCGGGTCCCAGTTGACGAGGCGCTTGCCGCGGTAGATCAGGCCCTGCTCGTGAAGGCGCACGAACACTTCGATCACCGCGCGCGACATGCGCGCGTCCATGGTGAAGTAACCGGAGTTCTCTCCCTCGGTATCGGCAAAGGTCCAGTTGGCAGATGCGCCGAGGCGCCGCATCTGGCGCATGATCGTCGAGCCGGACTGCTGCTTCCAATCCCACACGCGTCTTACGAAACCCTCGCGGCCAAGGTCATGGCGGGTCTTGCCTTCCGACTCGAGCTGGCGCTCGACCACGATCTGCGTGGCGATACCGGCATGGTCGGTGCCGACCACCCAATTGGCGTTGAAGCCGCGCATGCGGTGATACCGGATCAGGGCGTCCATGAGCGTCTGCTGGAACGCGTGCCCCATGTGCAGGGTGCCGGTGACGTTCGGCGGGGGCAGCTGGATGCAGTAGGGAGGCTTTTGCGAGTCCGGCGAATGTCGGAAGTACCCGCGCGACTCCCAAAGCGAATACCAGCGCGACTCGACCTCGTGCGGGTCAAAGCTTTTGGCGAGTTCCACGTGAGTTGAGTTCAAAAGAGAAAGCGCGCCGCGCGGCGCCCCCGCGGGAGCCCGGCTTCGACACGCTCCGGCGGATTATAGCGTCAGCCGCCCCGCGACTGTCCGCGCGCACGTGCGATTTCGAGCTCGACTGCCCGTGCGACCGCGTCGCGAATCATCGCCTCGATGTCGGTCTTGACTTGGGCGCTGAGGGCGGTCAGGGCGCGCTGCAAGTGGGCGTCGAGACGTGCCCTCAAGGGTTCCTCCACGAACTTCGCGATGTGCGGGCCGATCGCGTCAAGGATACTTTGCTTGAGCCTTTGCTCCAGCTCCGGCAATTCGCTCCCGGTCGTACCACCCTGGCGCGCCGCGCCCGATGAGGGGTGCGCTGGCGTCGCGCCCGGCTCGGCGATGATCTCCGTGAGAACCGGGACGTCGCCTTGAGCTGCCGTGCCAGAGGGATGGTAGCGCTTCAGGAACGCATCGGCTTTCCCCAGCAGGTCGTCGGAGTCGCTCATATGCTCGCCTTGGAGAGGTCGTAATGGTTGATTTCGTAGCCACGGTCCCGATAGAAACGAAAACGGCTTCGCGCGAGCTGACGATCGTCGTCGCCGAGGCCGACGAGTTCGACCAGCCGTTCAAAACGGCTGAACGACGGCGGCGAATCCGCGTGCAAATTCACCATGACCTGCCGATGCACCATCTCGACGTCCCCGCATGCGATGACGACCGGGGTTTCGGACGAAAGTGCGTGACGAGCCGTGAAGCCAAGAATGAATCCGACGGGTTGATAGGTCCGCAGCAATTCGTCGAAGGTGCGCGCGGTGTTTTCGTCGGGTGCGTAAACGAAGACGCGCAACCCCTGCTGGACGATCCTGGCGACGAGCTGGCAGGCGACTTGGAGCTTGGGCTCGGCGTTTGAGTAGAAGTCGATGCGCGTCATGACGGAGGCGAGAGGGTCCGGGATCGTGGGCGGAGGGAACCTGCGCCCCCGGCGCGCCGAAACCCTGGATCCTCGATCCTCACTTCCCGGTCCTAGGCTTCGGCGCGCTTCATGAGAAACGTCGTGAGCAGGGGGACGGGCCGGCCGGTCGCTCCTTTCTCCTTGCCCGATTTCCACGCAGTCCCGGCGATGTCGAGGTGGGCCCAGTCATACTTGCGCGTAAATCTGGAAAGGAAACACGCGGCGGTAACACTGCCCGCGGCGCGTCCGCCGATATTTGCAAAATCGGCGAAGTTGCTTTTCAGCTGTTCCTGGTAATCCTCCCACAATGGCAGCCGCCATACGCGGTCCCGCGACTCCGCGCCCGCTGCCTGCAGCTCGTCTGCCAGGTCGTCCTTGTTCGCGAACAGCCCGGAGCAGACGTGGCCCAAGGCAACGATGCAGGCCCCCGTAAGCGTGGCAATGTCCACCACAGCCTGGGGCTCGAAGCGCTCGGCGTAGCTCAGCGCATCGGCAAGAATGAGGCGTCCTTCTGCATCGGTATTGAGAATCTCGACGGTCTGGCCCGACATGCTCGTGACGATATCGCCCGGCTTGGTGGCCGCTCCCCCGGGCATGTTCTCGCAAGTGGGGACCAGCCCGACGATGTTCAGCTTGAGGCCGAGCTCCGCCGCGGCGCGCAAAGTTCCCAGCACGCTCGCTGCGCCGCACATGTCGAACTTCATCTGGTCCAAATCGGCCGCAGGCTTGATGGAAATGCCGCCGGTATCGAATGTGATACCCTTTCCCACGAGGACCACGGGTCGATCCTTCCTGCCGGCCCCGGCGTAGCGGAGGATCACGAACTTGGGCGGCTCGTGCGATCCCTTCGTTACCGAGAGCAGCGAACCCATCTGGAGCTTTTCCATGTCTTTTTGCTCGAGCACTTCCACCGCCAGCTTCCATTCACGCGCGAGCTTTACCGAAGTGTCGGCGAGGTACGTGGGCGTGCACACGTTCGCGGGAAGATTCCCGAGGTCCCTGGCGAGCGTCATTCCGGCGGCGATCGCGTTCCCTTCGCGCGTGCCCCGCTCCAAGTCAGCGGCATCGCGCTTGGAAGCGGCAGAAATGGAGACGTGAGCAAGCGATGTTTCTTCCGCTTTCTTGCTCTTCATGCGATCGAAGCGGTAGCTGATGTCGGCCGCAGCCAGGACGACTTGACGCGCTTTCCAAGCGGCATCGCGCCCGGGAACCTGCAGCTCCGCGAAATACAGGGACGCATCGCGTGCCCCCGTTTCCTGAACGGCGGCAAGTGCCGCGCGTGCGCAGTCGCGATACTCCTTGTCGCCGAATTCCTTCTCCCTCCCCAAGCCCACGAGCAGCACGCGCTCTGCAGCGACACCGCGGACGCGATACAGCAGCCGGGTGGTTCCGATCTTGCCGTCCATGTCTCCGGATCGGAGAAGCTCGCGGATTTGGCCGTGCGCCGCCTTATCCAGCGCATCCGCTGCTCCCGACAACTTGCGCGATTCGAATACACCTGCGGCGACGCACGCGACCTGGTGTTTCTCCGGCGCCGCGAATTTTGTGTTAAATTCCATCCGGTCTCGACTCGGGGACATTGCAAGGATTATCCCCGGTTTGCTTCGCCGAAGTCAAAGCAACGTGGCCTGTTTCGCCTACGATCCGACATGATTCGCTGACGTCCTTCAGTTCGCAAAGTGATATTTCGGCGCGCTCTGCTGCGTGAATTCGGCAACCTCGCGCTCGCGGTATTCGCGACGCTGTTCGCCATAACGCTGACGACGCAGCTGATCCGGCTGCTCGGGCAGGCAGCGATCGGAAAAGTTCTCTCGGAGGGCGTGGCCGCGCTGCTCGCGTTTTCAGCCCTCAACTATCTGCCGGTACTTCTCTCGCTGACCCTTTTCATCACCGTGCTCATGACGCTTTCGCGCAGCTACCGCGAATCGGAGATGGTGATTTGGTTTGGTTCGGGCCTTTCGCTCCTCGCGTGGATTCGTCCCGTGCTGTTGTTCGCGGCGCCGCTGGTTGCGCTCGTGGCGGTGCTGTCGCTGTTCCTGTCGCCTTGGGCGATCGGCAAGGCCGAGGAGTACAGGCGCCAGATGAACCTGCAAGACGACGTTTCACGGGTTGCTCCGGGAGTCTTCCGCGAGGCGGGCAGTGCGGACCGGGTGTTTTTTGTCGAGGAAATCGCCGGCGATCAGACCAACGTGCAAAACGTGTTCATCGCGCAGATGCGACAAGGCACGCTTGGCGTCACGGTCAGCAGGCGCGGATACCGGGAGTCGGCCGAAAACGGCGACCGATTCGTCGTTTTGCTCGACGGGCGGCGCTATGAGGGCGTACCGGGCGATCTCGATTTCAAGGTGATGGATTTTCAGCGTTACGCGATGAAGGTCGAGACGCGCGAAGCGCAGGCGGAAGAAGCTTCCACCAAGGCCATGTCCACCTTAGGTTTGCTCCAGGCGCACGGCAATGGCCATCTGGCCGAGCTGCTGTGGCGCATCGGCCTGCCGATCGCTGCGTTCGTTCTTGCGTTGCTCGCGATCCCTCTGTCCTTCGTCAATCCCAGGGCGAGCCGGTCTGTGAATCTGCTCTTCGCTTTGTTCACCTACATGGTCTATGCAAACCTGCTGAGCATCGTCCAAGCCTGGGTCTCCCAGGGCCGCTTGGGTTTCAATACGGGGTGGTGGGTGGTACACGCCGGAATGCTGGGCGTCCTTGTGTTGTTGTTTTACAGGAGGCTTCGGGTGGGTCCCCTGCTCCGAAGGCGCTGAAGTGGATACCTTGCGCACCTACATGGCGAGGGAGATTTACGGCGCGACGCTGTTTGTTTTCGCCGCATTCCTCAGCTTGTTCTCTTTTTTCGACCTCATCAACGAACTCACCGATCTCGGCAGGGGCGGGTATCGGTTGCAGCACGCGCTCGCGTTCGTCGCATTGACGGTGCCGAGCCACGTGTATGAGCTGTTTCCCGTGGTAGTGTTGATCGGAACGCTTTATGCCCTCTCCCATCTCGCCGCCAATTCCGAATATACCGTGATGCGCGGCTCGGGGCTTGCGCCCTGGCGCGCGGCAAGCACGCTGTTTCGCATAGGCATCGTGTTTGCCGTCGCCACGCTCGTCTTCGGCGAGCTGATCGCCCCGGTCTCGGAGCGCGCGGCAAAGCAGCTCAAGCTGTCATTGACCAGCACCATCGTAGCCAGCGAGTTTCACACGGGGTTGTGGGTGAAGGACGACCGGCGGTTCGTCAACGTTCGCGAAGTCCAGCCCGATACCAGCCTGTCCGATATCAGGGTATTCGAGTTCGACGACCAATACCGCCTCCAGTCGATCAGTTTCGCTAAACAGGGACGGTACCTCGGCAAGAATATGTGGCGATTGCGCGAGATCGTGCACACCGGCTTCACGTCCAGCGGAAGCAACGTGCAGCGCCTGGTCGAAATGGACTGGAACTCGGTTCTTACGCCGGACATTCTCGCCGTGCTGTTCGTCGTTCCGGAGCGCATGTCTGCATGGAACCTGTACCAATATTCCCGGCATCTGTCCGAGAACCGCCAAAGGACGGAACGTTATGAAATCGCCATGTGGAAAAAGCTCGTTTATCCGCTTGCCTCCCTTGTCATGATGGCGCTCGCCTTGCCTTTCGCCTATATCCACGTCCGGGCCGGCGGCGTGGGGGTGAAAGTGTTCTCCGGGATAATGCTGGGGATCTTCTTTCACATGATGAACGGCCTATTTTCACATCTGGGATTGCTGCAGAACTGGCAACCCTTCGTTAGTGCCGCCCTGCCGAGCGCGGTTTTTCTGGGTGCAGCTGCGCTGATGATGTGGTGGGTGGAGAGAAGGTAACCCGCCGAAGTCCGGCCCCTGAGTTACCGGTCCCGGACTCCTGCGTCGCCGGTCGCGACGATGCGAGTGCCGGCCAGACGGTCATGCAGAAACTGTCGGTCGCGATCGAAGAACGCCCAGAAAACCCCGACGCCGAAGAACAACAGCGACGGCCAGGCGAGAACGTAGCGCAGCGCTGCCCGGACGATCCCCACCGAAAGGCCGCCATCTCGGACGAGCCGCAGCTTCCAGGTCTGCATGGGCAGCGTTCGACCTCCGCGGCTCCAGCAAGCTATGAAGTAGGCTCCAAGGACCAGGAACAAGTACAGCTGGAATACGAGACGCGTGTTCCCGGGGAGCCGGCCTTGCGTCGCACCGTAGAACGCGAGACCGGCGAAGAAAGCGATTGCGAACACAACCAGGGACTCGTACAGCATTGCCAGTACCCGCCTGCCAATGCCCGGCACCGTCGGACCGGGCGGGGCAAGGGTGCCCGAATCCATCGATGCGGGGCTACCGGTTTGTGGGCGATGCCGGCGCGACTGGGTTGGTTTCAGGCGGCGCAGCGAGCGGCGGCGCAAATTCGGGAGGAGACTTGGCGGGACGGGCGGGCGCGGCGGGCTTGCGCGGCGTACTGCCCAGCTTGCGCCGCTCCTGCTCCGGCAGGCGGTTGTACTCCTCCCACTGCTGTTTCAGCTCCTGTTTCTTGTCCGGCGGCAGTTTTTCCAGCTTCTTGTAGCGCTCGCGTGCGGCCTGGCGTTCCTTGGGAGTGAGCTTGACCCAGGCTTGCATGCGCCGCTGCACGCGCACCTGCTCGTCGGGTTTCATCTTCGGATAACGCTTGGCAATTCCGATCCAATTGCGCTTGCGCACTGGTTCGAGATTGTCCCAGTCGCCCGCGAGCGGCGCGAGAATCTGCTGCTGCTCTTGCGTCAACTCGCCCCACGTCGGGGGCTTTTTCTGCGGTGTAGCGGCGAGGACGGGAAGCGAGGTGCAGAGCCAAAGTGCTACTGCGAAGAGCGCTTTAGCCATGCATCGAATCCCTTGTCGAGATAGGCGTCCAGAGGCAAGTCGCCGGTGAGCACTGCGGCGTCGATTTCCTCGATCTCGGCGGCGACTTGGGTATCCCGCCACTGGTTGATCGCGATCAAGCCAAGGATGAGCACGGCCATCGGCAGCAGCAGGCGCGGAATGAGCGCGACCGGACCGCCTGATCTGCCGATCGCGTTACCGGCCCAGGCCAATACCGGGACTCGGGACTCGGCGTGCTGGCACGCCAAGGCCCGCTCGCGCGACTCCTTCAGGCGGGCGAGCTTGCCGGCGTCCAGATCGAGCCCCCGGTTGAGAAGCTGCTTGATTCGGTAAGCGATCTGCTGTTCGTTCATAACTCAATCCCCTTTGCCCTCAAGGCCGCCGCCAAAGCGTGTGCTGCGCGGGAGCAATGGGTTTTGACGCTGCCCTGAGAGCAACCCATCACGGCTGCTGTCTCGGCGACGTCCAATTCTTCCCAATAACGCAGCAAAAACGCCTGCCGTTGACGCTGTGGCAGCCGTTGCAGTTCTTTCTCAATTATTTCAACAACTTGAGATCGTTCCAGGAGTTCGGCGGGCCCATCCCTGGACTTGGAAGCATCCGCGCTCTCCAAGGTCTCGAGCGGGTCGGCATCGTCGTCTTCCCGCCCCGGGGAGAGGGCCGAGAACAGCGTCACCCATAGCGACCGCACCTTCTGCCTGCGATAAAAGTCGCGAATGGTGTTCTGAAGGATGCGCTGGAAGAGCATCGGCAGCTCCGCCGCCGGCTTGGCACCGTACTTCTCAGCAAGCTTGAGCATGGAGTCCTGCACTATATCGAGTGCGCTCTCCGCCTCCCGGACCGCGAACAGCGCCTGCTTGTACGCGCGTCGCTCTACGCTCGCGAGGAACTCGGACAGTTCGTTTCCGGAGGCCAGAAGAGCTTCCTTTTTTGTCGGCGGAAATGACTCGGCCGGTGCGGTCCGATGGTATCAAAAGCCGCGTTCAGGCGCTGAATGGAACGGGGAAAAACTTGACCAATCAGACGTCAGCAATTAGGCTCTAAAGTTTTCGTCGAAGCCGGTGTACGAACGGGCTAAGAGCATGGAATTGACGGGCGCAGAGATCGTCGTAAAGTGCCTCCAGGCGGAGGGAGTCGAGTACGTCTTCGGCTATCCGGGCGGCGCGGTCCTTTTCATCTACGACGAGCTTTTCAAGCAGGACAAGGTCAAGCACATTTTGGTGCGCCACGAGCAGGGGGCGACGCATGCTGCGGACGGCTACTCGCGCTCAAGCGACAAGGTGGGCGTTGCGCTGGTGACCTCGGGGCCCGGCGTCACGAACGCGGTGACCGGGATAGCCACCGCGTACATGGATTCGATCCCGATGGTGATCATCACCGGGCAGGTGCCCACCCACGCCATAGGCCTGGACGCATTCCAGGAATGCGACACGGTGGGGATCACGCGACCCTGCGTGAAGCACAATTTCCTGGTGAAAGACGTCAAGGACCTCGCCCTCACGATCAAGAAGGCGTTCTATCTCGCCAAGTCCGGGCGGCCCGGTCCGGTGCTCGTCGACATTCCCAAGGACGTTACCTCGGCCAAGTGCCCGTTCCAGTATCCGGAAACGGTGACGATGCGCTCCTACAACCCGGTCGTGAAGGGGCATCCAGGTCAGATCAAGAAGGCCGTTCAGTTGCTCGCCGAGGCGAACCGCCCCATCGTCTACGCGGGCGGCGGCGTCGTTCTTTCGGGCGCGGCGAAGCAGCTTACGACGCTCGTCAGGATGCTGGGATTCCCGTGCACCAATACGCTCATGGGCCTGGGAGGGTATCCCGCAACCGATCCGCTGTTCCTCGGCATGCTCGGGATGCACGGCACCTACGAAGCCAATATGGCGATGCAGAATTGCGACGTTCTGCTTGCCGTAGGCGCGCGCTTCGATGATCGAGTCATCGGCAACCCGGCCCACTTCGGGCAGGTACAGCGCAAGATCATTCACATCGATATCGATCCGTCCTCGATCTCCAAGCGCGTGAAGGTCGACGTCCCGATCGTCGGCAACGTGTCCGATGTGCTCGAGGAACTGAGCCGGCAACTCGAGGCCGCAGGCTACAAACCGAACCAGAAGGCGCTCAGCGCCTGGTGGTCCCAGATCGGGCTGTGGAAATCCAAGGACTGCCTGAAGTACGACAAGAAAAGCAAGATCATCAAGCCGCAGTTCGTGCTGGAGAGACTCTACGAAATCACCAAAGGCGATGCGTTCGTGACCTCCGATGTTGGCCAGCACCAGATGTGGGCGGCGCAGTTCTACAAGTTCGACAAGCCACGCCGCTGGATCAACTCCGGGGGCTTGGGCACCATGGGCTTCGGCCTGCCTGCGGCCATGGGCGTTCAGTTCGCGAACCCGGGCGCGACGGTCGCTTGCGTCACCGGCGAGGCGAGCATTCAGATGTGCATCCAGGAGCTCTCGACCTGCAAGCAGTACCGGCTCCCGATCAAGATAGTGAATCTCAACAACAAGTACATGGGCATGGTGCGCCAGTGGCAGCAGTTCTTCCACGGGAACCGCTACTCCGAGTCGTACATGGACGCGCTGCCCGACTTCGTGAAACTTGCCGAGAGCTACGGCCACGTCGGCATCAAGGTGGAGGAGCCCGGCGACGTCGAGGCGGCGCTGAAGGACGCGTTCAAGCGCAAAAACGACCTGGTGTTCCTCGATTTCGTCACCGACCAGACCGAGAACGTCTATCCGATGGTCCAGGGCGGCAAGGGCCTGACGGAGATGATTCTTGCCGAGGAGCTGTAAGCCCGACACGCGTCGGGTTCGATCAACGTTGGCTGAAGGGAGCTTGGTCCGGCGGCGCCACGAGCGCCGCGTCACAAGGGGCGCGAAACGCGCCGAGGGCCGGGCCTCAGCGAGGGAACAATGCGACACATCATTTCCATCATGCTCGAGAATGAGCCGGGGGCTCTTTCGAGAGTCGCCGGTCTGTTTTCGGCGCGCGGCTACAACATCGAAACGCTCACCGTGGCGCCGACCGAAGACGAGTCGCTTTCGCGCATGACCATCGTCACCACGGGTTCGGACGACGTGGTGGAACAGATCACGAAACAGCTGAACAAGCTCGTCGAGGTGGTCAAGGTAGTCGATCTGTCAGAAGCGGCCCACATCGAGCGCGAGCTCATGCTGATCAAAGTCCGGGCCATGGGAAAGGAGCGTGAGGAGATGAAGCGGATGTCCGATATTTTCCGGGGTCGCATTATCGACGTTACCGAGAGCACTTATACCATCGAGCTCACGGGCACGGGAGCCAAGCTCGATGCGTTCATTCAAGCGCTCGAGCACAGCGCCATCCTGGAGACGGTGCGAACCGGCGCCTCGGGCATCGGGCGCGGCGAGAGGGTCTTGAAGGTCTGATCCCGCGCGGCAGAACCCAAAGGAAACACCATGAAAGTCTATTACGACAAGGACGCGGACCTGTCCCTCGTCAAGGGCAAGAAAATCGCGATCGTGGGTTACGGGTCGCAGGGGCACGCCCACGCCCTGAACCTGCACGACTCGGGAGTGAAAGTCACGGTCGGCCTGCGCAAGGACGGCGCCTCCTGGGACAAGGCAAAGAAAGCCGGCTTGAACGTCGAGGAGGTTTCGGGAGCGGTGAAGGGGGCCGACTTCGTGATGATGCTGATGCCCGATGAGCACATCGCTGCCGTGTACAAATCCGAAGTCGAACCCAATATCAGAAAGGGCGCGACCCTCGGATTCGCCCACGGGTTCAACATCCACTACGGGCAGGTCATGCCGCGGGAGGATCTCGACGTGGTGATGATCGCGCCGAAGGCCCCCGGTCACACGGTGCGCTCGACCTACGCCCAGGGCGGGGGCACGCCCATGCTGATCGCGGTGCATCGCGACCAGAGCGGAAAGGCGCGCGACCTCGCCCTGTCCTATGCGGCCGCCATCGGCGGGGCTCGTGCGGGAGTGATCGAAACCACGTTCAAGGAAGAAACGGAAACCGACCTGTTCGGTGAGCAAACGGTGCTTTGCGGCGGCTGCGTGGAACTCGTCAAGGCGGGGTACGAGGTACTCACCGAGGCCGGCTACGCGCCGGAAATGGCGTACTTCGAGTGTCTTCACGAACTGAAGCTCATCGTCGACCTGATGTACGAAGGCGGTATCGGCACCATGAATTACTCGATCTCGAACAACGCCGAATACGGGGAATACGCCACCGGGCCGAAGATCATCACCGAGGAAACCAAGAAAGCAATGCGCGCGGCGCTTGCTCGCATCCAGTCGGGCGAGTACGCGAAGGAATTTATCCTGGAAAATCGGGCCGGCGCGCCGATGCTGCTCTCGCGGCGCCGGATGACCGCCGAGCATCCGATCGAAATCGTCGGCGAGAAGCTCAGGGCCATGATGCCCTGGATCAAGAAGAACAAATTGGTCGATCAATCGCGGAACTAGGGCGCGGCGGAGATCGGCATAAAGAGCCATGCCCGCAATGAATGCGAGCTATCCGCATCCGATCATTGCACGCGAAGGCTGGCCTTTCCTCGCCGCGACGGTCGTCCTGGCGGTCGCATCCGGCTGGCTGATCGGTTGGTGGTCGGCTCCGCTCTGGCTTGCCGTGCTTTTCGTACTGCAGTTCTTTCGTGATCCGCCGCGGCAGGCGCCCGGCGACGCGCACACCGTGGTCTCACCCGCCGACGGACGAATCGTCGCGGTGGAACGGGCCCGCGACCCCTATCTCGAGCGCAACGCCATCAAGGTAAGCGTTTTCATGAATGTCTTCAACGTGCACTCCAATCGCTCACCGGTGGACGGCCATGTGCAAAAACGCTGGTACCATCCCGGGCGTTTCATCAACGCCGCTTTCGACAAAGCCTCCTTGGAGAACGAGCGCAACGCACTGTGGCTGCGTACGACCCGGGGTGCGGACGTGACCTGTGTGCAAATCGCGGGCCTGATCGCGAGACGCATTCTGTGCTACGTCGACGAGGGGGACAGCCTGGCGCGAGGTCAAAGGTTCGGCTTCATCCGTTTCGGCTCCCGCGTGGACGTTTACGTCCCCGAAGACGCGAATCTCGTGGCTGCACTGGGAGACAAGGTTTACGCGACCAGCACGGTGATTGCCACGCTGCCGCATCATGCTTGAGCCCAATTTCCGCCGACCGCTGCTAAACACCGAGATCCGCCGCCGCGGAATCTACCTGCTGCCCAATCTTTTCACAACCGCGGCGCTGTTCGCCGGTTTCTACTCCATCGTAATGGCAATGAACCAGCGTTTCGACAACGCCGCTGTCGCCATCTTCATCGCCATGATCCTGGACACCCTCGACGGGCGGGTGGCGCGGCTGACGCACACGCAGAGCGCGTTCGGTGCCGAGTACGACTCGTTGTCCGACATGGTGTGCTTCGGCGCCGCGCCGGCCCTGGTCATCTATGAGTGGGCGCTCAAGGATTTGGGGCGCTTCGGCTGGATTGCGGCGTTCGTTTACTGCGCCGGGGCCGCGCTCCGGCTTGCCCGCTTCAACACCAACATCGAAGTAGTCGACAAGCGCTTCTTCCAGGGGCTACCGAGCCCGGCGGCAGCAGCCCTGGTGGCCGGATTTCTTTGGCTTGCGAGCGACAACAAGATTCCCGTCGACGACTACGGCGTGCCTTGGGTGGCCGCGTTCCTGACCCTTTACGCGGGGCTGACGATGGTGAGCAACGTGCCTTTCTACAGCTTCAAGGACATCAACCTGCGACGCTCCGTCCCCTTCGCCGTGATCCTGCTGATCGTCCTCGGCTTCATCCTGATATCCACGGATCCGCCCATCATCCTGTTCCTGCTGTTTGTCGCATACGGGCTGTCCGGGTACGTGTATTGGCTGTGGAAGAAGCGCCGCCCTCGGGGCCCCGCGCGGTTGCAGTAGCTCAGGAAACCCGTTATATTGCCCCACATGCATTTCCGCACCCTCGCTCTCAGCCTCACCCTCGGCAGCCTGCCCCTGGCGGGTCTGCTGCTGCGCCTCGCGCGCACATAATCCCAAACCCAATTCGGCAGTACCCGGTCGCGGCGCAAGCAGGCGCCGCGGAACGATCTCAGGCATTCGATGCGGAGCGGCACCATGAAAGAACGACTCATCATATTCGATACCACCATGCGCGACGGCGAGCAGAGCCCCGGCGCCTCAATGACCAAGGAGGAGAAGCTGCGCATTGCGCGGCAACTGGAACGCTTGCGCGTGGATGTGATCGAGGCGGGCTTCCCGGCTTCTTCGAACGGCGATTTCGAGGCGGTGCAGGCGGTTGCGGGCATGATCAAGGATTCGACGGTGGCCGGCCTGTGTCGCGCCAACGATCGCGACGTCCAGCGCGGGGTCGATGCGCTGAAGAAGGCGAAATCCGGGCGCATTCACCTCTTCATCGCGACCAGCGCGCTCCATATGGAGAAGAAGCTGCGCATGACGCCGGAGCAGGTGCTCGAGCAGGCGACCCTGTCGGTGCGCTTTGCGCGCAAGCACCGTGACGACATCGAGTTCTCGCCCGAGGACGGCAGCCGCTCCGACCCCGATTTTCTTTGCCGTGTCCTCGAGGCCGTGATCAAGGAAGGCGCCAATACCATCAACATTCCCGATACCGTCGGCTACGCGGTACCCGAGCAGTTCGGCGAGTTCATCAGGAAGCTGCGGGAGAGGGTCCCGAACTCCGACAAGGCTGTGTGGTCCGTGCACTGCCACAACGACCTCGGCATGGCGGTGGCGAACTCGCTCGCCGCGGTCACGATCGGGGGCGCGCGCCAGATCGAGTGCACGGTGAACGGCCTGGGCGAGCGCGCCGGCAACACTTCTCTGGAGGAAGTGGTCATGGCGGTGCGCACCCGTGGCGATTTCTTCAACCTCGCGACGCGCATCGACACCAGCCAGATCGTGCCGGCCTCGCGTCTGGTGTCCCAGATCACCGGGTTCGTGGTTCAGCCCAACAAGGCGGTGGTGGGCGCGAACGCCTTTGCGCATGCTTCCGGCATCCACCAGGACGGTGTGCTGAAGAGCCGCGACACCTACGAGATCATGCGCGCCGAGGACGTTGGGTGGACCGCGAACAAGATCGTGCTCGGCAAGCTCTCGGGCCGGAGCGCCTTTCGCCAGCGGCTCAAGGAGATCGGCATCGAGCTCGACGGAGAGGACGCATACAACAAGGCGTTCCAGCGCTTCAAGGACCTCGCCGACAAGAAGGCAGACATCTTCGACGAGGACCTGCAGGCGCTCGTCTCCGACGGAGCGACTGCCGCCGCGGCGGAGCACTGGCAGTTGGTGCGCATGAGCCAGGCGAGCGGCACGAGCGAGCGTCCGCACGCGAAGCTCGTGCTCGCCGAGGCCGGCAAGGAGCGCCAGGCCGACGCCGAGGGCGACGGCCCGGTGGATGCGACTTTCAAGGCGATCGAACGCGTGGCCAAGAGCGGCGCCGAGCTGCTGCTGTACTCCGTGAATGCCGTAACGCAAGGGACCGAGTCGCAGGGCGAAGTGACCGTGCGCCTCGCGAAGGGCGGCAGGATAGTCAACGGTGTAGGCGCCGACACCGATATCATCGTCGCTTCGGCCAAGGCCTACGTCAATGCACTCAACAAGCTACAGGGCGCCCAGCGAATCAACCCGCAGGGGTGAGGGCCCTTATATCATAGGAGACGTTCACGCTTCGATTCAGGGATCCCATGCCCTTTGCGCTGCGACAGCTGGGCCGCTTCCTTGCGCACGTGTTCAAGCGCTTCAACGAGGACCGCTGTTTGCAGATCGCCTCGAGTCTCACTTTTACGACCTTGCTTGCGCTCGTGCCGCTCGTCACTCTCACGCTCGCGCTCATGACGGCGTTCCCGATTTTTTCGGGGCTGGGGGAGCACATCCATGCGTTCCTGCTCGCGAACATGTTGCCCGAGACAGCGGGAAGGGTGGTCACCGGATACATCGAACAATTCTCGGGTCAGGCCGGGCGGTTGACCGCTCTCGGCTCAGCGGTGCTCGCCGTCACTGCTTTCCTCATGATGGTCACGATAGAGCGAGCGTTCAACACGATCTGGCGCGTTTCGCGCCCGCGTCCTCTGGCGCAGCGCATCCTCATGTATTGGGCAACGCTCACCCTCGGGCCGGTTCTCATCGGCGCGAGCCTTTCGATCACCTCGTACCTCGTCGGTGTATCCCTCGGATTCGCGCGGCAGAGTCCTTTTGCAGGTGCGGCGATTCTCGGACTCGTCCCATTCGTCCTGACCTGTGCAGCGTTCACGCTGCTCTACTATTTCGTGCCGAACCGCGCGGTCAAGCCGCGCCACGCCCTGATCGGAGGCCTGGTCGCGGCCCTGGTGTTCGAGATCATGAAGCGAAGCTTCGCTCTCTATATCGCGAAAATCCCCACCTATGCGTTGGTCTACGGCGCATTTGCAGTGATCCCGGTCTTTCTCCTCTGGGTCTATTTTTCCTGGGTGGTGATCGTGATCGGCGCGTTGATTGCCGCGCTGGCGCCGGATTTCACCGTGCTGCGCGAAACGGCGCGGCGCCCGTCGGGAGCCGGCTTCGGCGACGTGTTGGAGGTCCTTCTGGTTCTGGCGCGCGCCCAGCAAGGTCCGGAGCTTCTCGAATTGAGGAAAATTGCCCAGCACGCATCGCTCACGGTGGATCAGACCGAGCGGATACTCGAACGCCTAGTTGCGCGTGGCTGGGTGGCGAGGTCCTCCGGCGAGCGCTACGCAATGGTCGTCGACAAGGAACGACTCCTCGTGGCTGACGTATATCGCGAGTTCGCTCTGGATGGCGAAGCGCCAGGGGCTCGAGGGCGCAGCGAACCCCTGAAGCGACTCCTGGGGCAGTTTGCCGCGCGCGCGGACGAAACCTTGAACCTGCCCCTCGGGCGCCTGCTTGAAAGGGACAGGGCTTGATCCGTTAGAATCCTCGCTTCGAACGCCATGACATCGCAGATGAAGACGATCCCGCGCGCCGAGCGCCTGATAGCGGCCTTGGACGTGGCGGGCGTCGAAGAGGCGAAAGCCCTTGTACAGCGCCTTGGAGACAGCGTGAGCTTCTACAAGGTCGGCCTGGAATTGTTCATGGCGGAAGGATTCTTCGGCTTCATCGATTGGCTTGCGCGAACGGGGAAGAAAGTGTTCGTCGATCTGAAGTTTTTCGATATCCCCGAGACGGTTCGCGCCGCGGTGCGCGGGCTTGGCAATCGGGGCGTGACCTTCGCAACCGTGCACGGCAACCAGGCGATGCTCGAGGCGGCGGCACAGGCCAAGGGGGACGTAAAAATCCTCGCGGTCACGGTTCTTACCAGCCTCGATCAGGGCGATCTCGACGACCTCGGTTTTCAATGCGATGTACAGACCCTGGTGCTCTCGCGGGCGCGACGGGCGCTCGAGGCCGGCTGCGATGGAGTCGTTTCCTCGGGGCTGGAGGCGCCGGCGCTGAGGCGCGAGCTGGGTGCGCGGCTACTGATCGTCACGCCGGGAATCCGACCGGTGCAGAATCGCCTCACAGGCGACCAGAAGCGCACGGTCGACGTGGCGCGGGCTTTCGCGAACGGCGCCGACTACATCGTCGTCGGCCGACCGATCCGCGAGGCGCCCGATCCTCGTGCCGCGGCGCAAGCGATTCAGGCGACGATTGCGACCGAGTTTCCCGGTTGATATCCGGACGGGCTAGCCGGCGTCAGTCGAGGCGTGAGCGGCGGCAAGCTTGCCTTCGTAGCGCCACACGCTGCGCCAGGCGCCGATCACCGTATTGGGATACTCGGGCCTGCCGAAGGATCCGTTATATCGACTCAGGGCGCGAAAGAGATCCCCTTTTTCACGATCGAGGTAGTACTTCAGGATTACGCAGCCGTAGCGAAGGTTGTAGCGCAGACTGAACAGGTTGTCGCCTTGGCGCCCCACCAATCCCACCCAGAAGGGCATGACCTGCATGTAGCCTCGGGCGCCCGAGCGCGATACGGCGTACTTGCGAAAATTGCTCTCGACCTGGATCACCGCCAGCACGAGCTGCGGGTCGAGCTTCGCGCGATTCGCCTCGAAGTGCACCGTGCGCAGAAACTCCACGCGCGACTGGAAGTTGGGCATCCTCGCTTCCAGGCGATGCGACATTTCGGCGAGCCAGTCGACTGCCGACTCCGAGTCGGCAAAGGCATGGCGCGGCGCCGGCTTGTCCGCGATCGACTCCTGCAGGCCGGCCCGCACCTCGATCGCGAGCGGTTCGTAGATCTGGGCTCCCGCGAGCGCGAGGCCCGGGAACGCGATCCCGACCAGCGCCAAGCCGGTGCCTTTCAGCATGAGCTCATGCGCAGCGGGGCAAGCGGATCGCCGAGCGGCACCTTCTTCGTCTCCTTGTCGAGGCGACCCTGATACTCGATCAATCCATCCTTGAGTCTGCGCTCGCCGACAACGATGCGGTGGGGAATGCCGATGAGCTCCATGTCGGCGAACATCACGCCCGGCCGCTCGTCGCGATCGTCGAGCAGAACCTCGAAGCCGGCATCGGTGAGCGTGCGATAGATCGAGTCGGCGACGTCGCGGACCGCGGCGTTCTTGCCGTAGCCGATGGGAACCAGGGCGACATGGAACGGCGCGATCGGCTCCGGAAAGACGATTCCGTGCTCGTCGTGGTTCTGCTCGATCGCGGCGGCCACGATGCGGGTGATACCCATTCCATAGCAGCCCATCTCGAAAGGACGATTGTTGCCCGCCTCGTCGAGAAACGTCGCTTTCATGGATTCCGAATATTGGGTGCGCAGCTGAAAGATGTGGCCGACTTCGATACCCCGGACGATTTCCAGAGTCCCCTTGCCGTCGGGGCTGGGATCGCCGGCAACAACCTTGCGGATGTCTGCTATTTGGCCGGGCTCCGGGAGGTCACGTCCCCAGTTGACGCCTGTGAGGTGGAACCCCGCCTCGTTTGCACCGCAGACGAAATCGCTCATTGTCGCTACCGTGCGATCGGCGTAGATGTTCAACGGTACGGTGCTCACCGGTCCGATGTAGCCGGGGCGGCACTTCAACGTCTGTTCGATCTCTTCGTCTCTTGCGAACCGGAACGTGCCGATCACCTTCTGGGTCTTGACCTCGTTCAGGTCGTGGTCGCCGCGAACGAGTAGCATTGCGAACGATCCCGAAGCTCCTTTTGGGGCTTCGTCGCGCACGATGGCGATTGCCTTCACGGTTTTCTCAATCGGTACGCCAAGCAAGTTCGCGACATCTTCGCAACGGGTCTTACCGGGGGTCGCGACCTTCTTCATTCTCTCCGTCGGAGCCCTTCGGGCAACCTTCGGCGCTACGGCCTCGGCGAGCTCCACATTCGCCGCGTACTCGGACTGCGGGCAGTAAGCGATGGCGTCCTCGCCCGATTCGGCGAGGACGTGAAATTCCTGTGACTCAGTACCGCCGATCGCACCAGGGTCGCCGGCAACAGCGCGGAATTTCAACCCCAGGCGGACGAAGATCCGCGTATAAGTGTCGTACATATTCCGGTATTCGCGTTGGAGGTCAGCGTAGTCGGCGTGAAAGGAATAGCCGTCCTTCATGGTGAACTCGCGCCCGCGCATGACGCCGAAGCGCGGCCGGATCTCGTCACGGAACTTGGTCTGGATCTGATAGAAATGCAGGGGTAGCTGACGGTAGCTGCGAATTTCGCGGCGCGCGATGTCTGTGATCACTTCCTCGTGCGTGGGGCCGACGCAGAAATCGCGTTCGTGACGGTCTTTGAAGCGCAGCAACTCCGGTCCGTACTTCCGCCAGCGCCCGGACTCCTGCCACAGCTCCGCGGGTTGCACCGCGGGCATGAAGAGCTCGATCGCTCCGGCGAGATTCATTTCCTCTCGAACGATGGTTTCGACCTTGCGAACGACCCGCAGCCCCAAAGGCATCCACGTGTAGATTCCGCCGGCGAGTCTGCGGATCAGTCCCGCGCGGACCATCAGCTTGTGGCTGACGAGCTCAGCATCAGAAGGGGCCTCCTTGAGCGTTGCAAGAAAGTATCGCGAAGTGCGCATAGCGGGGAGCGAGCCAGGACGCGACATTCTACTTGAACTCGCGCGCCTCACAGCCGCGGGCGGCGTCGCCTTCAAATCGCCGGCGATTTGTGAAAGAATGGGTGCGGACAGACTTTTTGCTGGATGGCGTATGCTCGATCGAGACGGCTATCGGCCGAACGTCGGCATCATCCTCTGCAACGGGCGCAACGAGGTCTTTTGGGGCAAGCGCGTCAAGGAACACTCCTGGCAGTTCCCGCAGGGCGGGATCAAGCTTGGGGAAACCCCGGTGCAGGCGATGTACCGCGAACTGCGCGAAGAAGTGGGCCTGCTGCCCAGCCACGTGAAGATCCTGGGGCGGACGCGCAACTGGCTGCGCTACGAGGTGCCTGCGCAGTGGCTCAAACGGGAC
>VBCH01000194.1 GCA_005884455.1 Betaproteobacteria bacterium
TATAGGCCGCGTCGAAATGCGGCAGCACCAGTTGCTCGAATCGTCGCTTGGGATCGTTCAAGGGCTTGTGCAGCGGTGCGGAAACGGTTTGGTGCAGCAGTACGGATTCGGCGGCGAGCATCATGATATCCCGTGTCAAGCGACAACGTGAATCTGCCCGGACATTCCCTCGTGGCCGTCGCCGCAGAAGATATCGCACAGAAAAACGAAGGTGCCGGTCTTGTCCGGCACTAGGCGCAGGCGCGAAACCTTGCCCGGGATGATGTCGGCGCGTACGTGGAAGTCCGGTGCGTTGAATCCCATGACGACGTCGGCGGTGACGAACTCGAGCACCACCGGCACGCCTTTCTTGAGCCGGATCTCGCGCGGCAGGAACGCGAACTTGCGCGCGGTCACACGGATCACTCTCTCCTTCGCCTGGGCGAGGCCGCTGGCGCCAAAAACGGCCCCGGCGGCGGTAACGATGCCCGCGGCGAGCAGGCGGCGGCGCTCGAGTCTCATCGCTTACGCCTTCCTTACCGGATACTCGGTGATCTCGTACTCGGCCTTCTGTACTTCCGCATCGACGCCGCGGAAGCCCAGGCCTCTATACGGCTGCGCCGGATCCCAGAGGATCGGCGCGCGCTTGGGCTGCGAGCCGGGAGCGGGCAAGGGGAAGATGAGCGACTTCGCCGAGTGGTGCGCGATGTGGCCCGTCATCTGGTGATGCTCCTGGTGGATGTGGCCGTAGAACACGGTCACATTCTTATGGGGCATGAGGAGATCGATCGCTTGCGCGCCGTCGCGCGTCGCCCAGTCCCACTGTGGATAGAGATCGAAGAGCGGCCGGTGCGCGAAGACGACGATGCGTGCGTCCGCTGCCTGTTTCGCCAGGTCGGACTTCAGCCACGCGAGCTGCTGCTCGCCGATGCGCGCCGCGGGGTCGGAAACGTTGTCGATCGCGATGAAGTGCACGCCCTTGTGGTCGAAGCTGTAGAAGCTGGGGCCAAAGAACTCCTTCCACGCCTGCCCGTTGTCGAGCGCGGCGTCGTGCTCGCCCGGCATGAAGCGCACGTTCTTGTTCTTGAGGCCCTTGACGATGTCGCGGAACTCGGCCAGGCGCCGCCTCCTCTCCTTCGGATCTTCCGTGGTGTGCGTGAGGTCGCCGGTGAAGACGATGAAGTCCGGCTCGAACTCGAGGCTGTTCACCGCCGCGACCGCCTTGGGCAGCGTGCCGCCTGCGTCCGGATTCACGACCGGCCCGTTGAAGCCCCAGTGCGTGTCGGAAAGCTGGACGAAGTAGAAGTCATCTTGTGCCGCGCCGGCGAACTTGGCGCCGCCTGCGAGTCCCGAGGCGAACACCACGCCACCCAGCCCCGCCAGCTTTAGAAAATCCCTGCGATCAATGGATTGCCGCATTTTGGTCCCCTATATATAGGAAGTAGGAGGCCGGCTCGATACCGGCCCTAACTTGCAAGACTGTGGCGGCTGCGGTTTTATTCCCGAGCCCGCGAGATTCCGCAAGGCTCAGCCGGGAAAGTCTCTTTCACTCGGCGCGACATAGACCGTCACGCTGTGGCCGACGAAGCCCGCCGGGGCAATTTGACTCAGGTCGAACGGGCGAGGCTGGGCCACGCCGTCGAAGTACCAAGTGAATTCGCGGCCGTTCGAAACGAATCGAATGACTTCGAAATGCCGCACGTTGACCCACTTGGTTTTGTCGTCGATGGTGATCGTGCGGTCGGCGACGGCGGTGATGATCGCGCGCTCGAGGGAAGGTGCCTGCGCCGGCTCGCCGAAAAGGTCGGTGGGTTTCAACGCGGCGCCCGCGGACAAACTCGCGGCGGAAAGGGTTAGTACGACAAGTCTAGGGAAAAGTAGTTTCATGTCATTCTCCGTGGTCAAGGGTTGAGATCGGTTGTCCATTCGGCGCGTCCGAGATGAGGCGCGCCGAGTACAAGCTCCAAGACTCGTCTCGGCGCGGTTCTATTCCCGTTTCGGGTTCAGAAGAGGTATTGAGCCGCAAATTGAACGCGGCGCAGGATTCCGAAGTCCCCGTCGACCACGGTGCGTTTCTCGCCGATCAGCTCCATCCCGAGATTGACTCGCGGCACCGGGCTGAAGATCAAATTGAGGTGCGCGGACCGGGCCGACTTGTTGAAGCCGTTGAACGTCCCGCCTGCGGGAGTGTCGGTGCTGGAAGCCGCCAGGATCAGGGACGAACGGAGCGTGGACGACCAGAAGTGCCGGTAGGCGGCGTACCCGCTCCGGGCCTGGGCAAGCCGGATTTTTCCCGTCGCGTCGACGTATCCGTCGGGGAAGAAGCCGGACAACTGATAGCGCCCGATCGCGTTGCCCGCGTTGAAGTTCGCCCGAAGGTCATCGTTCCCTAGTGGAACAACCTCGGTAAGAGAGATCCCTTGCCCCCATTTCGCGTCGGCTGCTGCGGCGGAGTCGATGCGGATATTGCGCGCCATGAAGGCGGCGTTGAACGTACCGAGCTCGTTCCTCCACTTGACGCGTCCCATGATGTCGGGATAGTGATCGCGGTCGGAGCGGAAAGGGGTCGCGGATCCCGCAGTGAGGGAAGATCCCGAAATGGCGAACAGCGACTCGGGATTCTCCAGCGAGGCGGACCATTCACCCGCCGCGGACGGCTGCGTCCAGCGGACCTGGGCCTGACGTATGAAGATCTCCCCGACCGGGCCGCCGAAGTCCACTGTTTCCGCGTACGCGTTTTCGTCGAAAAGATTCGTCCAGTACTGGCCCGCGAGGAAATTCCCGAGCGTTCCATAGGCGTGGCGTATACGGAGGCCGTTCGAGTTGCTCACGGACTCGTTGCCGTCTGCGCCGAAGAAGTCGCCTTCGATGAAGGTCGTCATGTCTCCGTACTTCGTAGGAGTGCTCGTGGCGAGATTGAGCCGCGTCTGCCGGGCGTGAAAGGTCAGTTGCCCCTTCTTGTTGTCCGACGGAGATCCATTGGGTCCGACCGGGATCGCGCTGTCGACGGTCTGCTGGTTTGCCACGGCGTCGACACCCTGGGTGATGTTGCTGTATATCGCGTCGAGCTTGACATACCCGCCGAGCTTGATGGAGGTGGTCGAGCCGGGGAGCTTGAACGAGCCCGGCATTGCGCCTTCGGTGACTGCGCCGTTCGGCGCACGTTTATTTTGAGCATTTTCGAGCTCGGTCACCTTCCGTTGCAGCGTCTCGGTCTGTTCCTTGAGATCCGACAGCGTGTCGGCGTGCGCAATAGCGCTCGCGCCGGTGAGCGATGCGGCAAGTGTCAGTGCGCCCCAAGCATGATGCTTCGAGCCCAACGGTCTGCTGGTCGGGGTCATTTTCGGTTTCCTCCTGTTGTGGAAAATGCACCACGTCAGACCGGCCGCTCGATCGGTTTTATTCCCGAACGGATTCCTCGAATAAATCTTTATCTCGGGAATAAATATTCACGGATGTCGGTCCTGCGTTGAGGACCGAAACGCCCTTGTCTTGTTCACCGACAGAAATCGAAAACGAGAAAAAGGGCGCCGGATCACGGCGCCCTTTTCAAGGTGACGCTGGGAAGAGCGCGTCAGCCGAGGTTCGCGTCGTCGCCCAGCCCGACGTAGACCTTCACGCCGTGGTCGACGAAACCCGCCGGGGCGATCTCTGCCATATCGAACGGCCGAGGCTGAGATACGCCGTCGAAGTACCAGGTGAATTCGCGGCCGTTCGAAACGAAGCGAATGACTTCGCCGTGGTTCACGTTGACCCACTTCGTCCCGCCGGTGATGTCGATCGTCCGCCCGGCAAGGGCCGTTACGATCCTGCGCTCGGCGGAAGCCGGTTGTGCCGGCTCGCCCAAGAGGTCGGTGCGCATCGTCGCGGCGCCGGCGGACAGGCTCGCTGCGGAAAGGGTTACTGCGAAAAGGCTAGTGATGACGAGTTTCATGTGATTCTCCGTTTCAATGGTTGGGTTGAGATGACAAATCGGCGCAGTAGAGTTGAGCCATGCCGTTTGTACGATCTGCAAGACCGGGGCCTGCGCGGGTTTATTCCGAACGGAATTTATTTGTCCGCCAGATCCCGCGCGTTCGGCCACACGTAGACCGTCAGGTCCCGATCGAGAGCGCCGTTCGGCGCGACCTTGTTCAGAGCGAACGAGGAAGACATGCCTTTGAAGGCCCAGGCGAATTCCTGGCCGTTCGACAGGAACCTGACGACCTCGTCATGCTCCACAGTGATCCACTTCGTTTTGTTGTCGATGGCGATGGTGCGCTGTGCGGCCGACGGTTGCGCGGCGTTGCCGAGCATGTCGGCCTCGGTGATTTTGGCGATGCCGGTCAGGCTGGCCGTGGAAAGCGTCAGCATGGCAAGCGTCCGAATGATGCGTTTCATGTGAATCTCCATTTCGATAGTTGGAACGAAATAACGTTCGGCGCGCCTGAATTGCGCCGCAAGCTCGATGCAAGACCGGGCCCGCCGCGGGTTTATTCCTGGTACGCACGGCTTCTCCCGGCAGTCGGGTGTTTGCGCCGCGCGTGCCGCCGCCTATACAATCCGCGTCCTCATTGGCGAGTAGCTGACTTTCGCTTTCCGAGTTGGTTGTCGAGCGGACGGCTAGCCGCGGAGAAAATCCTGGAAGCGTTTCTCGTTTCGGCCGGAATCGTCGCCCTCGCGGAAATCGGGGACAAGACGCAGCTGCTCGCGCTCGTCCTAGCGGCGCGCTACCGGCGCCCGGCTCCGGTGATCCTGGGAATTCTCGCAGCGACGCTCGCCAACCACGCTCTCGCGGCCTGGCTCGGAGCAGGCGTCGCGGCGGCGCTCGGCCCGGAGGCGCTGCGCTGGGTCCTGGGCTTGTCGTTCCTCGCCATGGCGGCGTGGACGCTGATTCCGGACAAACTGGAAAAGGAAAAGCCGCAAAGCGCGCGCCTCGGCGCGTTCGCCGCGACGCTCCTCGCCTTCTTCCTCGTGGAGATGGGCGACAAGACGCAGATCGCCACCGCGGCCCTCGCCGCGCACTACGCCTCGATTGCGGCGGTCGTCGCCGGCACGACCCTCGGCATGATGCTCGCCGACGTCCCGGCGGTGTACTTCGGCGAGCGCGTTCTCAGGCGGGTGCCGGCGAGGACGATGCACCGGGTCGCGGCGGCGAGCTTTGCGCTCCTCGGCGTTCTCGCTCTCCTCGGCGCCGGTTGAGCCGCGAGGCTCGGCCGTAGTATCCTATCCGCACTTGCTCCGCCGACACGGCGGGCCTCACAATCGCAAGGGGAAATCCATGGCATCTGCGACCCGACCCGCTGTAAGGATTGCGCCCAACAACCCGGTGTTCGACTTGCCGGTGATCGTCGGAATCGAGGAAGGCCTGTTCGAGAAGGCGGGGCTGGACGTGAGCTTCTCGGCGACCTACGCCGACCGCGAGAGGGACAGCGCGGAGAAGCCGGTCCTGTCGCGCTTGAAAGAGCAGATGTTCGAATGTGGCTCGGCCGACAGCTACAACGTCTGCGAGTGGGCGAGCATCGATCGCCTGGAGCGCGGCAAGCGCGGCGGCAGCATCGCGGCCCTGCGCGCCGCAGTCGCCGCGCAGGCGATCCTGACTTTCGACGAAAAGCTGCAGACTCCGCGCGACCTGGCCGACGTTCCCGTGGTGGTGCAGGAGCTCACCGGATCGCACTACACGACGCTGCAGATGCTGGAGAGCGCCGTGGGACGCGAGCACGTCAGGATCCAGAACGGCAGCCTGCCGTACAAGCGCTGGGAGGGTCTCAGGGACCGCAGGTACCGCGCGGCGGCGGTGATGGAGCCTTTTATCAGCCTGGGATTGAA
>VBCH01000195.1 GCA_005884455.1 Betaproteobacteria bacterium
GGCGGCGCGCTGCTGCTCGCGGGCACCACGGCGCCGAACGTGCTCAACATGATCAACAACGTGAGCGCGGTGTTCAACAATCCTTTCGTGTTCCGCGACCGCTTCAACGGTGCGGACGATTTCTTCAAGCCCAAGGACGATATCGAGCCCGATCCCGTGCGCGGCCTCGCGATGCGGCGCACGAACTTTATCCCCGATATCGTGGATTGCGATCTTCCCCTGGACAACAGACGCTCCCCGGGATGGCGGCGCGTCGAGCCGTTCATGACCGACAACTGCTTCTATTTCTGGATCGGCCAGCACGAGAACGGCCGCTACTCGAAGGGACATGCGCATACCTCGGCCGCCGTGCTTATCTGCGTCAAGGGCCAGGGCTATACGTATACGTGGCCCGAGCGGATCGGCGTCACGCCGTGGAAGGACGGCCACATGGACGAAGTAAAGCGCGTCGACTACGAGCCGGTCGGCATGGTGTCGGCGGCGCCCGGCGGCGCACGCTGGTACCACCAGCATTTCAGCGTCTCCAAGGACCCGTTCCGCCTGACCGCCTGGTTCGGCCCGCACAACCCCGGACGCGATCCCGGCGCGCCGGGCGAGAAGCACACCGATTACACCGCCATCGACATTCCCGACGGCGGAACCTCCATTCCGTACTGGATGGAGGACCCGTACATCCGCAAGGAATACGGGGAAACGCTCGCGAAGAGCAGCGTGCCAAACCGCATGGACCCTGGCTGGTACGTCGCGCCGGAGACGAAGTAACCCGGCTCCAGCATGAGCGGGGAACCGGGCGGCAGGATCTTTTTCAGCAACGTCAGGCGCAGCCTCGAGATCGAGGACGAGATCCGCCTCACGAGCGTCGGCGTCGACATCGGCTCCTCCACCTCGCACCTCGTCTTCTCACGCCTCGTGCTCGAGCGGCTCGACAACCGCTACGTCGTGTCCGAGCGCAAGGTCGTTCACGAATCCGAGGTTCTTCTCACTCCGTATTCCGGCGACGCGACCATCGACGCTGCGGAGCTCGGGCGCTTCATCGAAAGGCAATACCAGCTCGCCGCAGTCGACCCCAAGGCGATCGACACGGGCGCCCTGATCCTCACGGGCGTCGCCGTCCGGCGCAGCAACGCCCGCGCGATCGGCGAGCTGTTCGCCTCCCAGGCCGGCAAGTTCGTTTCGGTGAGCGCAGGCGACGCGCTCGAAGCCACCCTCGCCGCCTTCGGATCGGGCGCGTGCGCGCGCTCGATCCGGGAATCCGCCCGCGTCATGAACGTCGACATCGGCGGCGGGACTTCCAAGATCGCCGTGTGCGAGGCCGGCGAAATCGCCGACCTGACCGCGGTCGACGTCGGGGCCCGCATCGTCTCCTTCGACACCGAGGGACGTCTGGCACGCATCGAGGAGGCCGGCCGGCGATTCGCCGCCGAGGTCGGGCTCCTCCTGGAAATAGGCGGGAAACCCGACGCGAGGCGCTTGAACGCGATGGTCGAGCGCATGGCCGACCGTTTGTTCGAGGCCGTCAGCCAGCGCGCTCTCGACGCCGGCACGGCGGCCTTGCTGCGGCTCCACCCCTTGCGCAGCGGGCGCAAGCCGGACGTGGTCAGCTTCTCCGGCGGCATTTCCGAATACATCTACGGGCGCGAAGACCGGGCCTTCGGCGATCTCGGCCCGGCGCTCGCCCGCGCGATCCTTGCGCGATTCAAGACCTGGGGACCGCGCATCGAGCCTTCCGACGAAGGGATCCGCGCTACGGTGATCGGCGCCTCCCAGTACACGATCCAGGTGAGCGGCAGCACCATCTTCGTCGCGCCGCAAACCGTGCTCCCCCTGAAAAACGTGCCGGTCGTCACGCCGAGCCTGCCGCTCGAGGCCGAGACGCTCGCGATGGAGGCGATATCCGAGTCGGTCGGAGCCGCGCTGCGCCGGCTCGATCTCGACTCCGGGGAGCGGGCGGTGGCGCTGTGTTACCGTTGGAAGGGCTCGGCGACGTACGCGCGGCTGGACGCCTTCTGCCGGGGAATCGCGGCGGGCCTGGCGAACGTCCTGAAACGGGGGCTGCCGCTTATCCTGGTCGGTGACGGCGACGTTGGGGGACTGATCGGGATCCACTGCCGCGAGGAAACCCGGCTCTCCAACCCGATCGTCTCGATCGACGGGATCGTACTGAAAGAATTCGACTTCATCGACATCGGTGCGCTGCTCGAGACCTCGGGCGCCGTGCCGGTCGTCATCAAGTCGCTGGTGTTTCCCGCGCAAGGATGAAGATTCTTCTGACAGGTGCAGCCGGTTTCCTGGGCCGCGCGTGTACGAGCGTATTGCGAAACGCAGGCCATGACGTGGTGACGACAGACCGTCATGGCGCTGTTCATATCCGGGGAGACCTGGCCGAGGCTGAATTCGCGAAAAAACTTCCGCCGGTGGAAGTAGTGGTGCACGCGGCCGCGGTACAGTATGTATCGGGCGATCTGCCGTTTTGGAATCGGCGACTGTTCTTTGACCGGAACAACGCGACGGCAACCCGGCTGCTCGCCGAACGGTATTCCGGCAAGGCCGTGCACTTTGTGAACGTCGGGACAAGCATGATGTACCGGCAATGCGGCGCTCCGTCCTATTCGCCGAGCAGCCCGATGCAGGGACAGGGCGTCTACAGCGAATCCAAGCTTGCCGCGCAGCGCTCGGTAGCTGCCCTGCTCGACGATTGGGCTACCGTGGTGCCTTGCATCATCGGCGGCCCCGGCCGGGAAGGCTTGTTCCGCGGCTTCGTGCGTTCGATCCAGAGCGGCGGGTTCGTCGCCTTCCCGGGACTGGGAAATGTGCCGACGCACATGGTGCATGTGGGCGATGTAGCGGCATTGGTCGAATTGGTCACTCGGGTTCGCGCGACGGGTTTTTTCAATGCGGGTGCGCCATCACCGCTATCCATCTCACAGTGGATCGGGGAGATTGCATCGGAACTCGGTGTGCGCAGCATCCGGATGCTACGGGTGCCGCTGGGCCCGGTCCATCTGCTGTCGGCACTTACCGGCTACCGCTTGCTCGCACGCGAGCAACTTCTGATGCTCGCGCAGCCCCACGTCCTGGATGTTTCGCGATCACTGAAGTTGGGCTGGGCTCCGACGTGCCGTCCCTGGTGGCCCGTTCGAATGCTTGGCTCAGGGCCTGCACCGTCTGGGGCGAGGCATTCCGGCCGCAAGCGAGATAAAGGGGAACAGCGTGCAGGGTGAGGACCAGCTTGAGGTCCTTCACCTTCGCGCGCGCAGCGGTCGTGCGCGCGCCGTACGCGCTCGTCGCCCACAGGTCGATGCGGTTGGGATCATCCCGGTTCAGCACCAGCCGGGGCGGGTTGAGGCTATCCTCGCTGACCTCGCGCAGATCGGTAACGCCCTTGCTCATGAGAAATTCGATCTTGGCGTCCTTGGCGACCACACCCACCCGGTATTTGCGTGCATCCTCCACGATTTTCACGCTGCCGGCGAAATCGCTCTTGGCGATCAGCACCCATCTGTTCGTGGCGATCGGGCCGATCCAGAAAAAAAGCCGCTCGCGATTTTCCAGGCGCGCGGCCGAGTAGATGCAGGTTTCCTTGTCGCGCTGCGCGGCGATATAAGCCTGTTCCCAGGGCATGGACTGGATCTGCAGGGGGATGGCGCTGCGCTTGCCGAGTTCGGCCACGATCTCGGTCGACAACCCCACTACTTTCCCCCCCTCGGTGTAGTTGAATGGCGGGTTCTCCTCCGTCACCAGCGTGACCGCGTGGGCCGCAGGCGCCGCGAGCGCGAGTCCGATTAGGGAGAGAAAGGCGCGGGTCGCAAGGCGTCGAATCATGGCGGCTCCCGGCTGTCGAAGGTTGATTCTATATGGTGGCGGAGAGGGCGGGATTCGAACCCGCGTTAGGCTATTAACCTAAACACGCTTTCCAGGCGTGCGACTTAAACCACTCATCCACCTCTCCGTTCGAGCCGGGGATTTTACGCGAGCGCGCCGGAGAGCGCGACCCGCCTGCTAGGTGGACTGCTTGAGCTGTTCCAGGATCCCGGGATTCTCCAGAGTCGAGACATCCTGGTTGATCTCCTCGCCCTTGGCGATCGAGCGCAGCAGGCGCCGCATGATTTTCCCGGAGCGCGTCTTGGGCAGGTTGTCGCCGAAGCGGATGTCCTTGGGCTTGGCGATCGCGCCGATTTCCTTGCCGACCCAGTCGCGAAGCTCCTGCGCGACTTTCTTCGCCTCGTCGCCCGAAGGTCGCGGGCCTTTCAACACGACGAACGCGCACACCGCCTCACCCGTCATTTCGTCTGGCCGGCCGACCACGGCGGCTTCGGCAACGAGCTTGGTGTTCGCGACGAGCGCGGACTCGATTTCCATCGTGCCCAGGCGGTGGCCGGAAACGTTGAGCACGTCGTCGATGCGGCCCATGATGCGGAAGTAACCGTCCATGTCGCGGCTGGCGCCGTCGCCGGCGAGGTAGTACTTGCCCTTGAAGTCCGCGGGAAAGTAACTTTTCTTGAAGCGGTCCGGATCGCCCCAGATGGTGCGGATGATTCCCGGCCACGGGCGCTTGATGACGAGGATTCCGCCCTTGCCCTTCTCGACGTCGTGGCCGGTTTCATCGACGATCGCCGCCATGATCCCGGGCAGCGGCATGGTGCAGGAGCCCGGCTTCAAGGCATGCACGCCGGGGAGCGGCGTGATCAGATGGCTGCTGGTTTCGGTCTGCCACCAGGTGTCGACGATCGGGCAGCGCTTGTCGCCGACGGTGTTGTAGTACCACATCCACGCCTCGGGGTTGATCGGCTCGCCGACCGTGCCGAGGATGCGCAGCGATTTCAGATTGTATTTCTTGGGAAGCTCGCCGCCCGCCTTGATGAGCGTGCGGATCGCGGTGGGCGCGGTGTAGAACACCGTCACCTTGTGGTCCTGGATCATTTTCCAGAAGCGCCCGGCGTCAGGCCACACCGGCACGCCTTCGAACATCACTTCGGTCGCGCCGACCGCGAGCGGGCCGTAGGTGCAGTAGCTGTGCCCGGTCACCCAGCCGACGTCCGCGGTGCACCAGAATACGTCCGTGGGCTTGTAGTCGAACACCCACTTCATGGTGACGATCGTCATCAGCAGGTAGCCGCCGGTAGAGTGCTGCACGCCCTTCGGCTTGCCGGTCGAGCCCGACGTGTACAGGATGAACAGCGGGTGCTCGGCGTTTACCCAGGTCGGCTCGCAGGTATCGGCCTGGCCCTTGATCACGTCGTGCCACCACTTGTCGCGCTGGCTTTGCATGTCGATTTTCGTCCCGGTGCGCTGGTACACGACGACGTTCTTCACGGCGTCGCAGCCGCCCAGCGCGAAGGCCTCGTCCACCGCGGGCTTGAGCGGGATTTCCTTGCCGCCGCGCATCTGCCCGTCGGCGGTGATCACCGCCACCGCCCCCGCGTCGATAATGCGCTCCTGAAGGCTCTTCGCCGAGAAACCGCCGAACACCACCGAGTGCGTCGCGCCGATCCGGGCACAAGCTTGCATCGCCGTCACCACCTCGATCGACATCGGCATGTAGATGATGACGCGCTCGCCTTTTTTGATCCCGAGAGCCTTCAGCGCGTTCGCAAACTGGCAGACCTTGTGGTAGAGCTGCTTGTATGTGATTCTCGTGACCTTGCCGTCGTCTGCCTCGAATATGATCGCCGTCTTGTGCCCTTGAGTCTTCAGGTGCCGGTCGAGGCAGTTGTACGACGCGTTCAGCTCGCCGTCGTGAAACCATTTGAAGAAGGGCGCGTTCGATTCGTCGAGCACCCGGGTGAACGGCTTGTTCCAGAGCACGTGCTCCTTGCCGAGCCGGCCCCAAAACCCTTCGAAATCCCGGTCGGCCTCGTCGCACAGTGCCTGGTAGGCCGCGGCGCCGGATACGTTGGCCTGCTTGACGAACTCCGGAGACGGCGGGAACAGCCGGTCCTCCTGGAGCACGGACTCGATCGTTGCGTCAGCCATTTGCAGATCCCCCCGGTGGAAGTGCTGATATTACCGGCCCCGGCGCGGGCCTCGCAACAAGGTAATCGCATCTCGCAAACGCCGAAAAAAAGACCCGCAGGAGGTCGATGTCCTGCGGGCCCTAGCCCGTCCGCCTAGGAGGGAGGGAGGAATTGAGGCGGACGGTGATCTCGCAACGCCTTCACTCGTGCATCCATTTGTCCAAGCGGCGGCAGCGTACTCGCAACACCCGTGCCATCAGGATTTGTTCACGCCGCATCAGGTAATTAGCGCGTCGATGGAGAAAAGTCCGCGCGGGGAAATGTCGCCGCGGGACGACGCGGAAATGCAATGAATCGACTAGTGGCCTGATTTCGCAGCTCTTGGACCTGTCTCAACACCGCGACACCTCCACGCGGACGAAATCGCCATGGGTATACTTGTGGTCTTGCCGCATCGTTCCAGGCCGGGATTCGACATGACCGTCATCAGACAGGAAGACTTGGTCCAGAGCGTCGCCGACGCGCTGCAGTACATCAGCTACTACCATCCGCGCGACTACATCCAGCACCTCGCGCGCGCCTATGAGCGCGAGCAGTCGCCGGCGGCGAAAGACGCCATCGCGCAAATCCTCAGCAACTCGCGCCTGTGCGCCGAAGGCCGCCGGCCGGTCTGCCAGGACACGGGCATCGTCAACGTGTTCCTGAAAGTCGGCATGGACGTGCGCCTGGACGGTTTCAAGGGCTCTGTCGCCGACGCGGTGAACGAAGGCGTGCGCCGCGCCTACCTGCATCCGGACAACAAGCTGCGCGCGTCAATCGTCGAGGATCCGGTCTTCGGCCGCAGGAACACGAAGGACAACACCCCGGCGGTGATCCACATGGAGATCGTGCCGGGAAATACCGTCGCGGTGGACGTGGCCGCGAAAGGCGCAGGTTCCGAGAACAAGTCGAAGTTCGCAATGCTGAACCCCTCGGACTCGATCGTCGACTGGGTGCTCGCGACCGTGCCCACGATGGGAGCGGGCTGGTGCCCGCCGGGCATGCTCGGGATCGGAGTCGGCGGCACGGCCGAGAAAGCCATGATGATGGCGAAGGAGTCGCTCATGGAGCCGATCGACATGCACGAGCTGCTCGCGCGCGGGCCGCGCGACGCGCACGAGGAGCTGCGCATCGAGCTCTACGAGAAGGTGAACCGGCTCGGCATCGGAGCGCAAGGACTCGGCGGCCTCTCCACCGTGCTCGACGTCAAGATCAGGACGTACCCGACGCATGCGGGGTCGCAACCGATCGCGATGATCCCGAACTGCGCCGCGACCCGGCATCTCCACTTCGCGCTCGACGGCTCCGGACCCGCGGAGTTCGAAGCGCCGAGCCTGGAGGACTGGCCGAACGTGACCTGGACTCCAGCCGCGCAGTCCAGGCGCGTGAATCTCGACACGCTCACGCGCGCGGAAGTCGCGAAGTGGAAGCCCGGCGAGACGCTCCTCCTGTCGGGAAGAATGCTTACCGGCCGCGACGCCGCGCACAAGCGCATCGCCGAGATGCTCGCCAAAGGCGAAAGGCTCCCGGTGGACTTCACAAACCGCGTGATCTACTACGTGGGCCCGGTCGATCCGGTGCGCGACGAAGTCGTCGGCCCCGCGGGCCCCACGACGGCGACGCGCATGGACAAGTTCACCGAGACCATGCTCGGGCAAACCGGCCTCATCGCGATGATCGGCAAGGGCGAACGCGGCCCCGCGGCGCTCGAGGCGATCCGCAGGCACAAGGCGGCCTCGCTGATCGCCGTGGGCGGGGCCGCCTACCTCGTCGCCAAGGCGATCCGGAAATCCAGGGTGCTCGCCTTCGGCGATCTCGGCATGGAGGCGATCTACGAGTTCGAGGTGAAGGACATGCCGGTCACCGTCGCCGTCGATGCGAAGGGCTGCTCCGTGCACCAGACCGGCCCGGCGGAATGGGAGAAACGCATCAAGGATTTCAAGATCCCCGTCGCCGTCGCGTAGGATCCAAAGCGCTTTGACGGTAGTCGCCTCACTTGCCCGAGGTTGGAGTGTCCATCATCTTCTGCAATGCGAGGAACTCTCCGTCCTGCCCCGGAAGGAAGGGACTGGTCCTCAAGCGCCCGCGCGTCTGCACCGCCAGAGGAGATGGATCGTTGTTGAGGGCGATCACGGCTTGACGCAGTTTCGCACGCAGCGGCTCGGAAACCGACCGGTGGGCGATCAGCGCGAATCCCGGGCCTTCGAGCGTTTGTCCCAGGATGCGATAATCCGACGGCTTCTCGGCGGCGATCTTTCGCCCCAAGCGGTCGCGCATGACCGCGACGTCCACCAGCCCGTTGTCGAGAGCGAGCAACATGCCTTCCGCGGAGTCGAGGTGGCGGCGCGCCTCGGGCTTCAGGGCGATCCCCTCGTTGCGCAAAGTGGCGAGGGCCAGGATCGCGAGGAGCAGCTTCGGAGAGGGCATCGCTACGTGCGTGCTCGGAGTCACGTCCCGGACCGTCTGCAGCTTGCTGCGCGTTTTCACGACGAAGACGCCGCTGATTTTTTCCTGCTCCACGGCGAGCGTGACAAAATCGGCCTTCTTGATGGCTTCGGCGGCGAAGACCGGCGGACCGAAAAAGAGCTTGTAGCTCTTTCCGTCCTCGATCATCCGCTGTATCGCGGCGCCGGGGACTTTCACCGGAACCAGCATGATCACGGCGCCGCTCTTGGCCTGCAGGTACTGGGCGAGCGGCATGTAGCGATCGAGTATCTCGAAGGATTCGGCGGCGTCCAGACCGGGAAACACCCCCAGAGTCAGGCGCTCGGCTTGCGCCGAGGCTCCGCCCGCGACCAAGAAGGCCAGGGCGCCGGCCCCGATGACACCAGCAAACTTCGGCATTGGAGATCCTTTTTTTTGGAAGCGGTACGTGCCTCACCAAGAAGGCGAGCCCGATCAACGATATGCCTCGCGGCCGCTTGCCGCCATCGGGGAAACCCGACACCTCCTGTCAGGAAAGCGCTATGCCAGCCCGGACAGGCGATAATTCGTGCGCGCAACGTGACAATGTACTCGGCTCATCATTCCCCCGGAACTTGATCCATGGCAGAGATCCTCGGCGGCATCGGCACCTCGCACGTCCCCACGATCGGCGGCGCCTACGACCGCAACAAGCAGAACGACCCCGACTGGGCTCCGCTTTTCAGCGGCTATGAGCCGGTCAAAACCTGGCTCGCGCAGAGGAAGCCCGACGTGCTCGTGTTCTTCTACAACGATCACGCGACCACGTTTTTCTTCGATCACTACCCGACTTTCGCTTTGGGCGTGGGCGCTGAGTACGCGATCGCGGACGAAGGCCTGGGGCCGCGCGCCGTTCCGCCTTTGAAGGGCCACGCCGGCCTCGCGCGCCACATGGCCGACGCGCTGGTGAACGACGAGTTCGACATCTCCGTTTTTCAGGACCTGCCGATCGACCACGGCGTGCAGTCGCCCCTCACCATGTTCTGGCCGCCCTCGCCCGGCTGGCCCGGGAAGATCGTGCCGATCGAGATCAACGTGCTCCAGCATCCGATTCCCACGCCCGCACGCTGCTGGAAGCTCGGGCAGGCCGTGCGTCGCGCCGTGCTCTCGTATCCCGAGGACCTGAAAGTGGTCATCGTCGGCACCGGAGGACTCTCGCACCAGATGAACGGGGAGCGCGCCGGCTTCAACAACGAGAAATGGGACAGGAAGTTCCTCGATCTGATCGCGCGCGACCCTAAGAAACTCGTGGCGATGCGCCACGCGGATTACATCCGGCTGGGCGGCACCGAAG
>VBCH01000086.1 GCA_005884455.1 Betaproteobacteria bacterium
CCGCGGCGAGGACCCGGTTCTGCGCGGCGAAATGGATGCGCTCCGGGCCCGCGGGCTCGGCGTTGCTCGGTGCGGGCTGTGCCCCCCGCGCCGCGGCGAGACCGCGGCCGAAGCCGTCAAGGTAGAGCTTCTGTTCTTCGGTGAAATCCACTTACTTCGAGTTGGCCGGCGCCGGAGTTGCCTCGTCGCGTGCGTCGACCTTCCCGGGAAATCCGTTGGTCGCGACCCAGTAAGCGCCGGCGACAAATACTCCCCCTCCGACGGCGTTGCCGAGCGTAACCCAGAGGAGGTTCCAGGCCGCGCCGCCGAACGACACCGTTTCCGGATGGTTGCCGGCGAGCGCGAGGCTGAGCACGGTCATGTTTGCGACGCTGTGCTCGAATCCGCAGGCAATGAACGCGAGCAGGCACCACCAGATGACGATGCACTTCGCGGAATCGGAATTGACCCGGGCCGCCATCCACAGCGCGAGGCACACGAGCCAGTTGCACAGGATCGCGCGCGCGAACAGGCTCAAGCCCGAATCGTTCATCTTGAATGCCGCCACCTTCATGACCAGAGTGTCGGGAGTCGAAAGCAGTCCGCCGCCGCCGCCCGCGGCGAACAGCGTCACCAGCGCCACGGAGCCGACGAGATTTCCCGCCCACGTCATTCCCCATGAGCTTGCGATATCCCCCAAGGTCCCCGTGCCATTGAATCTGCGCAAGGCCATGAACATGGTGTGGCCGGTGAAAAGCTCGGACCCGGCGATCGCCACCAGCGTCAGCGCGATGCCGAACGTCGCCCCCATCACTAGTTTCTGGAATTCCTTGGGGACTTGGCTGCCGAGGGTGAAGATGAGAAGAATGCCGACGCCGACATAGGCGCCGGCGAGCATGCTGGAAACGAAAAATCCGCCCGGATGCTTGCGCATCGAGGTGAGTTTTTTTTCTGCGGCTTTCGAAAATCCCTCGATCGTTTCGGAGTACATGGCCTGTGCTCTCCTTGGGTGTTCAAGGAAAGAACCGCAAGCGCCATGCCAACCGCCAGGTTTTTGGTTATGTGACGGATTGATATGAAGAAGCCTCGATCTCCGCATGATGCGGGGGGGCCCTTATGCACTGCCGCAGTGCAGCAAGCGACGCGCTTGCACCATTCCGGGAGCCGATACCGTGGCGGGTCGCCTTTGGCCATGCCAGAATTTCGTTTAGCGCTGTGCCAACCGGGGGGGACGCCATGTCGCAGGCAGTCGGTCCGTTCGCCAATCTCGACGAGAGCGCGTTGCGCGCGCTCGCGCCCCACGGCGCCGTGCGCTCATTTTCCAAGAATGCGGTCGTCGTGAGCGAAGGCGACGAGACCGACTCCCTCTACATCCTGCTCTCGGGACGCGTCAAGGCGTTCGTGAGCGAGGAGGACGGCAGGGAGGTGGTGCTCAGCACGATCGGCGTGGGCGACTACTTCGGCGAGCTGGTGCTCGACGGGGGCCCGCGTTCCGCTTCGATCATGACTCTCGAGTCGTGCCGCTTTTTCGTGATTCCGCGCGGCGACATCGAGGGACTGCTCGACCGCAACCCGGCATTCGCGCGCCACCTGATCCGCATGCTCATCGGCAAGGTGCGCACCCTCACCCAGAAGGTTCTCGACCTCGCCCTGAAAGACGTCTACGGCCGGTTCGCCAAGTTCATCGACGAGAACGCGGTCGAGCAAAAGGGCATGCGCGTGGTGCCCGAGCGCCTCACCCAGCACGATATCGCCGCACGAATCGGCGGGTCGCGCGAGATGGTGAACCGCATCGTCAAGGACCTCACGGCGGGCGGCTACATTTCGGTCGATTCCAAGCAGATTACGGTTCACAGGAAGCTCCCGCCGCACTGGTGAGGGCCCCCGCATCGTCGCCGGCCGCCGAAATGTGCATCCGGCACAAGACCCTTGTGTCAGGCGACGGAGAGGACCGGCGAGCGGAAGCCTAGAGTGGTCTCCATGGGGCAGGCGACTTCCGCCAGCCCGGAAACGAGACAAAGGAGACCACCATGATCAACCGCAAAAACCTCTCCGGCGAGTCCGCTTTCTTCGCCGTCACCGCGATCGCTATCTGCGCCGTCCTAGTGGCGGCAGCGGCGGCTCTGCTGGCCCCGGCGGCAGCGACCCCCGGCGTTCCGACCCCCAGCGTGGTCGCGACTTCCGCCAGCCCCGCCGGCTATTTCCCGGAACAGTTCGTCAATCAGGCCAAGGAAGTCCAGCCGATGCCGGAGATGTACTACTGAGCCGCAGGAGCCGCGGAGAAATTCACAGCCCGCGTCCCCGGTTGCCGGAGGCCGAGAAAGCCGACTGAACAGAATGCTGGTGCCGGGACAGGCCCGGGAATCTCCGGGCCTTTTTTTTGGGTCCGGGACGTGCGCTGCCTGTGCGGCCCCGGCGCAATTTCGCCTTCAACGGCACGCCATCGGGTTAACCCGACAATCCTTGTAGCGACTTGCCTGACGAAATTGTCGCCTGCAGGAGACAGGTCGCGTGCTTTCCCGTTTTTTGCCCGTGCATTCGGCCGCAAGATCAAGAAAGCAGCCCGCGCGCCACACTTTTCTTTGCTACACCGCAACTTCGTGGTATCGTCAAAGCCACTCGGTAGCGTCCCGGTCAAAAAGGGGTGAGCTTATGAGTTGGATCACATGGGTGGCGGTACTGGTCGCGTGGCCTGTGATCGGTTTGGGCGTGGCCTATCTTTTCGGCCGCTTCACGCATGGAGTGGAACTCGCTGGAGACGCCAGCGATCTCGCACCCCCCGTGCTGAGCTACCTGCGCCGCGTGAGGCGCGCAACCAGGACATCACCGCGCGCGACAAACCAGACCAAAACGCGGCGCCAAGCCATCGGCGGGCGCCGCTCGCACTGAGGGCGACGATCCCGGCCGGGATCGTCAATTCGGCAGAAGGCCAAACACGCTCAGTTCGTCCTGCGTGCCCACGTAGACCTTGCCGTTGGCGACCGTCGGCACGGCGAATTTTACGGCGTTGCCCGCGGCCCCCGCTCCACTCGTCGGGCTGCTGAACAGCTTGTTCAGGTTTGTCGCGTCGTAGGCGAAGAGAATCGCCGGTGCGCTGGTCAAGCCGGGGTTGGGAGTGCCGTTGTTGCTCGTATCCAATACCCAGACGATGCCGTTCGCCGCGCCGTTGGAGGAAACCGCGGGCGACGCCCCGGGGAAGCCGAGCATGTCGCTTGCCTGGAGCGCCGGCAAAGCGGAGAGGACGCCGTTGGCGACCGTGTACTGCTTCAGGACGTCGCCGATCGCGGCCACGTAGAGTTTTCCTTCCCAGAAAGCAGGCGTCGAGAAGATGCCGCATATGATGCAGGCGGGGCCCGCGGTGATAGGCACCGTCTGAAGGATCTGGTCGCCGCGCGCATTGAATCCGGTCATGTTGTCGCGGTCGATCACGTAAAGAACTCCCTGCTTGTCACCCCCGATGAGCAAATGCGGGTGCGCCGGCGATCCGGCGGAATCCGGCAGGACGATTGCGCCTCCGGACCCCACGTCAAAGTCGTTCGAATCGAGAAAGGATTGATTCGCCGGCGTGAAGAAATCGGCGACCGACAGCCCGGTGGCCGTGCTCAACTTGATGAAGCTGTCGCTGTAGTTGGTGCGCGGGGCTGCCGTGTCGAATGTTCCGTTGCCCGAGATGACGTAGATGTTTCCGCCGCCATCGGCGGCCGGACCCGTACCGGTCATCCAGATCCCGCCACGAATGCCGTCCGGTGTCGTGTTGAAGAGAACCGGCGCCTGCGTAAGATCGGCCGCGCTGAAGCCGATCACCCAACCGTGGTAGGGGTCCTGGTCTCCGTGCGACGCCCAGGCGACGTACACCTTCCCGTTTAGCAACAACAGGCCTGGCCGCTGATTCTCCCGGAGTGGGCAAAACGGCACGTTTCCCGCCGAGCTAGAGCAGGTCGGTTCGTTCGTGACCGCGCCGCCGGGAACCGTGATCCCTGGAGAAATGTTCGCCGGCCCGCCGAATTTTTCGGCGCCGGTCGCGATGTCTAGCGCATGCAGCCGCTGGAAGTAGCAGGGAGAAACGACGGAGCACCTCGTCCCGACCGTTTCCCTGGTTTTAGCGACAACGTAGAGCGTGCCCGTGGCGGGATCGATTACCGGGGTTCCCGTGATTCCGATCTTCGTGTTGATGTCGCCGGTTTGACCGGTATCGGCAGGAGGAACAGTCGTGACGCCCGTCCCGAGGAAGCTCTTCTTCCAGTATTGGACGCAAGGCTTCGCATCGGCGTCGAAGGCATAGACGCTGTCGTTCTGGGTGGCGACCAGAACGACGTTGTGCGTGCTGGCCGCTATCGCGGCGTTCGCGACATAGAGCGGCTGCGCATAGACCTCGGCGTCCACGGCGCACGAGAACAGCTTGCCGAAGGTCGAACCGGTCACCGTGGCGGCGGTCAGGGCAAACTCCCGGCGGTTCTGTCCCGTCCGCTGCGCGTCGTAGCGCTGCGTGAAAACGCCCGCCAGGTCGGTCACGCCGATCGTGGCGGAGGCCGATTTGCTGCTGTCCGCGACGCTCGTCGCCGTGATCGTGAACGATCCGGCTGCCGCGGAAGAGAACGCGACCGATGTCATGGTCGGGTTCGCAAAGGATCCGCCGGTGCTCGTCCAGGTGACACCCGCGTTCCCCAAGTCGTTCGCCACCGTCGCGTTGAACAGCTGCGTCTGCGAAGTCGTCAATCCGCGGAGCTTCGGACTGATGGAGACCGTGATCGTGGAGGGTTGCGTGATCGCGCAGCTGAGGTTCACATTGGTGACGTTGGCCCCTGCGACCGTGCCGGTGCCGTTAGCAACCGTGCAGGTCTGGCGCGTGGGTTGCGTGAGCACCGTTACGGCGTAATGGCTGGTGTTGGCGAGGGCGGCAGCAAAGGTGAAGCCGCCGTTTGCCGAGAGCGTAAGGCTGTCGCCGCCGTTGTTCTGCAGCACCACTGTACCGATCAAACCAGAGACCGTGCCGCCCACGGTAAACGTGTTGGCCACGCAGGTGACCGTGACATTGGTGACGTCGCCGCTCCCCACGCTAGCCGAGCCGTTGGTGACCGTGCAGGTCTGGCTGGGGTTGGTGGGCTGCGTGAGCACTGTCACGGCATAAGGCGAGCCGCTCGCAATGGCGGTGCTGAAGGTGAACGCGCCGTTGGCCAACACGGTAAGGTTGTCGCCCCCGTTGTTCTGCAGCACCAGACCCGTACCCGAGAGCCCGCCGACGGTGCCCCCGATCGTGTGGGTGTTGGTCGTGCAGGTGACCGTGACGTTGGTGACGTTGGCCCCGGCGAGCGTGCCGCTGGCGTTGGCAACCGTGCAGCTCTGGTTAAGCGGCTGCACGAACACCGCGACGCTGTAGGCCGAGCCGTCGGCGATGGCGCCGAACGCAAAAATCCCGTTCGCGGCCACAGGCAAGTTGGTGGTCCCGTTGAGTCTGAGCGTCAGGCCGGAGCCGTTGTGGCCGCTTACCGTTCCGCCGACGGTGAAGCTGTTCGTGGTGCAGGAAACACCGACGTTGGTGACGTCGCTGCTCCCCACGCTACCCG
>VBCH01000087.1 GCA_005884455.1 Betaproteobacteria bacterium
TCCGCCCCCAAATCGCCGCAGCCCTCAAGGCCGGCAAGCGCGTGGTGCGCACGCGCTTCGGCGTGGACGAAGACGTGTGCTCGGGGGACCATTCCTGCATCCGCCTCTCCGGCTGCCCCTCGCTCACCGTCAAGGCGGCCGGCGATCCGCTCAAAGTGGACCCCGTCGCGCACGTCAACAACGACTGCGTCGGATGCGGGCTGTGCGGCGAGGTTGCCCACGCGGCGATCCTGTGCCCCTCGTTCTTCCGCGCCGAGATCGTGCAGAACCCGAACTTCCTGGACCGGTTCGCTGCGCGACTGCGCAACACCGTCATCGGCTGGCTCCAGCCGGCCGAAGGAAGAAGCTAAACGTGCTGCCCGAACGTCCCATCGCGATCCTGATCGCCGCTCTCGGCGGCGAAGGCGGCGGCGTGCTGGCCGACTGGATCATCGCCGCCGCGACCGCGCGCGACTATCCGGTGCAGAGCACCTCGATTCCCGGCGTGGCGCAGCGCACCGGCGCCACCACCTATTACGTCGAAATCTATCCCGCGAAGATCTCCGAGCTCGGCACCAGGCGGCCGGTAATGACGCTCACGCCGGCACCCTGCCACGTGGACGTCATGGTCGCCTCCGAGCTGCTCGAGGCCGGACGCGCGATGCAAAACGGCTTCGTGACGCGCGACCGGACCACGCTGATCGCCTCGACCCACCGCGTCTACACCGTCGCCGAGAAGATGCAGATGGGCGACGGGCGATTCGACAGCGAGGTCGTGCTCAAGGCGGCGCAGGCGCTCGCGAAGCGCGCGATCCTGTTCGACATGCAGGCGCAGGCGAGCGCTTCGGGCACCGTGATCAGCGCGGTGATGTTCGGGGCGGTGGCCGGCTCCGGAACGCTGCCGCTCGCGCGCGCCGATTGCGAGGCGGCGATCCGTTCGGGCGGCAAAGGCGCCGAGGCGAGCCTCAGAGGCTTTGCGGCGGGATTCGACGCCGCGGCCGGGTCGGCGTCGGGCAAGAATGTGACGGCTGCAGAAAAGAAGCACCTCGGTGCCTTGGAACGCGTCAGGCAGACTTTCCCCGAGGAAACTCGCGCCATGCTCGAAGAGGGCGCCGCGCGCTGCGCCGGCTTTCAGGACCGCGGCTACGCGAGGCTCTACCTGGACCGTCTCGAGCCGATCGTGAATCTCGACCACGCTGCAAGCGGATACCAGCTCACCAACGAAACCGGTCGTTTTCTCGCGCTGTGGATGTGCTACGAAGACGTGATCCGCGTCGCCGACCTGAAGACGCGCAGAAGCCGTTTCGAGCGCGTTCGCGGGGAGGTTCAGGCGAAGCCGCACGAGCCGGTGCGCATCATCGAGTTCCTGAAGCCCGGTGTCGACGAGTTCACCGCGGTGCTGCCGCGCTTTCTCGCCCGACCGGTGAAGGCCCTGGCCGACGCGAGCGGCCTCGCCGACAAGCTCAACATCGGCATGCACGTCAAGACGACCAGCGTCAGCGGGTTTCTCGCGCTGCGTTTCCTTGCATGGCTGCGGCCGCTGCGGCCTCTCACCTCGCGCTGGCACGAGGAGCAGGCGCTGATCGGCCGCTGGCTGGCCGCGATCGCCACTGCGGCGAAGCGGGACGTCGGTCTCGCCCTCGAAATTGCGCTGTGCGGCCGGCTCATCAAGGGCTACGGCGAAACGCACCAGCGCGGCAAGGGCAACTTCCTGAGAATCCTCGACACGCTCGTGGAGGGCGACGCGGTGCCGGACGGCCGCGCCCGGATCGACGCCATCCGCAAGGCGCGCGAGGCGGCGCTGGCCGACCCCGAAGGCCGCAAGCTCGAGCTGTCCCTGGAGACGCACGGCATCGCGCCGCTGCCGCCCAGGCCGAAGCCGGTGAAGTTCATGCGCCGACCTCAACCGGAAAATCGCAGAGTCGCCTGAGTCCCTCGATCGGATTCTCCGTACCCGGTCGCAATTGCCGCTACGTTTCCCGGATCCTCCGGCGGGCGATTTCCGCGCCAGACGACGTGCAGGTCCGGCCGGAGCAGCAGGAGGTCGTGGCCGTACACCTGGCGCGGCGCGTCGTCCGGTATGTCCAGTACGGCAAGCGGCGCGCCGGAGGCTCGCAGCGCTTTTTCCAGCGCCGACGTGTCGGCGTTCGTGCGGCCGAGGCGCAGCAGCGTGTAGCCCTCGTACGGAATGTGGTCCTGCATCGGCGTGCCGTCGGCGAGCCACACGTGCGGCAGGCGCGCTCCCGGCCACGTGCTCGGCTCATAGACCCTGAAAAGGTGCTCGGGCCCGCCGGGAATGACGCACACGATCGGGGAATCGACGTAACGGTAGCCGAGCTCGGCGCCGATCATCTCGTTCGACTTGGGCTGCTCGACGCGGGCGACGCGCACAAGGTTCTCACGCGTGGCCGCGCCCTCGGACGTGTTCTCGCGAATGTTCGGTCGGTATTGCGCGTGCCACTTGCGCCGCCCGAGCGAAGCGTAGCGCGAGGCGCCGACGTTGCGCTCGCCGACCTGCCGCCGCTCGGATTCGTACGAATCGAGCAGCGCGGGCCCACCCCAGCCCTGCAGAGTCGCCGCGAGCTTCCAGGAAAGATCGATCGCGTCGCCGACACCGGAGTTCATGCCGAGACCCCCGGTAGGTATGACAAGGTGGACGGCGTCGCCGGCGAGGAACACGCGGCCATCCCGATAGCGGTCCGCTAGCAGCAGGTTCTGCCGCCACGGATCGCAGGTGAGCATCTCGTACTTCACCGGAATTGCAACGGTGCGCTCGAACATCGCCTTCATGTCGTCGTCCTTCTCGACGACGGCGTGCAGGGTGAAGTGCTTGGTCGAGTCCTGCATGATGAGAAAGCTGTTGTTGCCGTCGGCCACGTGATAGTGGCGCCCCCTGCCTGGCCCCTTGCCGATGGGGATGCGTTCGAACAGCTCGTCGCAGCGATACAGCGCCTGGCGCAACTCGAGTATGTTGTATTCGCCGCGCAGCTTGATGCCGAGCTGCCTGCGCACGGTGCTCCCGCCGCCGTCGCAGCCCACCATATACGACGCGCCGATCGCGCCGCCCGTGCCGTTCGCGTGCTTCACGCGCGCGCTGACCCCGGACTCGTCCTGGGCAAACGATTCGAGCTGGCAACCGTAGCGTACCGTCACCGAGGACAGCCCCTCGGCGATCGACTTGAGCAGCGGCTCCAGCGTGTACTGCGAAATGAGCTGGTACGGTTCCAGCGGCATGCTCCCGTCGCTGCAGGCGCGGATCTCGGCGCGCGCCCTCTTCACCGAAGGGTAGGGCAGATGCAGGAGAGGTGGCTCGGCAAGCGACAGTACGATGAACACGTCCATGGGGATGTCGTCGCGCAGGCCGGCGGCGCGGACCTTGTCGGCGATTTTCATGCGCCGGAAGATTTCCATGGTGCGCGCGTTGCATCGTTCCATCTTCGGCAGAAACTGCGGTGCTTCCTTCTGCTCGATCAACGTGCAGCGCACGCCGCGCCTGCCGAGATCGATGGCGAGCGTAAGGCCGACCGGGCCGCCGCCGACGACGAGTACCTGTGTGTCCATCGCCCACATTCTGCCTTACCCGCGCAGCTCGAGGCGGTGCTCGACGCGATGGAGCTCGGCTCACTCGGCCTGGTGAGCTTTATCCTGTAGGTGATCGCCGCAGGACTCAGGCGGCCCCGACCCGAAAACCGCCGTCGGGGGTCAGTTCGAACCGCCCTTCACGCACCGCTCGCAGCCAGCGCGCGGTCCTCAAAAGGCCGCCGAAGCAGAAAAAATGGACTCCGGCGATCACCGCACCGCGTGGACGGGCAATGTCCCTCACAACGGCCTCCGGGCCTGCTTCAACCAGAAGACGCGTAATCGCCCGGGGTCGCGTCTTGAGGGCGCGGACCGAATTTCCGATCCCGCAAAGCGCCGCGAATCGCAACAGCCGCGGCAGGCTCGCGGGGCCCGGGAGCCCGACGCGAACCGGCAGCCCGTGCCCTTTCATCTTCGCGGCCCACGCGAGAATCGGCTCCGACTCAAAGCAGAACTGCGTCACGACCTGCAGATCGAGACCCGCCCCTCGGGCGAGGACTTTCTTCGCGGTGAGCGCGGTCTCGAGGGCCGTTTCCGCTATCCTTGGGTGACCTTCGGGGTAGCCCGCTACCCCGATGCGCACAACTCCGTGACGCTGGAACAGACCGGTTTCGAGCAGAGCGCGGCTTGAATCGAACGGCCCGCTCGGCCGGTCGCTGTCGCCGGCGATCACAAGGGCGCTGTCAACTCCCGCCTCGCCCGCAGCGCGTGCAAGGTACTCCCCGAGCGCATCGCGGCTGGCGATCCGGCGCGCCGCGACGTGGGGAACCGGGCGAAAGCCGGCTCGTCTCAGCCGCGCGGCGAGGGCGACGTTTCCGTGGTAGGTCTGTCCCGGCGGCATGCTGATGTAAACCGCCGTCCCCGGGTCCAGCAAAGCAGCGCACTCATCGATCTCCGCCGGATCCCGAGATGACAATTCGAGCGAGGCCCCGGCTAGCAGAGCCGGAATGCTGCGGCGCTCATCCTCCTGCAATGCGCCGACGAGTCGGGCTGCGGTGTCAGGCTCCACGGTCAAGTCCGCTTGCATGCGCCTCAGTCGCGCTTGCGCGAGATCACGTAGGACTCGTCGAGGAACCACAGGCCCTTGTGGCGACGTAGCACCTCCTGCGTGGCCTCGAGATATCCGCGGTCTCCCATGACCTCGCCCAGGCGCTGATCCTCGATCTGCGCCACGTAAACGGCGGCGTTCCACGCGGCGAGAAGGGTCGAGGTGCCGATCGCATCGCTGATTTCCTCCGGGAGCGTGTGCATCTCGTAGCGGAATATCGAGCGGTTGTCGGCGTAGGCGTTGAAGTTGAGGTCGCGGCCGTCTGCCCCGAGCGCGGCGCGGGTGGCCTTCAGGAGCGAGTGGCGATCGGTCTGGAACGGATTTTCTCCCGGCCAGACGCGCTGCACGATCTCGAGCCCCGGGTCCCGGCCGTGGGAATGGATCGCGATCATCCGCCCGCCCGGCGCTAGGCTCCGAGCGAGCGGTGCCAGGACCTTGGACGCCTTGAACTCGGCCGAGGCGCGGGCACGGTAGGGTTGCGAGGCTATGACCAGGTCGTAGTCGGCGCGGGCGGCGCCGCGGCGCGGTAACACCTGGTCGAGAAGGAACTTGTGATCTTCCCGGTAGAACACCAGCACCACCGGCTTCGCATACGCGGGATTGCCACTCGTCTTGCTCACCGAGGCGCGCCAGTGCTCGTTCAGGAACGGCTGCAGGTCGATGATCTGCTGTTCGAACTCGCTGGAGGTCGCTCCGGTAAGCGCGACCTCTTTCCAGACGAGACTCGTGGCGGCGGTGACCGACTTCGGCGTGAGCCAGGGAGCTTCCGAGTAGTAGAGATTGGTCATGACGAGCACCGTCGCGGGGTGCTCGAAGAAGCGGTCCGGCATGCGATCGAGAGCGAGCCGGACGTCCTCCAGGCTGATTTCCTTGCCCACGATGTGGAAGGGCATCGTCGGATAGCGCTGGTGCATGGCGCGCAACACCCGGGCGAGCACCGTGCCGTCGCCGACGCCCGCATCGAACACCCTGACCGCGGGGGGCCGCGGATGGATATTGGCGAGTTCCATGCCAACGCGCTGCGCGACCACCCACTTCTCGCTGCAGGTGCTGACGAACAGCAAATACTTCTGGCGGTTGTCGTAGAAACGGAAGTTGGTCTTCGACTCGTGCTTCGCCTCGGAGGGCACGGCGATCTTGGGCTGATCCAGGACCGCACCCCCGCCGCTCGCCAGGCTCCCCGCCGAGGACCGCAGCCGAACCAAGCCGCGGCTCTCGACCGAGCGGTGCTCCGACATGAACGTGCGCACCCGCTCCACGGTTTCCATGGTCACGCGCCCGCCAATGCGCAGCCGACCCACGAGCTTACCGTCGTTTACGGCGCGCCGCCCGAAGGTCGACTCGGCCATGCCGACGCGCCTGCAGTAATCCGCAATCTCGCTCAGCAACTGCTCAGCCGTCACGTCATTCCCTCCTCTTTCCTCGCGTCGAGCGACTGGCCGCTTCGGCGTAATTACAAGATGCCTGGGCAGCGGGGGTC
>VBCH01000088.1 GCA_005884455.1 Betaproteobacteria bacterium
AAGTAATTCCTCTGAACCTGACCTTCATGACTGAAGACAACATTTACGAGTATCGGCGCTATTACACGAGAAAAGTGGGCTTCTGCCCACTTTCCCAGGACGCTCGCCTTATGCCGTCGGCTCCATCGCCTGGGCTGGCGCGCGAGGTTGCCGCAATCGCCTGCTTTGGCGGAAAATCGTTTCTCAACCCCGTCGGGAGTCTCTGGAGGAGCGGATGGCCGCGGTTCTGCAAACCAAGCTTGCCGCAGATCGCAAGGCGTTTTACGGCAAGATCGACAAGGCCAACGTCACGCCTTTGTGGGAGGTGCTGCACAACATCATTACCGCCACCCCCAGCACGCCCTGCAAGCCTCATCTCTGGAAATGGGATCAGATGTGGCCGTGGATCCAAGAGGCCGGGCGCTTGATCAGCGCTCAGGAGGCCGAGCGACGCGTTTTGGTGCTCGAGAACCCCGGGCTGAGGGGCCGTTCGAGCGTTACCCACAGCCTCTAC
>VBCH01000089.1 GCA_005884455.1 Betaproteobacteria bacterium
TCATCCTGCTCGGCAAGGGCGCCTACACCGCGGTGGATGGTGAGAAAGTGACGATGGGCGTGGGAGATTTCGTCATCACGCCATCGTGGACTTTCCACGACCATGGCAATCCGTCGGAAGAACCGATGGTATGGCTGGACGGCCTCGACGTCCCGCTCGTCGAATTGCTCGATGCCCAGTTCATGGAAAAGGGGCTGCAGAGAGCTCAGCACACCACCCGCAGCGAAGGCGACAACCTCGCGCAATTCGGCAATACCATGAAACCTGTGGAGTACAGGGCGAGGACCCGCACCTCGCCCCTTTTCTGGTATCCCTACGAGCGCACCCGCGAAGCGCTCGAGACGCTGAGGCAGGCTCACGACGCGCACCCCTGCTGGGGCCACAAGCTGCAGTATACGAACCCCGTGACGGGCGACTGGGCGATGCCGACCATCGGTACCTTCATGCAACTCCTACCGAAGGGATTCAAGGGGAAGGACTATCGCTCGACCGACTCCACCGTATATGCGGTCGTCGAAGGCAAAGGCCGCTGCCATATCGGAGGCGAAATACTGGTCTTTGGACCCAGGGACGTGTTCGTTTGCCCGTCCTGGATGGCATACGGTCTCGAAGCCGACGAACTGGCGGTGCTGTTCAGTTTTTCGGACCGCCCGGTGCAACAGGCGCTCGATCTTTGGCGCGAGGCGTTCTAATCCGCGCGACGTAGCGGGATCCACGCTCTTTCCATTCCCGTAGCTCGGTGGCGTCTTTGCGCGTCCGAAGCGCGGCGAGACCCCCTTTTCCGGAACAATACGATGAACACGGACAAGACAAATTACGACCTTCTCTACAATCCGCGGCTCGTAGTCAAGGGCTTTGAGGAAATCTTCGACCGCTGGGATAGGCACTCGCAGCGGGCCCGCGCCGGGCTGGACTGCTATCTGGACGTGCCCTATGGCCCCGGCGAAACGGAAAAAATGGACATCTTTCGCGCGCACGGAGAGAGCCGCGGGCTTTTGATGTACATCCACGGCGGATACTGGCGTTCGCTCGACAAGAAACGCTTTTCGTTCGTCGCACCGGCGCTCGCCGACGCCGGGATCACGGTCGCGGTACCCGATTACGCCGTTTGCCCCGCGGTGCGAGTCGCAGACATCGTGATGCAGATGGTCCAGGCCTGCGCGTGGCTGTACCGTAACGGGGACAATTTCGGCGCGCCCGCGAACCGGCTGTGCCTGTGCGGGCATTCCGCCGGAGGGCATCTCGCCGCCATGATGCTCTGCTGTCGATGGCCGGATTATTCGCCGAGCTTGCCGAATAAGGTCGTCAGCGCTGCGATGTCTATCAGCGGCTTGTACGACCTGACCGAGATCGTCAAGGTACCTTCGGTGAATTGCGACGTGCGCCTCGACGAGAGTTCCGCGCTGAAGGTGAGTCCCGCATTCCTGCCCCCCGCCACCGAAGCACCCCTCTACACCGCCGTGGGCGTTGAGGAGAACGAGGGATTCCATATCCAGAACCGGCTCATCGGGGAAAAATGGGGCAAGGTGCGCCGGAAGGACATACCCTGCTCGGGAAAAAATCATTTCACGGTTCTCGACCAAGTCTGCGACCCCGAAAGCAGTGTGGTCAAGGCTATACTCGAAATGATGGACGTCTAGAGCAGCCGGGCCACCGCCAGCGACCGCTAGAGTCCACGAATGGATCCGAAGCAGCTGCTCATACAGAGCTTTCAAGCCGCCGTCGCCGCCGCCGACCCGCTCAAGATCCTCCCGGGTCACCTCCCCCATCCGCCGTCGGGCCGGACGCTCGTGATCGGTGCGGGCAAAGCCGCTGCGTCGATGGCGCTTGCGGTCGAACAGCATTGGCCGCGGGACGCGCCGCTGGAGGGCCTGGTCATCACACGCTACCGGCACGGGCTGCCGACGCGCCGCGTCAGGGTGATCGAAGCTGGACACCCTGTTCCCGACGAAGCGGGCGAGTCAGCTGCGAGAGAAATTCTGCAACGAACGAGAAGCCTGGCGCCCAGCGACCTGCTGCTCGCCCTCATATCTGGCGGGGGCTCGGCGCTGCTCAGCCTTCCGGTAGAAA
>VBCH01000211.1 GCA_005884455.1 Betaproteobacteria bacterium
CGCAGCTGATCGAGGCGCGGCCGATGCTGCGGCCGGGCGAGGTGCTCGAGTACGTTCCTGGAGTGATCATCACGCAGCACAGCGGCGACGGCAAGGCGAACCAGTACTTCCTGCGCGGCTTCAACCTCGATCACGGCACCGACTTCCTCACCACGATAGGCCACATGCCGGTGAACCTGCCGACGCATGCGCACGGGCAGGGCTATTCCGACATCAACTTCCTACTTCCCGAGCTGGTGTCGCGTATCGCGTACAAGAAGGGTCCGTATTTCGCCGAGGAAGGCGACTTTTCCTCCGCCGGCGTCGCCGACATCGACTACTACACCACGATGCCGAAGGGAATCGCTTCGCTCGGGCTCGGCAGCAACGGCTACCGGCGCGCGATGGCGGCGAATTCCTTCGATGCCGGCCCGGGCCATCTGCTCTACGGCTTCGAGCTGTTCCACAACGACGGCCCGTGGATCAATCCCGAGGACTACCGCAAGCTGAACGGCGTGCTGCGCTTCAGCCAGGGCACGAACGCGGACGGTTACACCCTGTCGCTCATGGGCTACACCGGCAAATGGAACGCGACCGACCAGATTCCGCAGCGCGCGGTGGACGACGGGACGATCTCTCGCTTTGGCGCGATCGATCCGACCGACGGCGGCCGGACCTCGCGCTACAGCCTGTCGCTCGACCGGCACAAGACGCTCGAGAACGGCGCGGTGTTCCACATGGACGTCTACGCGATCAAGTACCGCCTCAATCTGTTTTCGAACTTCACTTACTTTCTCAACAATCCGACGATCGGCGATCAGTTCGAGCAGGCGGACGAGCGCACCGTCGTCGGCCTGACGCCGAGGTGGGTGTTCACTGAGAATTGGGGCGAGCGTCAGATGACCCACAAGCTCGGGGTCGATGCGCGCCGCGACGATATCAACGTAGCGCTATACGACACCGCGGCGCGCGACCGGCTCGGCCCGCCGGTGCGCTCGGACAAGGTCCTCCAGACCGGGGTGGGCCTGTACTACGAGAACGCGATCCAGTGGACCGACACTCTTCGCAGCATCGCGGGCGTGCGCGAGGATTTCTACGGCGCCCGCGTGGACAACGATCTCGGCGGGAGCTCGGGAACGACGAACGCGCACATCACCTCACCCAAGCTCAGTTTTATTTTCGGGCCCTTCGACAAGACCGAGTACTTTCTGAACTACGGGCAAGGCTTCCACAGCAACGACGCGCGCGGGACCACGATCACGGCAGGGACGAAAGTCCCGGCTCTGGTGAAGACGCGAGGGGAGGAGATCGGGATGCGCACCGAGGTGGTCCCGCACCTGCAGTCCTCGCTTTCCCTGTGGCGGCTCGCCCTGGACTCCGAGCTGGTCTTCAAAGGAGACGCCGGCACGACGGAGGCGAGCCGCCCGAGCCTGCGCCGCGGCATCGAGTGGTCGAACCGCTATATCCCGCACGATTGGCTGCTCGTCGACTTCGACCTTTCTGTGTCGCGTGCCCGATTCACCGAAACCGATCCACTGGTGGACGGCAATTACATTCCGGGCGCGATAGACCGGGTCGCATCGTTGGGCGCGACGGTGAAAGACCTCGGCCCCTGGTCGGGGACCGTGCATGCGCGCTACTTCGGCCCGCGGCCGCTGATCGAAAACAACAGCGTGCGCTCGCAGTCCTCGATCGACTTTTCTCTGCGCACGTCCTACAAGGTCGATGCGAAGACCAACATCAATTTCGACATATTCAATCTCTTCAACCGCAAGTCAAACGACATCGAGTACTACTATCTGTCACAGCGGTGCCCGAGCCCCACCTGTACGCCGGAGCAAGACATACACTTTCATCCGGCCGAGCCGCGCACGGTCCGCTTGGCGGTGGTCGCCCGGTATTGACCTACTTCGGGAGCGTCACCAAGGTCACGGTATTGACCAGGCTGTTGGCCAGCACGAAGTTGCTGTCGGGCGTGACCGAAGTATTGCGCACGATGTTGCCGCCGCCCGGGATCGCCCAGCTCTGGAACTTCTCCGTCTTGGGATCGAAGCGCACGACGGTGTTCGGCCTGGCTTCGGACTCGCTGTACCAGAGGACATCGTGGATCGCAGAGATGCCGTAGGGCGCGGACTTCGGCCCGCTCGGCGACGGCCATTCGCTCACCTTGCCGGTCGCGGGGTCGAGGCGGCCGAGGTAGCCGCGCGCATAGTCGGAGTACCAGACCACGTCGTCGCTCGTGATCGCGATGCGCCGCGGGCGCGCGCCCGGGTCCGGGAGCTTGTACTCGCGGATCGCGAGGGTCGCCGGATCCACCGCGGCCACGCTGTTGACGCCGAATTGCACCACGAACACCGTGCCCTTGGAATTCACGGCCATGCCGTAGGGGCGCGACTTGGGTGTGGGCGGCGTGAGGAGCTTGATCTCGCCCGACTTCGGGTCGAGCCGCCCGATGCGGTTGGCGTTCTGGACCGTGAACCACAGGATCCCGGCCTGGTCGAAGATGAGCGTGTGCGGGTCTTTCGCCTGCGGATCCGGCATCGGATACTCGGTCACCGCGCCCGTCTTCGGGTCGAGCTTGCCGATCAAGGCTCCGGTGTTGCCGGTGTACCAGATGTTGCCGTCCTTGTCCTCCATCAGGCCATGCGGTCCCGAGTGAGCGGTCTTGAGCGGATACTCCTTGATCTTGCCGGTTTTCGGATCCACGCGACCCAGCACGTTGGCCATCTGGCCGGTGTACCAGAGCGATCCATCCCTCGCCGCTAGCGGATCGTGCGGCCGCGAGCCGGGGGTGGATGCTTTCCAGATCTTCATCGAAACCTTCAAGGGCCCGGGAACTACAACGGCGGCGGCCTTGTTCTTTTCCGGGTAGTTTTTTGCCAGATACGGAGTGAGCGTTGCGACCTCCTCTTTGGAAAGCGGCACGCCGTGATTGGTCATCATGCGCACCGCGGTCGCCCAGCCCTCGGGCGTGTAACCGTTGCCCACACGCGCCTCCAAGGCATGGCAGCTCATGCATTTTGCCGCCGCGATTTCCTTGCCCTTTCCTTCGGGCAAGTTCTGGCTCCAGCCGGGCAGCGCGGCGCCCAGCAAAGCGGCAGCCATCGAGGACACAAGGGATTTTCTCGACATGGATTCTCCGTTGGAAAGACGTGAGGCGCTCGAAGGTACTGCGATCGCAGACGGAAGTCCAGAGGGTCCAGCCTGCGGGGTATAGACTTACATCTAGAGCGCCGCTCATCGCGCCCTGAACGGGATATTGAGGACGGATCTTGCGCTGGGATAAGACCTTGCTTGCACTGTGGGCGCTGTCGCCCGCCCTGGCGTGGGCGCCGGGGCCCCCGGTTGCCCTGCTCACGATCAACGGGGCGATCGGGCCCGCGATCGCCGATTACGTCCACCGCGGCATCGAGCAAGCCGGGAAGCAGGGCGCGCAGCTCGTGGTCCTGCAGATGGACACTCCGGGCGGCCTGGACACCTCGATGCGGGCCATCATCAAGGACATCCTTGCTTCGCCCGTACCCATAGCCGCCTTCGTCGCGCCGGGTGGGGCACGCGCTGCCAGCGCGGGGACCTACATTCTCTACGCGAGCCACATCGCGGCGATGGCGCCGGCGACCAACCTCGGCGCCGCCACGCCCGTGGCGATCGGCGCGCCCGGAGGCGGGGCGGAGGGCGACAAGAAGGCCGGCAAGGACGAGAAAGGCGAAGGCGGCAGCACCTCGAGCACGATGAGCCGCAAGCAGGTGAACGATGCTGCGGCCTACATCCGCAGCCTCGCGCAGATGCGCGGCCGCAACGCGGAATGGGCCGAGCGCGCCGTGCGGGAAGCCGTGAGCCTGTCCGCGTCCGAGGCGCTCAAGATGAAAGTCATCGACCTCGTCGCGGAGGATGTACCCGATCTGCTCAGGCGGCTGGAGGGCCGCAAGCTGAAGGTGTCGGATGCGGAGCGCGTGCTGCGGACCGCGGATGTCGTCGCGACCGCGGTGGAGCCCGACTGGCGCACGCGGTTCCTGTCGGTCGTCACCGATCCGAGCATCGCCTACATCCTCATCCTGCTCGGGATCTACGCCCTGGTATTCGAGTTTTCCAATCCCGGCCTGGTGTTTCCGGGCGTCGTCGGCGCGATCTGCGTCCTGATTGCGCTCTACGCGTTTCACCTTCTGCCGGTGAATTACGCGGGCCTCGCGCTTATGCTCGTGGGCATCGCCTTTATGGTGGGGGAACTCTTCTTCCCGGCGTACGGGTCGCTCGGAATCGGCGGGGCGATCGCCTTCGTCATCGGCTCGGTGATCCTCATCGATACCGACGTACCCGGCTTCGGCGTTCCTCTCTCGCTCGTGCTCGGGCTCGCCGCCGGGACTGCCGCGTTCCTGTTCCTGGTCGTCGGCATGGCCCTGAAAGGGCAAAGGCGCCCGGTCGTGAGCGGGCGCGAAGAGCTCCTCGGAAGCACCGGTGAGGCGCTCGAGGACTGCGACCCGGAGGGCTGGGCGCGCATCCACGGCGAGACCTGGCGCATCCGCAGCGCGGCGCCGCTCAAGGCGGGCCAGCGCGTGCGCGTCGTCGCAATGCACGGCTTGCTGCTCGAGGTCGTGCCCGAGCCTTGATTCCATGAACGGAGGTTGATCATGTTCAGTTTCCTTTTCGGCGCCCTGCTGGTCGTCTTCATCCTGTTCGTGTGGTCGTTCAGGATCCTGCGCGAGTACGAGCGCGGCGTCGTGTTCAACCTCGGGCGCTACTGGGCGGTGAAGGGGCCGGGATGGTTCATCCTCATCCCGGTGATCCAGCAGATGGTGAAAATGGACCTGCGCACCGTGGTGCTCGACGTCCCGCCGCAGGACGTGATCTCGCGCGACAACGTTTCGGTGAAAGTGAACGCCGTGGTGTATTTCCGCGTCGTCGATCCGCAGAAGGCGGTGATCCAGGTGGCGGACTTCCTCAATGCGACGAGCCAGCTCGCGCAGACGACGCTGCGCGCGGTGCTCGGCAAGCACGAGCTCGACGAGATGCTCGCCGAGCGCGAGAAGCTGAACGTCGACATCCAAAAGACCCTCGATGCCCAGACCGAAGCCTGGGGCATCAAGGTCTCGAACGTCGAGATCAAGGACGTCGACCTGAACGAGACGATGGTGCGCGCGATCGCGCGCCAGGCCGAGGCCGAGCGCGAACGCCGCGCGAAGGTGATCCACGCCGAGGGCGAGCTGCAGGCCTCGGAAAAGCTCCTGCAGGCGGCGCAAATGCTCTCCAAGCAGGCCGAGGCGATGCAGCTGCGCTACCTGCAGACCTTGAGCAACATCGCCGGCGACAAGACCTCGACGATCGTGTTCCCGGTGCCGATGGACCTGATCACGCCGATGCTCGAGGCGCTGCGTAAGCGGAACGCGTAAGTTCCGGGGACGTCGAACGACAAAGCTTCATCACATTCAAAAGGAGCCGACCATGTCCTTCAATGCCAAACCGGGCGTGCTGCGCGATGCCCTGCGTTCGACGCGCGGCGTCTGGGTTGCGCTGCTCGCGCTCCTGGCGATCGGCACGTTCTGGAACATCCCGGCGCGCACCGGAGAACCAGCAGTCACGCCGCCCGTGCCTGCGATCGACAATCCGAAAGCCGCGGGTCCCCTGCAGACCGCGGTGATCGCGGGCGGCTGCTTTTGGGGCGTACAGGGGGTGTTTCAGCACACCAAGGGCGTCAAGCAGGCGCTTTCAGGCTATTCGGGGGGCGAGAAGAGCACCGCCGAATACGAGAAGGTGGGAACCGGACGGACTGGCCATGCCGAATCCGTGCAGGTCGTGTTTGATCCGCACGAGATCAGCTACGGCGATATTCTGAGGATCTACTTCTCGGTCGCGCACGATCCGACCGAGCTCAACCGCCAGGGGCCCGACGTCGGCACGCAATACCGTTCGGCGATTTTTTACGCGGACGCGTCGCAGCAGCGCATCGCGCAGGCTTACATCTCGCAGCTGGAGAAGGCACGCGCTTTTGCGAGGCCTATCGTGACCCGCGTCGATCCGCTGAAGGGATTTTATCCGGCCGAGGCCTATCACCAGGACTTCCTGGTTCATAACCCGACCTATCCGTACATCGTGATCAACGACCTGCCGAAGATCGTGAACCTGAAGCGCTTGTTTCCGGAGCAGTACCGGGAGAAGCCCGTCCTCACCGCGTCCGCATCCTAGCCGATCGAACCGGCTCAGACGTGGCCATACTTCTTCAGCATCTCCTTAAGACTCGCGCTCCCTAGGTGCCATAGCGGACCGGAGAATTGAACTGGCGGAACGCTGCGAGCGCGCTGTAGCAGGCGAGCATCGCCGTTTTGGGATTGTCCGGGGAGGGCACGCTCTCGAAGCGAAGGTCGATCGTGCCAGTCCTGCCGCGGATCGTGATGAAGTGGGTGTTGAACTTCAGCGCGGGGTCGGCTACTACTTTCAGGCGCGTGCGGTCGAAGCCGACGCCGGCGAGCGAGAGCACCGCCGCGATGTTGACGTTCGCCGGAAAGTGCGGCACGCCTTCGCGCGCTGTGCCTTCGAAGAGCGTCACGGGCCCCGCGAGCCCCTCGAGATCGATCTTCAGCCTTTCGACGTAAGGAATCCCTTTCCACGCGGCAGGCGGCTTGGTCACGGCGATGCTGACTTCGTCCACGCCGGCCGCGCAGGCGGCCTTGAGCGCGTCGAGCCCGCCGATTCCGCCCGAGGGAAGGCAGAGCAGCGCGCGGTGTTTCGCCGAAGCGCGCTCCAGGCGCGCGCGCAGCTCGTCGTCGCAGAGGGCTCCGCCCGAGAGCACGATGACGGCGACTCCGTTCGAGAGCAGCGTCTCGGCGTGCTCTCGCACGGCCTCGTGGGAAGCGGCTTCGATGACGACCTCGGGGCGGGCGGCGATCAGCCTGTCAACTCCGAGCACGAAGGGCACGCCGAACTCGCGCGCGAGCGCCTTGCCCCGGGAATTTTCGCTGCGGCCGGCGATCGCCACCACCTCTGCCACGCCCGGCTCGCCGCTGCGCGCGTGCTCGAGGAAGAGCCTCGCGATGACGCCGCCGCCGAGAAGGCCGACCCGCATGTCAGCCGCGCTGCGCTTTCTTCCTGAGCAGCCGCTCGCGCACCTTCTGCACGTCGACGATGAACCGCTCGTGCGTGCCGCGCGCGACCGCGTCGGGACCGTCGTCGACGGTCGCCTCGAAGCTCACGCGCCTGCCGTCGACATTCGCGAGCTTGATGGAGATCGTGATTTCGGCCCCGAGCAGCGCCGGGCCCACGTGCTCCCAGTTCACCTTGGTTCCGACCGAGTCCTCGCCCGGGTCGAGGTGTCCGAGCAGGAAGTCCCGGCACGTGTACTCGACGTCGCTGATGATGCGCGGCGTGGCGTAGACGCGGCAGTCCTCGCCCATGAAATTGATGACGCGAGGCTCGTCGACGGTGATTTTCTTCGTGGCGGCAAGGCCGGCCTTCAATGTGGGTTTCATCGCTGATTCCTCTACGCGGATCATATCCGAGCCGCATTCCGGCGTTATTATGCCCGCTGGAGAACCCCGTGAGCTCGACCGAAAAACTGAAGCCCGGTCTGAAAGGCGCCGCGGAGCTGGTCGTGGGCGAGGAGCACACCGCACCGCGCGTCGGCAGCGGCCGCGTGCATGTGCTCGCCACTCCGGTGATGATCAACGTGATCGAGGCGGCGGCGCTCGCGGCGATCGAGCACCTGCTGCCTGGAGGCCATCAGTCGCTCGGCACGCGCCTGGATATCCGCCACTTCGCGGCGACGCCGGTAGGCATGCGCGTGCGCGCGGAGGTCGAGGTCGTGAAAGTGGAAGGCCGCGCCGTGACCTTTCGCGTCTCGGTGGCGGACGAAAAGGAAGCGATCGGCGACGGCACGCACGAGCGCATGGTGGTCAACGTGGCGCGATTCGACGTGCGCGTGCAGGATAAGGTCGCGATGGTGCGCGGCCGGGCCTGATCCTCGACTGCTCCCTGGTTCGGACGCCTATAGCGCCTGAAGGAAGGCGATGAGGTCCTCCTTTTCCTTGCCCACGATTCCAGCGCCGAAGCGTTCGTTGTAGAAATCGACGACCGCGTCGAGGTCCACGGCGGACCCGTTGTGGAAGTACGGCGCGCGCGCCGCGAGGCCGCGGAGGATCGGGCCCTTGAACTTGCCGATGTCGGCGAACTTGCCGGAAATCAGGGCGCGACCGGGATCCGTGGTCTGCACGATCTGGCCATCCGCCTTGTTCCTCAGCGTGTAGAGCGGCAGGTCCGGAGTGCGGCGCGAAGCATCCGCCAGGCCGATGTTCAGCGGCGCCACGATCGAGTGGCTCCCCGAGTTCGGCGTGTCGTGGCAGGTGGTGCAGGTCCCTTGGAAGGACTCGGGCAGCGGCGGATTGAAGGGACTGTTGAAGTTCAGCCCGGCGACGCCGGAGATCGTGAATGCCTTGGTGTTGAAGATCGCCTGGCCGCGAGCGACTGCGCGCCGCGCTTCGTTGGTGTTGCCGCCGCCCTGGAGGTCGCGCCAGGCATCGAAGATGTTGAATACGTTCGGGGTGAAGGGGACCTGGGTCCGGTAGTCGCCGAGGTTGTCGTTGATGCCGTAGTAGAAGGCCTGGTCGAAGATCGCCTCGGGTCCTCCCTTGGCGTCGGCGCCGTGCAGGCCCTCGGCATTTTCATCCCACACTTGCGCCGTGGCGAGCGCGGTCTCGAAGGCGACGATAGCCTCGCGCTGCGCGTTCGTGATCGGAGTCGGAGCTTGCGCGTGCCCTTGAGTCGCGCCGTTCGACTGGTCCGCCAGGTCGAAGTGGATCGACGCGAAGCACGCGCCGCCTTCGGCAGCGATGTTGCAATGGTCGCTTCCGCGGAAGGTCTCGCGGCCGTCCCACATGACGGTGCTCAGGAACTGCAGGTTCGTTGTCGGAAGGGGCCGGCGGAAGAGCGACAGCTCCGCGACGCTCGCAAAGCCGTACGGATCGTCGACCGCCACGAGCTCGAAGTCCGCGGTGGCCGGCACCCCGATGCCCACGCGGATGAGGCCTTTGCTGAGGACCATGCTGTACGCGCCGCGGCGCGCCTCGAGCGTCGAGACGTCCGCATTGGGCGAGTTCGAGCCGTCGTTGGTCCTGAAGATCGCGCCCAGGCCGAGCGGGTCGTCGATGACGCCCCCTCCAGTGCGGTCGAAGATCGCCCGCAGCTGCGCGGGCACGATCGTCCACCCGGCGCTCGGCACGTGACAGCTGACGCAGCGGCGGCCGTTCGCGCCGAGATCCTGGAAGAACTCGTTCGCGAGGTCGATGCGGCCGTCGGTGCTGAACGTCGCAGCGAAGCCCGTTGGATTGGGGAAGGGCAGGCCGTTGGGCAGGTGCCGGAAGTGACCCAGATCTGAAGTGCCGCCCGGCCGGTCCTCAGCCAGCAAGTTCAGCGGCATCGTGGATAACAGAAGCAGGCTGATTGCTGTTGCGCTCGCTCTCATGGTCGTCCCCCTGAAGACAGTTCGAGGCCAGTCTGGCAGGCGGAGACGATTCGCTTCTGCGTCGGGTCACACAGGATTTTTGTGAACTAATTACAAAATCGTATTCTGCGAAAACCACAATCGTGCGCGGGCGCCGTGCGTTCCCTCCGGAGGCCGCCTGCGGCTGCGGGCGATACCGGCTCGGCTGAAATCTGCGATCCGCCCGTCTTGTGGGTCGCGAGACACACCCCCCCGCAAACGAGAAGACGGGACGGCAAAGGTCTGCAGAGCGCCGATGACGAGGTCGAGTTCCACGATTTCGTCTCCCTTCGGTATCAGGCCCTCGGGCCGCTGCTGCGGGCGCATCCCTCCCGTTTCAGCCCGGGACCCGGTCGTTGCATCCCGGCGCGAAATGCACCCGCAGCGCGTCCCATGTTCGTGACGATCTCCGTCCGCGCAAAGGGCCGTGCGCAAGGTATAGCGGGCTTTGACCTCGGGTATCGCCAGGTGATACTTTCGCGCGACAGGAGGCATGGACATGAGCGCAAGCGCTGCACTGATCGACACGCTCAAGCGCGAGCTGAAGGCGCAGGGCGTGACCTACGCCGCCGTGGCGCGGGCCCTGGGCATGAGCGAAGCGAGCGTCAAGCGCATGTTCTCGCGCAAGGACTTCACCTTGAAGCGGCTCGACCAGGTGCTCGATTTTGCGGGCCTCGAGCTCGCGGAGCTGACTCGGTCACTCGAGCGGCGCGATCGCCTGGTGTCGCGCCTGACTCCGCAAGCGGAAAAAGCTATCGTCGCCGACAAGAGGCTGGTGCTCGTCGCCCTGCGCGTGCTGCACCAGTGGCCGGTGGACAAGATCATCCGCACCTATTCCATGTCGGAGGCCGAGTGCATACGCCACCTGGTGCGGCTGGACCGCATGGGCATCATCAGGCTCCTTCCCGGAAACCGCTACCGGCTGCTGCTTTCGCGGACGTTTTCCTGGATCCCGGACGGTCCGTTCCAGGAGTTCTTCAAGGCCCAGGCGCAGAACGAGTACTTCCGCACGCGCTTCGACGGTCCCGACGAGCTGATGCTGTTCGTGACAGGGCGGCTGTCGAAATCCTCGCGGGAAGCGATGCTGGTGCGCCTGCGCCGCGTCGCGAACGAGTTCGCGGATTTGCACAACGACGACACGAGCAGGCCGTTCGACGAGTGCACGGCGATGCACATGCTGGTCGCGATCCGGCCCTGGGAGCTCTCCAAGTTCGCCGAAATGCAGCGCCGCAAGTAAGGGCCCGCAGGGCGCCGGGGTCAGGCCAGCGCCCGCGTGGCGATTTCGAGCACGCCTTTTGAAACGCCTCTTGTGCTACTGATGCCCTCGAGTGCGGCTCGCGCATGCGCCTGGCGCCCGGCGTCGAACTTTTTCCAGCGGTCGAAGCCGCGCGCCATGCGCGCCGCGACCTGCGGGTTGATCGCGTCGAGCGCGATCACCTGCTCGGCCAGGAACGCGTAGCCCGAACCATCGGCTGCGTGGAAGTGCACCTGGTTGCCGCGGAATCCGCCGATCAGCGCATACACCTTGTTGGGATTCCTGATGTTGAACGCCGGGTGCGTCATCAGTCGTTTCACGTCGTAGAGCGCCGAGGGCAGCCGCGTCGTCGCTTGCACCCCGAGCCACTTGTCCACGACCAGCGGTTCGGTCTTCCACTTGTCGTAGAAGGCATCCAGCGCCCGAGTCCGCTCCGGGCAGTTGCAATTGGCGAGCATACAAAGCGCCGCGAGCGCGTCGGTCATGTTGTCCGCGGCCTCGAACTGCTTCATGCACAGCGCGCGCACGCCGGCATCCTCGAGCTCCATGAGAAGGCCGAGGGCGGAGTTCTTGAGCGCACGCCTGCCGGCGGAGGCCGCATCGGGCGAGTAGGGACCCGCGCCCCCGTGTGCGCGGTAGACCGCGTGCAATTCCTCCCTGAGCGCGGCGGCGAGGCGCTGCTTGAGCTCGTCGCGCACCGCGTGGATCGCGTCCGGGTCGACAACTGGCACCTGCTCGGCGATATAGTTTTCCGGAGGCAGCGCGAGCATTTCGGCCGCGAACGCGGGATCCTTCGAGGAGTCGGACACCACGCGCTTGGCTGCGTCGACGAAATCGCGCGGCACTTGGAGCGGGCGGCCGGCCCGCGCTGCGGCGATTCCGCGGAGCACGATGCCGAGCGCAAGCCGCTCGCCGGCCTCCCAGCGGTTGAAGGCATCGGAATCGTGTGCCATGAGATGCGTGAGCTCAGCCTCGGTGTAACCGTGGGTGACGATCACCGGAGCCGAGAAATTGCGCAAAAGGGAAAGCACGGGCTTCGCCCGGACATTTTCGAAAACGAAGCGCTCCTCCGGCTGCTTCACCGACAGCACGCGCGTGCCTTCGGCGAGCAGATCGCGGCCGTCCGGCCCGACCAGTCCGACCGCGAAAGGGATGTGGAAAGGCAGCTTCGTTTCCTGTCCCGGCGTAGGGGGGCAGGACTGCTTCACCGAGAGCAGGTAGCGTTTTAAGCCGGCGTCATACTCGCCCGCGACCTCCAGCACCGGCGTCCCCGCCTGGTCGTACCATCGCATGAACTGCGAGAGGTCGACGCCCGCGGCATCGGCCATCGCCCGCACGAAATCGTCGCAGGTAACAGCCTGCCCGTCGTGCCGGGCGAAGTACAGGTCCATCCCCTTGCGGAAATTCTGCGCGCCGATCAACGTGCGGATCATGCGCACGACTTCCGCGCCTTTCTCATAGACGGTGCTCGTGTAGAAATTGTTGATCTCCATGTAGGAGGCCGGCCGCACTGGGTGCGCCATCGGCCCCGCGTCCTCGGCGAACTGCCCGCCGCGCAGGTCGCGCACCTCGCGGACGCGCTCGACCGCCCGGGAATAGTTGTCCGCGCCGAACTCCTGGTCACGGAAGACGGTGAGCCCTTCCTTGAGCGACAACTGAAACCAGTCGCGGCAGGTGACGCGGTTGCCGGTCCAGTTGTGGAAGTACTCGTGCGCGATCACGCGGTCGATGCCGAGGTAATCGCCGTCGGTAGCGGTATCCGGCCGCGCGAGCACGTACTTGGTGTTGAAGACGTTGAGGCCCTTGTTTTCCATCGCGCCCATGTTGAAGTCGCCCACTGCGACGATCGCGTAATCATCGAGGTCGACTTCGAGGCCGAACACGTCCTCGTCCCACTTCATGGATTTCTTCAGCGCCTGCATGGCGAAGCCGCACTGGTCGAGCTTGCCCGGATCGACGTAGATTGCGAGGCCCACCCGCCGCCCCGAGCGCGTGACGAATTGGTCCTCGAGCTTGTCCAGCTTCGCCGCGACCAGAGCGAAAAGGTAGCAGGGCTTGGGGAAGGGATCCTGATATCGCGCCCATTTGCGGGCGCCCGCTTCATCGCCGCCTGCGACGAGGTTGCCGTTCGACAGCAGGACCGGATACTTCTTGCGGTCGGCGTGTACGGTCACCGCATACTTCGCCATCACGTCCGGCCGATCGATGAAGTACGTTATTCGCCGGAACCCTTCCGCTTCGCACTGGGTGAAGAATCCGTTCTCCGCCCCGTACAGCCCCGTGAGCTTGGTGTTCGTGCGCGGGTGGATCTTGCACGCGGTTTCCAGCACGAAGCGCGGGGGCGGTTTGGCGATCGTGAGATGCAGATCCCCGAGTGCATAGTCACTCGCGGCAAGCGCCTTGCCGTCCAGGGCCGCCGACTCGAATTCGAGCTCCTCGGCGTCGAGCACGAGGGGCGCGTTCGGATCGGCCGACCTGGGGTTGCGCGAACATTTGAGACGGGAGCGGACGCGAGCGTGATCCTCGAGCAACTCGATGTCGAGATCCACGGTCTCGATCAGAAACGCGGGCGGCGTGTAGTCCTTGAGGTAAACCGGAACGGGCGCGGGATCACGCATCGGTGCTGATTTCCTATGCGTCGGGAAGCGGGATGAACTCGTCGTCCCCTGGAACCCGCTCGAAGCGTTGCTCGCGCCAGCGAAGCTTGGCTTCCTCCAGGAGCTCGCGCGAGCTCGCGACGAAGTTCCACCAGATCAAGCGCTCGCCGTCCGCTTTTTCCCCGCCGATCAGCATCAGGCGGGCGCGCGTCAGCGCTTTCACTTCGACGGGCTCGCGATTCGCCAGGACCGCCATATGCTGCGGCGGGAGAGGCGTGCCGGCCACGCTCACGTCCCCCTCGAGAGCGTATACGGCGCGCTCTTCGTGCCCGGCTTCGAGCTCGAAGGCGCGGCCTGCGTCGATCTCGACGCCGACGAAGAGGGTTTGGCCGAACACGGGTGCGGGCGAGCGCTTGCCGAAGGCGCTGCCAGCGACGATACGCAATTCAACGCCCGGGGCGGAAATCCGCGGCAGCGTCGCCTTGGGGTGATGGCTGAACGCGGGATCGGCGAGCTCGTTCCTTTTCGGGAGCGCGACCCAGGTCTGCAGGCCCTGCAGGCGCGTGCCCGCGCGGCGCAGCTCCGGCGCGGTGCGCTCCGAATGGACTATGCCGCGGCCGGCGGTCATCCAGTTGACATCGCCCGGTGCGATCGCCTGCACCGTGCCGAGGCTGTCGCGGTGCACGATTTCACCTTCGAACAGATAGGTGACCGTCGCCAAGCCTATGTGCGGATGCGGGCGCACGTCGATGCCGCTGCCCGGCGCGAAATCCGCGGGGCCCATGTGATCGAAAAAGATGAACGGACCGACCATGCGGTGCGGCATCCCGGGGAGGATCCTGCGCACCGAGAACCCGCCGAGGTCGCGGGTGTGCGGTTTGAGCAGGGAAAGGCCGCTTGCGCTCATGGGGGGCCGCAGACAAAGCGGCGATGATACGCTTCTCGGAACCGGCGCGCGAGTTCGCCTCAGGCGAGGCGGCGGTTTTCCTTCAGCATCCTCTCGCACTCCTCGGCTGTCGTCGGTATCGAGAAGTAATAGCCCTGGATCTCGTCGCAGCCGTTCGCGGCGAGCAGCTCAAGCTGCTCCTGCGTTTCCACGCCTTCGGCCACGACCTTGAGCTTGAGGCTGTGCGCGAGGCCGATGATCGCGAGCGTGATCATCGCGTCCTCCGGGTCTGTGGTGATGTCGCGAATGAAGGAGTGGTCGATCTTGAGCGCGTCGATCGGGAAACGCTTCAAGTACGCGAGACTCGAATAGCCGGTGCCGAAATCGTCCACCGAGATCTTCACGCCCGAGTCCTTCAGCCCGCGCAGCGTGCGCGCAGCGCCTTGGGGATCGCTCATCAGCAGAGACTCGGTGAGCTCGAACTGCACGAGCGACGGATCGATGCCCGCCTCGCGCAGGATGTGCCGCACGATGGATTCGAAATCTTTCTGCTGGAACTGGCGCGCGGAGAGGTTCACCGTCACGGGCAATACCGCGAGCCCGCTCCGCTGCCATGCCTGGATCTGCTCGCACACATCGCGCAACACCCTTTCGCCCACCCGCACGATCAGGCCCGTGTCCTCGAGAACCGAAACGAATTCCCCCGGCAGGACCAGGCCCCTCTCGGGATGCCGCCAGCGCAGCAGCGCTTCGAAACCGGATATGAGGCGGCTCTCGAGGGCCACCTTGGGCTGGTAGTGGAGGAGGAACTCCTTTTGATCGATGGCCTGGCGCAGCGCCGCCTCCATCCGCACGCGCGCGAGCGCCCGCTCGTTCATCTCGCGGGTGAAGTACTGGTAGGTGTTGCGGCCCTGTTCCTTGGCGCGATACATGGCGGTGTCGGCGTTCATGACCAGGGCTTCGGGGTTGTCGCCGTCGGCCGGGAACAGGGTGATGCCGATGCTCGCGCTGACATAGGTGTCGTGCGAATCGAGCTTGAAAGGTCCGGCGAGAGCGTCGAGGACCTTTTGCGCGACGACGCCCGCGTCCCCCGGTTTCGACAGGTCCGATACGATCGCGCCGAACTCGTCGCCGCCGAACCGGCCCACCGTGTCGCCGCTGCGCACGCATTGCGCAAGACGCTCGGCTGCTTCCTTGAGCAGCTTGTCCCCTGCGCTGTGCCCCTGGGTGTCGTTCACCAGCTTGAAGCGGTCCAGGTCGATGAAGAGCACCGCCATGGGTTGCCCGCTGCGTCGTGCGTGAGCCACGGTTTTCAGCAGGCGGTCGTGAAAGAGGTGCCGGTTGGGCAGACCGGTAAGAGAGTCGAATTGCGCGAGGCGCTCGAGACGCTCCTCGGCACTCCTGCGCTCGATCGCGACCGCCAGTATGTTCGCCACGCTCTGCAGGAAGCTCGCGTCGTCCACGCCGAAATGGTGCGCGGCGCGCGCGTGCGCGCTGAGTATTCCGAACGTTCCGGCCGTTCCGAATATGGGGACCTGGATGCCGCTGCGCACGCCCATCCGCACGAGGGGGGAATCTGAAAATCGCTCTTCCTTAGCCAGATCTTCGGTAATGAGAGGCTCGCGGCGCGACAGCACGAACTCGAGGCGGCCCCCCGGGCGGATGGCCACCGTCCGGCGCGCCATCGTCTCGCTTGGCCAGCCCGATGCCGCCTTGATCAGGAGTCGTTTGGCGCTTTCATCGAACTCGAGCACGCTGCAGTAATCGGCCTTGAGCGCCACCGTGACCAGCTCCACGGCACGGCTCAGCACGTCTTCGACGTCGGAGCTCGCGAACGCCTGCTGGCCGAACTCGGCGATGAGCCGCTGCCGCAGCGCCTGGTTGTGGATTCTCTCCTCGGCCTGCTTGCGCGAGCTGATGTCGGCCATCGCGCCGATCATGCGCACCGCCCGTCCTGCGCCGTCCAGGATCACCTGGCCGCGATCGAGCACGTGGACGAAACTGCCGTCGTGCCGCCGGAACCGGTACTCGTCGCTCCAGTACTCTCCGCCCGCACCGATCACGCGGTGCACTCCGGCGATGACCCGCCCCTGGTCGTCGGGATGAATGCCCTCGTACCAGGATTTGATCGTGCGATCCGCCGCGTCGCGCGGATTCCCGAACACCTTGGTGAAGTTCTCGTTCCACCAGATTTCGTCGGTGGCCAGGTCCCAGTCCCAGATCACGTCGTTGGTGGCCCGCACCGCCATGTCGAAGCGCTCGTTGCTCTTGCGGAGCGCCTCTTCCTGGGCGATGCGCTCGCGGATGTCGCGCGCGGTGACGACGATGATCCAGCTGTCCCCGGAGCGCATCACGCGCCGCCTCGATTCGAACGGCAGCTTCGAGCCGTCCTTGCAGCGGTATTCGCTCCTCATGCCCTGCGTGGAGCCGGTCGCGATCATCTCGTCGTAGGCGGTCTCCAGCTCCTTGCGGGTGATGGGCAGGATGTCTTCCGTGGTCATCGCGAGAAACTCTTCGCGCGAGTACCCGAGATTCCGGCAAACGGTTTCGTTCACGTCGATGAAGCGCATCGTCTTGCGATCGACGAGCAGGATCATGTCGTCCGACATATCCATGGAAGCGCGAAAGCGCAGCAACGCCTCCCCGCTTTGCTTGCTCTCGGTGATGTCCCGGCCTATCCCGCGGTAGCCGCGGAAACGTCCATCGGAATCGAAGATCGGCTTGCCGCTTATGCTGGCGATCTGGAGCTTGCCCGCGTTGTCGAGGCGGTGCCATTGCAGGTCGCGGAAGGGCTGGTGCGCTTGCAGCAGGGCGCGGTGCGCCGTCCAGTCGGCCTCCGTCATGTTGAGGGTGGGCAATTCCCATCGGGTCTTTCCGATGACCGATTGCGTCAGAGGCCCGAGGCGCCGGTGGAGATTGTCGGAAACCATGGTGAAGCGGAAGGTCTCGTCCTGCTCCCAGTACCAGTCCGATGAGAGCTCGGTCAGGTTGCGGAAGCGCTCTTCGCTTTCGCGCAGCACTTCCTCCGCCTGCTTGCGCTGCACGAACTGTCCGATCTGCGCGCCGATCACGTGGATCGCCTGCATCAGGTGCTCGTCCGGCTCGCGGATCTCGCTGCTGTTGAAAGCGAGAACGCCGATCATCTTTCCTCCGGAATTCACCGGAAATACGAATGCGCCGTGCATCCCCGCTTCGATGGCGATCGCCTGCTGCCACACGCGCGCGTCCCGCGCGACGTCCGCGACCCACATCGGCTCGCCCGACTGCCAGACCTTTCCGGCCAGTCCGACGCCCGGGATGTACGCCAATTTGCGCGAGCGCTCGATATAAAGGTCGAGCTGCGGCCCGGGCTTGCTCCAGGCCTCTGCGAAGCGCAGAGCGCCGGCTTCGTCGTCGACGCGGAAGAACCGCCCGCACTCCCAGTCCTCCGCTTCGCAAACCGTGCGGATCACGGCCTTGAGCGCCGCTGCGACGCTGCCGGCCTCCGTAACCGAGCGCGCTACCGTGTGCTCGAGCCAAAGCAGCTGCTCCGCGCGCTTGCGTCTGGTGATGCGGCGTGCGAGGCCGCGGTATCCGGTGAAAACTCCTTCGCTGTCAAACGTCGGAACGCCGGTCGACGAGAAAAAGTGCTCCGCGCCGCTCTCGTCGACCAGTCGCACCTGGAATTCGCTGAAGGGCTGGCGCGCATCGAGCAGTCTGCGGTGTTCCTCCCACGTACCGTTCAGAGGCTCCTCGCCGAGCTCCCATCGCGTCTTCCCGATTATCGAAGAGACTGCTTCGGCGGAATCACCGCGCACAAAGGCCCAGGTAAAGCGGTGATTCGCATCCTGTTCCCAATACCAGTCGCCCGAGAGCTCGGCGATGGCGCGAAAGCGTGCCTCGCTTTCGCCCGGCCCTTCGCTCGCCTGCTTGGGAACGGTCCGGTCGTGGGCTTTCTGTCTGGGGCGGGCGGACTGTCTCATGCGAGCGGGCATTGTAGACCCGTTACAGCCCGACTACCGCATCACCCGGTTTCGCCCTGCGCGCTTGGCGCGGTAGAGGGCTTCGTCCGCAGCGCGGATCACCAGAGCCGGCCTGATGAGCGTACCGTCGCGCTCGGCCGCGCCGATGCTCACTGTCACCGACAGCGTCTTTTCCGGAGCCCGCGTTGCGCGAAGGCGTGATCCCGTCGCCTTCTCCTTGGGTCGGTTCCCGCCGCGCACCGCCATTCTATAGTCCTCGATGTCCTTGCGCAGTCGCTCCAGGTGCGGCAACGCCTGCTCGAGCGTGCGATCGGAGAACAGAACGCAGAACTCTTCGCCGCCGTAACGGTACGACGTGCCTCCGCCCTCGATCGCCGCGAGGCGGGCGGCGACGAGCCTCAGCACCTGGTCGCCGATATGGTGGCCGTGGGCGTCGTTGAACTGCTTGAAATTGTCGACGTCTACCATGCCGATGGCGTAGGTCGGGCCCAGGCCCGTGAGGCGCTCCTCGAGTGCGCGGCGGCTGGGCAGGTTCGTCAATTCGTCGCGGAAGGCGAGGCGGTGCGATTCCTGGAGCACGGCGGCGAGCAGGATCACACCGGCGGCCGACATGAATGCGCCGAACGCGAGCGGCGTCGCCGCCCATTCGCAGCCGACGAAGAATGCGACCAGCGCCGCCGCGATGCCGAGATCGAGCGGCCGCGGCTCCTTGCGCAGTTCCTTGGGCCCGCGGCGGGGCCACGTCCTCGCCAGGGCTGCGACGAACGCCGTGGCGAGCATGATTCGCGCGACGATCGGTGTCGGCGGAGAGCGCAGCAACCAGTGATCGAGCACGTCGCGCCACGCCGTGCCCGAGAGGCTCGAGCGGCCGGCATACGCGATCCAGATCACGACCAGGATTTCAGCCAGGCCCAGCAGAAGCCAGCGATAATTCCGATATTGACGCACCCCGCGCTCCGGAAAGGCGAGCGCGAGCAGCACGTTGAAGGGCACGAGTACGGCGAAAGCCGTCACCACCGCCCGCAAGGCGAAGCTCTGCGGGCCCAGGTCCGAGGCCAGGTTGTAGCCGGCGTAGGCAGCGAGAAGCGAGGCCAGCATGATGAGAGCGCGGCTGCGGTTGAACCACGCGCTGATTGCCGCCCCGAGGAGCAGCACGATATAAGGACCCACCCCGATCAGGCCGGACAGCGAGCGCGGAAGCGCTTGGCTCGTCGCGACTGCGAGAGCGGCCGCCAGGAGGATCACGGCGGGCACCGCCACCAATTGCAGAGTTCGAAGGAGTAAGGGGTTCAACAGGGGCGTTCGGCGGAAAGTATTTCTTTGATTCGTCTCGAATTATCGTGGTTTCCTGACATCGGATGTCCGGTTTACCCGATGGACGATTCCCGCCCGTCCGTTTAGCCTCAAGCCGCAGAGGCACGCGTATCGAAAAACCGTCAGAATTATAGATTCGGCCGGAGAGCACCGTGGAAGATTTTTCAAAGCCAGAGAGACCAAAGGACGATTACGGGCGCAGGAGAGAAGACTGGGTGATCGAGGAATCGCCCTTCCTGCTCGGGATCGTCGCGCTCGATCTGAGGCTCAAGAACCTGAATCGAACCTGGGAAAAGGTTCTCGGATACCCGCGCGCCTTGCTGCTGGGAAAACCGCTCACCAGGATCATCGATCAGGGCGAACAGGCCGCGGCGCTGATGCTCGTGAATACGCGCCGGGTCGCCGAAGCGAGACCGATCGAGTTCTCGCTAAAGTGCAGCGACGGATCGTACCGGTGCTTCGAGTGGGAGCGCCGCCCGGCGCGCGGAGAAGAGGGAATGTTCATCACCGGGCGGGACATCACCGAGCGCAAGAAAATGGAGACCACCGCCAACCTGCAGAAGTATCTGCAGGCGAAGAAAGCCGAGCGATCGGCTTGAGCCCGATCGCGCGCGTCTAGACGACAGCGGTGGAGCGCCGCTCCTTCAGAAAGTTGCTGAGCACGTTCGCGGTGTGCCCCGTCTGCCGCGCCGCTGTCAGTCCTTCCAGCGGTCCCTGCATGACCACTCGCCCGCCTCCCTCGCCGCCTTCGGGCCCGAGATCGATGATCCAGTCGGCTTCCGCGATCACATCGAGGTTGTGCTCGATCACCACCACCGTGTTGCCCGCATCCACGAGGCGGTGCAGCACGCGAAGGAGCTTCTCCACGTCGGCCATGTGCAGGCCGACGGTGGGTTCGTCGAGCACGTATAGCGTGTGGCTCTCGGACCCGGCGCGGCCGGGGCGTATTGCCGTATTGCCATTGGCGTCGATACGTACTTTCGCGAGCTCAGTCACCAGCTTGATGCGCTGCGCCTCGCCGCCGGAGAGCGTGGGGCTCTGCTGGCCGAGGGTCAGGTAGCCCAGGCCCACGTCCTGCAGCAATCGCAGCGCGTGATGGGTCGACGGATGCGCGGCGAAAAATTCGACCGCCTCGTCCACGCTCATCGCCAGCACTTCGCCTATCGATTTTCCCTTCCAGCGCACCGTGAGCGTCTCGGGGCCGAACCGGAATCCGCCGCAGACTTCGCAGGTCACCTTCACGTCCGGCAGAAAGCTCATCTCGATTTTCTTGATCCCCTGGCCCTCGCACTCCTCGCAGCGCCCGCCCTTGGTGTTGAACGAGAAGCGGCTGGCGCTCCAGCCGCGCATGCGCGATTCGTTCGCCTCGGCGAACAGGCGCCGGATCGCGTCCCAGAAGCCGACGTAGGTCGCCGGGCACGAGCGCGGCGTCTTGCCGATCGGCGTCTGGTCGACTTCGAGCACGCGGCCGACGGTTTCCGTCCCGAGGACCGCGCGGCAGCCGGATAGCGGCGCGGGTTTGTTCTGCCTGCGCTCGCCCACCATTCTCGAAAGGTTCGCATAGAGCACGTCGCGGGCAAGCGTCGACTTGCCCGAGCCCGAGACGCCGGTGATCACGCTCAACCTCGCGAGCGGCACGCGCACGTCGATGTTTTTCAGGTTGTGGAGCGACGCGCCCAGGATCTCGAGGGAAGGCGCACTGCGCCTCACGGACCGCGGCGGATGCAGCGGATGCATGAGCGGGTTCTTGAGGAACCGTCCCGTTGCGGAATCGGCGTTTCGCACGAGATCCTCGGCCGAGCCGGACGCGATCACGCGGCCGCCGCGTTTTCCCGCGCCGGGGCCGAGATCGATCACGTGCGAGGCGCGCCGGATGGTGTCCTCGTCGTGCTCGACCACGACGAGCGTGTTGCCTTTCGCCTGCAACTGCTCCAGCGTGTCGAGCAGGATGCGGTTGTCGCGCGGGTGCAGGCCGATGGTGGGCTCGTCCAGGATGTAGCACACGCCGCGCAGGTTCGAGCCGAGCTGCGAGGCGAGGCGGATGCGCTGCGCCTCGCCGCCGGAGAGCGTCGGCGCGGATCGGTCGAGCGAAAGGTAGGAGAGGCCCACCTGGGCCAGGAACGAGAGGCGCGAGCGCAGCTCCGCGACGATGTCGCGTGCGATCTCGGCCTCGCGGCCGGAGAGCTCGAGGCCGCGGAAAAGCGCTTCGAGCCCGCCCACGGGGAGCGCGACGAGCTCGGAGATCGAGCGCTCCTGGTAGCGTACCGCGAGCGCTTCCCGGTTGAGGCGCTTGCCGTCGCACGCGGGGCAGGCCTCGTCTACCTCCAGCCACTCGATCCACGAGTCGAGCACGTGGTCCTCGGTCCCGGTCTTCTCGCGCTCCTCGTCCCATTCCACACGGTCGAGCTTGAGGCCGGTGCCGTAGCATTCGGGGCACCAGCCGTGCTTGGAATTGAACGAGAAAAGGCGCGGATCCAGCTCTGCGAAACTGCGACCGCACGAGGGGCAGGCGCGCTTCGTGGAGAAGGCGCGCTGCGGGAGGTTCATCTCCACTCGCGCCGACCGGGATTTCGCCGCAGCCTCGGCGAGGCGGTCGAGTCCGGCGATCACGTGCACGACGCCCTTGCCGAATTCGAGAGCTCGGCCAAGCGCCCGGCGGATCTCGCTTTCGTTGTCCGCTGCGATGCGCAGGTCGGCGACCGGCAGCTCGATCGTGTGCTCCTGGAAGCGCGACAGCCGCGGCCATTTTCCGGTCGGCAGGAACTCGCCGTCCACGCGCAGGAAGGCGAAACCCTTGCCGCGCGCCCACTTGGCGAGGTCGGTGTAGTAGCCCTTCCTGTTGATGACGAGCGGCGCGAGCAGGCCGATGCGCTGCCCCTTGTATTCGCGCAAAAGGCGCGCCGCGATCGCGTCCTCGCTCTGCGGTTCGATCGGTACATTGCAGTCGGGGCAGTATTGCGTGCCGAGCTTGACGTAGAGCAATCGCAGGAAGTGATAGATCTCGGTGAGCGTCGCGACGGTGCTCTTGCTTCCGCCGCGGCTGCTGCGCTGCTCGATCGCGACCGTGGGCGGGATTCCGAAGATCGCGTCCACGTCGGGACGCGCCGCGCCCTGGACGAACTGGCGCGCGTAGGCGTTCAACGACTCGAGGTATCTGCGCTGGCCTTCTGCAAAAAGAATGTCGAAGGCGAGCGTGGATTTTCCCGAGCCCGACACGCCGGTGACGACGGTGAACTCGTTGCGCGGGATCTCGACGTCGATGGATTTCAGGTTGTGCTCGCGCGCATTGTGGATCCTGATCGAGTCGCTCACGCGGGCCTGCAGCGGCACGCCGGGCTCCGCCGCGCGAAGAGCGGCAGGTCTAGCCAGCGCCACCTCGTATTCGCGCAGCGCCTTGCCGGTGTGCGAGCTTGCGTTCTTGGCGACCTCCGCCGGTGTTCCGGTGCACACAATCGTGCCGCCGGCGTCGCCGCCTTCTGGCCCGAGGTCGATGAGCCAGTCGGAAGCGCGGATAACGTCGAGGTTGTGCTCGATCACGACGAGCGAGTGTCCCGCTGCGATCAACTGGCGGAAGGCGGAGAGCAGCTTTGCGACGTCGTCGAAATGCAGGCCCGTCGTGGGCTCGTCGAACAGGAACAGCGAGCCGAGCGCGCCCTTCGGCTTCGTGGGTGCCTCGACCAGGTGCCCGGCGAGCTTCAGCCGCTGCGCTTCGCCGCCCGAGAGTGTCGGCACGGGCTGGCCGACGCGAAGATATTCGAGCCCGACATCGGCGAGCGGTTTCAAGACGCGCTGCACTTCAGGATAGTCCCTGAAGAACACGAGCGCCTCGGACACGGTCAGCTCGAGCACGTCGGCGATCGATTTCCCGCCCACCGCGACTTCGAGCACCTCGTCGCGGAAGCGCCTGCCGTTGCAGTCGGGGCAGCGCAGGTACACGTCCGACAGGAACTGCATCTCGACGTGCTCGAAGCCGTTGCCGCCGCAGGTCGGGCAGCGCCCGTTGCCGGAGTTGAAGCTGAAAGTGCCGGCGGTGTACCTGCGCCCTCTCGCGAGCGGCTCTCTCGCATAGATGTTTCGGATCGCGTCCCAGGCGCCGACGTAGCTCGCGGGGTTCGAGCGCGTGGTGCGCCCGATCGGAGTTTGATCGACCATGACCGCGTCTGCGATCAGCGCGTGGCCGCGCAGCTCGCGGAACGTCCCCGGGGTTTCGGTCGGCTTGCCCTTCGCCTTGCGCAGCGCGGCGTAGAGCACGTCCTGCACCAGCGTGGATTTCCCCGATCCCGAGACGCCGGTGATGCACACCAGGCGCTCGAGCGGAATGCCAACGTCGATGCCTTTCAGGTTGTGCTCGGCGGCGCCGAGCATCTCGATCTTCCCTGCTTTCCCGTCCGGTACCGCCGCCTTGCCGCCGCCGGCGCGTTTCCTCCCCGAGAGATATTCTGCCGTGAGCGTTTTCGACTCCTTCAGCTCTTCGGGCGTGCCGGAGAAGACGATCTCGCCTCCGCGCTCGCCGGGACCCGGGCCCATATCCATGATGCGATCGGCCTGGAGCATGATCTGCGGATCGTGCTCGACCACCACGAGCGAATTGCCGGCGTCGCGCAGGCGCTGCATCACGCCGATGACGCGGCCCATGTCGCGCGGGTGCAGGCCGATCGAGGGTTCGTCCAGCACGAAGAGCGTGTTCACGAGCGAAGTGCCGAGCGCGGTGGTGAGATTGATGCGCTGCACCTCGCCGCCGGAGAGCGTGCGCGACTGGCGGTCGAGCGTGAGATAACCCAGGCCCACCTCCTGGACGTAGCGCAGCCGCGCGCGGATTTCGGTCAGAAGGAGGTCGGTCGCCTCGTCCAGCGGGGCAGGGAGGTGCAGCTGCTCGAAGAACGCGCGCGTGCGCTCGGCGGGCAGAAGCACCAGGTCGTGCACGGTCAGGCCTGGAAGCGCGCGCAGCACTTCGTCTGAAAATTTTGCGCCTTGCGGCATAAAGCGCCGCGCCGGATCGAGCACGCGGTCGGCGTCCTCTTTCGTACCGACGCGCCACAGCAGCGCCTCGGGCTTGAGACGGGCGCCGTTGCAGGCCGTGCAGGGCGTGTAGGCGCGATAGCGCGACAAGAGCACGCGCACGTGCATCTTGTAGGCCTTGGTCTCGAGCCACCGGAAAAAGCGCGCGACGCCGTACCAGGTGCCCGGCCAGGATTTTCTCCAACTCACCCATTCGGGCTCGCCGTCCAGCACCCATGTGCGGTGTTTCCCGGAGAGGTCGCGAAAGGGAACGTCGAGCGGCACCCCGCGCTTCTTCGCGTATTTCTCGAGATCGTCCTGGCACTCGTGGAAGGAAGGCGATTGCCAGGGCCGGATCGCGCCTTCGCGCAGGGTCTTGGTCTCGTCCGGGACGATCAAGCCGTAGTCGATGCCGATCACGCGCCCGAAGCCGCGGCAGGTCTCGCAGGCTCCGAGCGGCGAGTTGAAAGAGAAAAGGCTCGGCAGCGGCTCGGAATAGTGGATGTCGCAGTCGGCGCAGTGCAAGTCGGAGGAGAACCGCCACGGCGCCAGCGCCTCGCCGTCCGCAGCGAGCGGATAGACGTTGACCTTGCCCTGGCCGATCTTGAGCGCAGCCTCGATGCCTTCGATCGCGCGCGTCTTCTCCGCGGAAGACAGGCGCAGGCGATCCTGCACGACCTCGAGCACGTTCGCGTTTCGCGCGTGGATGCGGTCGTACCCTTGGGCCTTCAGCAGCGCCTGCACTTCCTCTTCCTTGAAGTTCTTCGGCACCGTCACCGGAAAGGTGACGATCAGGCGCGGATCGCCCGCCGTTTGGGCCCTTGCGGCGAGCTGCTCGTATACAGAGGCCGGGGTATCGCGCCGCACGGGCCGCCCGCAGCCCCGGCAAAAGAGCTGGCCCGCGCGCGCGAAAAGAAGCTTCAGGTGGTCGTTCAGCTCGGTCATCGTGCCGACCGTCGAGCGCGAGGTGCGCACCGGGTTGGTCTGGTCGATGGCGATCGCAGGGGGAATCCCCTCGATCGCATCGACTTGGGGCTTGTCCATGCGGTCGAGGAATTGCCGCGCGTAGGGGCTGAAAGTCTCTACGTAGCGCCGCTGCCCCTCGGCGTAGAGCGTGTCGAAAACGAGCGAGGATTTTCCCGACCCCGACACGCCGGTCACGACGACGAGCTCGTTCGTCGGTATCTCGAGCGAGAGATTCTTGAGGTTGTTCTGGCGGGCGCCGCGGATGACGATCGCGGGGTCGGAGCGGCGTTGCAGCATGCCGCTATTTTATCGCCTAGTAGCCGAAGAACTCGTCGGTGTGGATCGTCTCTTCTGCAACGCCCGCGGCGACGAGCATTTTCTGCATGGCTTCGACCAGCCCGGGCGGCCCCGCGACGTAATAGACGTTCGCGGCGAGGCCCTTCAGATGGCGCTCGAGCATGGCGCGGTCGAGAAGCCCCGTCTCGCCGCCCCAGGGACGGCTCGACTTGTCCATTTCGACCATGGTGCCTACGAAATGGCAGCGGGAATGACGCTTGGGGAGCGCCGCGAGCTCCTCGAGAAAGGCCGCGTCTTCGGGCCGGCGGTTCGAATAGAACAGCCACAGGTCCCGCCCGAGCCGCGAGTGCGCCGCATCGCGCAGCATGCTCACGAAGGGCGTGACGCCGATGCCGCCCGCTAGATACACGGCAGGCCGGGCGTCGTCGGGATCCAGCGTGAACATGCCCGCCGGACCGCGCAGGCCGACGCGGCCGCCCGCGGGCATCGCCTTGAGCACCCGCTTGAACGCCGTATCGCGCATACGCGTGGCGATCACGAGCTCGTTCTCGTGGGGCGCGCTGACGATCGAGAAGGTGCGGGCGTTCCCCTTGGCGTCGGTCTCGGGCGGGTCGATGAGGGATACGTTCATCGATTGTCCGGCCGTGAACTTGAACCCCGCGGGCTTGGCGAAATGAAACGCCATCGTACCCTCGGCGACGGTCTCGCTGCGGGTGAGCGTGGTTTCGTATTTGGGCATCGCCGCTTTTTCTCTGGTCAGACCGGATCTTCCTGGGCCCAGGCGATTTGGTGATAGTCGAAGTCCTTGGCGATGGTGGGCTTCACCACCTCGAAGTAGGGCGAGATGTCGAAGTCGCGCGGCGTGAACAAGCTGTGGTGCCGGATGTGCACGACTTCGTGATAGCAGTCGTTGCAGCCGGGCGTGCCGTCGTGGACGTACCTGACCTCGGGCAGAATCGGGTAGTGCACCGACTGGAACGCCTGGGCGACCAGCGTCGAGCAGATGGCGCGCGTCGGGTCGCCGCTGCCGAAGGCGATCATGCGGCGGCGCCAGCGCACCGGGACCGGCGGCGTGGGTATCAGATAGCGCGCGAGATCGAAAACGTTCTTCAGATCGTAGCGGCCGCCGATGTGCGAGACCGCGAACTTGATCACCTTTTGCAGATCCTCCTTCGACAAACCGACAGGGCGGCAGATGCGGGTGTTCATGCCGGAAACTTCCGAGAGCGGTACGGCGCGAATCCCGTAGAGCATGTCGGCTTCGATCAGCACCCTCGGCTCATCGCCGGGAGGGGGCGGGCCGAGGACGTCGCCTATATAGAACATCGCGTGCGACCAGGTCGACTGGGTCAGGTACTTGATGGCGACGCTGACGCGCGTGTTCCCTTCGACGAGCAGGACATCGCCCGGCTTGAGCGCGGCCGCGAGCTGCTCCAGCGAAGCAGTTGCGGTCTGCGCACCGCGGATCGGCGTCGCAAGGTAGCGGGCGAGGCGTCCGCCCATCCATCGGAGTACGGGGTTCATATGTAGTTGCGCGGCTCTTCTTCTGTAGCGATTCGACGGCGCTTCGACCCGCGGCGTTCCCGATTTTCCGAGAGCCTCATTTTATTACGGAGTTCCGGGAAGCATTTCCTTCCTTCCGCATGTTTACTCCTGGCGGGAACGCGCGAATCACTGCCTTCATCCAATGCGTGCACGCACGTCAGGGAGCACTGGTTTCACAAAGGAGGCCCTATGAGACACAAATCCATTGTACCTATGGGGGTTTTTCTGTTCGGCGCCCTCGTCTTTCTCGCCGAGTCAAGCTTCCTCGCCGGCGGAAACGCCCTGGCGGAGGAGCGTGACGATCAGCTTACAAAAGCCGACCGGCGCGTCGACGAACGAGCACAGGACACGATAGATCAGGGCAGGCAGATCTTCCGCTTCGACACTTTTGGCGACGAGGCCTATTGGGGCGATACGCTGCGCCTTCACCAGGCCATAGCGGGCGCACGAAACGGCGGGGTCGGTCCGGGGGTGAGTCCGAAGACCGCCCTCGCGGTCGGCCTGAAGGTGGACGCCGACGCCTTGCCCGCACAGCTCAAGCAACAGATCGTCGCGGGCAGGGTCAATCTCGACGATCCCGCGACCACGGTCGCGCTGCTCAAGCTCAACGCCGTGGTCGGCGTCACCGGGATTTTCGACGGCGCCGGCAACATCAAGTCGATGGGCGTGCAGTGCGCGCTGTGCCACTCGACCGTCGACAATTCCTTTGCGCCAGGAATCGGCAAGCGCCTCGACGGCTGGGCCAACCGTGACCTGAACATCGGTCTCATCGTTTCGCTCGCTCCGAACCTCAAGCCTCTCACCGATCTCCTCGGCGTGGACGTCGCAACCGTGAAGAAGGTGCTCAATAGCTGGGGCCCCGGCCGCTTCGACGCCGAGATCGACAAGGACGGCAAGGCTTTCCGGCCCGACGGCGGTCAGGCGGGCACGCTGATCCCGCCCGCGTTCGGTCTCGCCGGAGTGAATCTACACACCTGGACCGGCTTCGGCTCGGTGCCGTACTGGAACGCCTACGTCGCGGTCACCGAGATGCACGGCTCGGGCACGTTCTTCGATGCGCGGCTCGCCAATCCCGATCAGTACCCGGTTGAGGCGAAGGCACGGACTCCTGGCGATAGGCGCCCGACGCCCGGCACGCCTGACCTCGTGACATCGAAGCTTCCCGCGCTTCATGCCTATCAGCTCGCCCTCAAGGCGCCGAAGCCTCCCGTGGGGAGTTTCGACGCGGCTGCTGCAGAGCGGGGCAAGGAAGTCTTCGACGGCCCGGGCAAGTGCGCGACCTGCCACGTCCCGCCTCTCTTCACCGAGCCGGGGCACAACCTGCATACGCCGGCCGAGATGGGCGTGGATTCGTTCCAGGCCGACCGCTCGCCGACCCATATGTATCGCACCGCCCCGCTCGCGGGATTGTGGACGCACCAGAAGGGCGGTTTCTTCCACGACGGGCGCTTTGCGACCCTGCGGGACGTCATCGAGCACTACGACGGCACTTTCAGGCTCGGGCTGAACGAGCAGGAAAAAGGCGACCTGGTCGAGTACCTGAAGTCGCTGTAGAAAATGTCTCAGCCGGGGCACTGGGGGACCGACGGTCCCTCGTGCCCCGTTTTTCTGAATTCCGGGAACGCGAAGAGCACAATCTTCATCCAATGGCGTAAAACCAGCGTAAAAGAGCAGCAAGAGGCGCATATGCAACCCGCGGCCACCGCAATTGACTACGGCAAGTTGTCCGACCTGGAACTGGCGCAGCGCATAGCGTCGGGCGATAGGGGAGCTTTCGAGCTGCTGATGCGGCGGCACAACCAGATGCTCTACCGCACGGCGCGCAGCATCCTGAAGGACGACGCCGAGGCCGAGGATGCGGTGCAGGAGGCCTATCTGCTCGCGTACCGGGGGATGAGCGGGTTCCGCGGCGACGCGAAGCTGTCCACGTGGCTGGTTCGCATCGTCGTGAACGAGGCGATCGGACGCGCGCGCAAGCGCAGCCGCGGGGCGGAAATCATTCAACTGGGCGGCGAGACGCAGGAGGATCGGGAAGCCGTGGAGGGAAATATGGACGACGCTTTACCGGAGCAGCCCGAAGGCGCGGCCCAGCGCGCGCAAACGCGCCGGCTGCTCGAGGCGAAAATCGACGAGCTGCCCGACGCATTTCGGACCGTGTTCGTGCTGCGCGCGCTGGAGGAGCTCTCCGTCGAGGAGTCCGCCGTTGCGCTCGGCATCCCGGAGGCGACCGTGCGCTCGCGTTTCTTCCGCGCACGGGGCCTGCTGCGCGAGGCGCTCTCGAAGGAAATCGACCTCGCCTACGGCGACGCATTCGCTTTCGCCGGAGCGCGCTGCGACCGCATCGTCGCGGGTGTGTTGGCGAAGCTTGAAGAAAACGAAATCTGACCCCTACCAATTGGAGAAACCATGAACCTCTCGAAAATCGCCGTCGCCCTAGCAGCCTCGCTTTTCCTCGTCGCCTCCGCCTTCGCCCAAGACAAGGGCGGACCGTCCGATCCGCAGATCGCCGGAATTGTGGTCGCGGCAAACCAGATCGACATCAATGCGGGCAAGCTCGCCAAGTCTCACACCAAGAACAAGGAGGTTTCGAAGTTCGCGCAACTGATGATCACCGACCATACCGCGGTGAACAAGCAGGCGGGGGCGCTCGCGAAGAAGCTCGGCGTTAAGCCCGCGGACAGTCCCACCAGCCAGAGCTTGAAAGCCGGCGCGGCCGAGAACACGAAGAATCTCAAAGGCTTGAAGGGCGCCGCGTTCGACAAGGCGTATGTCGACCACGAGGTCGCGTATCACCAGCAGGTCCTGGACGCGATCGACAAGGTCCTGATTCCGAGCGCGAAGAACGCCGAGCTCAAGGACCTCATCGTCAAAGTCCGCCCCGCCATTGCCGCGCACCTGGATCACGCCAAAATGATCCAGTCCGACCTCGCGAAGAAGTAGGACGCCGTGCTTCGAACGGCGCTCGTCGCGATTTGCCTCGCGGTCTTGCCCGCGGCGGCCGTTGCCGCGGGAACGACGCATGCGGTGCGCATCGAAGGAATGAAGTTCATCCCCGAGCGCCTGGAGGTGGCTGCCGGCGACACCGTGGTCTGGACGAACAAGGATTTTCTGCCACATAGCGTCACCGCAAGGGAAGCGCGCGTCGAATCCGGGGACCTGGCTCCGAATAGGAGCTGGCGATTCATCGCGCGCAAGAAGGGCGAGATGCACTACATCTGCCGTCTGCACCCTGTCATGAAAGGCATGCTCGTGGTGAAATAGGCACCCGTAGTAAAAACCTTAAAGGAGCAGCGCGATGACGATGCTTCCTGCTGATGTCTCCTGCGTTACCGGGTCGCCCGACTCGCGACCGGTGAGCGGTTTTGAAAAAGTCCTGCGGGGTCTTTCGGTCTTCACCATGCTCATGACGGTGCCGCAAGTGCTCACCATTTGGATTGAGCGCAACGCCGGCGGCGTCTCCCTCATTTCGTGGGTGTCGTATCTCATCGGCGCATGCCTGTGGTTCGTCTATGGCCTGCAAAAGCACGACAAGACGATTTACCTTGCCTGCGTCGGCTGGGTCCTGCTCGATCTGGCCGTCGTGATCGGCGTCGTCGTCTATCGCTGATCTCCGCGCGGCGCGAGACGCGCGGCGGTCAAGCGCCCCAGCGCTGGTACAGGACGATCAGCCCGGAGACGGCGAGCACGATCCAGCTGATCGTCACTCCGATTCCGCGGCCCGGGTCTTTGCGGGCCGTGATTCCCCAATAGTGGATCAGCCGCGACGCGAGCAGCCCGCCGGCGAGCGAGTGCACCACCCAGGGTCTCGTCCCGGCCCACTCCGCCATGCCGATGAGCAGCAGCGCCAAGGGGACGTACTCGGTGAAGTTTCCTTGCGCGCGTATTGCGCGCATCAGCGGTTCCTTGCCGCCGTCACCGAACATGACCTTGAACTTCGCCCGAAGCACGCTGACCCGCGCGCTGATCACCACGAGGAGGATGCCCAACACGCCCGCGTACAGGGCGGTAATCGGAATTGGAAAGCCGTGCATGATCGACCTCCGTATCTGAGGATTTGCCGGCGGGCCGATCCCGGCGGCGGTCAAGAATCTAGCCCCGAGGCCAGGCAATAGCAAGGGTCGGCCGTTCAGTCGAGCTCGTCGATCGAGCGCGGCCAGCTCGCTTTGAGCAGGCGCGAGAGGGCGCGGTCGGCGAGGATCTTGCCGCCAGTCTGGCAGCGCGCGCAGTAGTTGGTCTCGTTCTCCGCGTACACGATGCGCTGCACCGGCGAGCCGCACACCGGGCAGGGCTTGCGAAATCGCCCGTGCACCGCCATGCCTTCGCGAAAGGCGGTGACTTTCTCCGGAAAATCCGCGCCCGCCTCGCGGCGCAAGCGCTCGGTCCATTCGGCGAGCGTCGCCCGCGTTGCATCGTAAAGCCGCGTGACGTCTTCCTCCGATAGTGACGCCGTTTGTGCGAACGGGGAGAGCTTCGCGCGGTGCAGGATCTCGTCCGAGTACGCGTTGCCGATACCGCTGAATAGGCGAGGATCGGTGATCGCGCGCTTGAGCGTGCGGTTCTCGCGCTTCACTCGATCAGCGAACTCTCGGAGACAGGCCCCGAGGACGTCGAGCCCGCCGGGATCCATCGCGGCGAGCGCGGTCTCGCCCTCGACCAGATGGAGCGAGGCGCGGCGCTTGGTTCCGGCCTCGGTGAACACCAGCGTGCCGCTAGTGAATTCGAAGGCGGCGAGCGTTATCCGGCCCGGCACCTTCGAATGTGTGCCGAGCCAGCGCAGCCGGCCGGCGATCATTAGATGCAGCACGAGGAAGAGCTCACCCTCGAGGGCGATCACGATGCGCTTGCCCATTCGCCGCACGCCGACGACCTTCTTTCCCTGGGCGGATGCTATCGGAGGCGTCACGCTGCGCAGCACGAAGGGATTCACGAGGCGCACGCGCTCGAGCGTGCGCCGCGCGAGGCGGCTTTCCAGATGCTCGATATAGACGACGACGTCGGGCAGTTCAGGCACCCCGGGAGCTTTACATAACTTTACGCAGCGGACAAACCCCGCTTACCCGCGGCCGCGAGACTTCTTTCCCGGGGACACGTTCCCCATAACTTTAGGAAAGGACGAACCCATGGAAACGCAAGAGAGCAAGCCCGACAAGCGCAGGAAATTCTTCAAACGTGCCGCGATCGCCACTCTGATCGGTGGAATCGCTGCCGGGATCGGTTTCAAGGCCTTCGCTCAAGGGGGCGCGTGCGGCTGGCACCGCTGCGGCCACGCCGCGGGGCCCCTGGACCCGGCGGCCGTCGATCAACATCTCGATCGCATGCTCAAGCACCTTTACGTCGAGATCGACGCGTCGGACGAGCAGAAGCAGCGGCTCGAGCCGATCGTCAAGCAGGCGGCGAAAGACCTGCTGCCGCTTCGCGAGAAGGCACACGCGGCGCGCAAGCAGGCGGTCGAGCTCCTCGCCGCCGACCGCATCGACCGCGGGGCGATCGAGGCGCTGCGTGCAGAACATATCCAGCTCGCCGAACAGGCGTCGAAGCGTTTCACGCAGGCCCTCGCCGACGTCGCCGAGGTGCTGACTCCCGCGCAGCGCAAGCAGATCGCCGAGCGCATGGAGAGCTTCGGCCGCAGGTGGCGCCACGGCTGAGCTTGCCGCGCAATTCGGCTACCCTAGCGAGGCATGGCCGGTCGCATCCTCCTTATCGAAGACGATGCCCGCCTCGCCGAGATGGTTTCCGAGTATCTTGGCGAGGCGGGTTTTCGCGTTTCGACCGCAGCCGGAGGCCGCGCCGGGCTCGAGCGCCTCGCGCGCGAGCCTTTCGATGCGCTGGTGCTCGACCTGATGCTGCCCGACATGGACGGCCTCGAGGTGTGCCGCGAGCTGCGCGCGAAGTCGGACACGCCGGTTCTCATGCTCACCGCACGCGGCGACGCCGCCGACCGGATCGTCGGCCTGGAGCTGGGCGCCGACGACTACCTGCCCAAGCCGTTCCAGCCGCGCGAGCTCCTCGCGCGCCTGCGCGCGATCCTGAGACGCGGGAAATCGAAAGGGCGGGCGGCGCCGCTGCGCTTCGGCAGCCTTGAAATCGACCGCGATTCGCGCAGCGTGCGCGTGGACGGGCAGGAGCGCTCTCTCACCGGCTACCAGTTCGCGCTGCTCGTGGCGCTCGCCGAGAACGCGGGCCGCGTGCTGTCGAGGGAGTTGCTCATGGATCTGGTAAAAGGCGAGCCGCTGGAAGCGTTCGACCGCTCGATCGACGTGCACGTGTCGCGCATCCGCGCGGTGATCGAGGACGACCCGAAGAGGCCGCACCGCATCATCACCGTGCGCGGCGCCGGCTACGTTTTCGCCAAGGCGCAGGACTGATCGAGGGCGGGATGCGCAAGCTCTACGTTCGCATCTATTTCGCCGTGCTCACGAGTCTCGCCGTGTTTGCGCTTGCCGCAGGCTTGCTCTGGCACCAGTTCGGCGAGGACGGCCCATGGAGCAAGGGTTACGAAGTGGCCGCGACCATTGCGCAAAATGCGTTGCCGCCCGCTGGGGCGCCGAAGACCGAGCAGCAGGCGGCGCTTGAGAAACTCGCCGCCAACCTGCGCGCCGACGTCGCGCTCTTCGCCCCGGACCGCTCTCCGCTTGCCGCAGTGGGTGCGCCCCTGCCTGCGCCCGAGGCAGGCCGCGAGCGCGGCGGCTGGATTCACCGTTGGGGCGGCCCCGCTTGGGCGGTACGCCTGCCCGACGGCAGGTGGCTTGAGGCGCGGGCGCCGCGCGGTCACGGGCATGCGCCTTACGGGCTGTTCCTCGTACTGGCGCTTCTTGCGCTCGCGGTCGGTGTCGGCGCCTATCCGGTGGTGCGGCGGCTGACTTCGCGCCTGGAGCGCCTGCAGGCGGGAGTCGAATCGCTGGGTGCCGGCGAGCTTTCGGCGCGCGTCCAAGTCGAGGGACACGACGAGGTGGCGCAGCTCGCCGAGAGCTTCAATCGAGCTGCAGGACGCATCGAGGAGCTGGTGGGCGCGCACCAGTCGCTGCTGGCGAACGCATCGCACGAGCTTCGCACGCCTCTCGCGCGCATCCGCATGGCGGTGGAATTGATGAAGGAGAGCGCCGACCCGGTGCGCAAAGCCGGGCTCGAGCAGGATATCGCCGAGCTCGACGCGCTGATCGACGAGATCCTGCTTGCCAGCCGCCTCGACGCGGTGAAGGAACGGGACGTCGACGAAGAGGTGGACCTGCTCGCGCTCGCCGCGGAAGAGTGCGCGCGTTACGAGAACGTCGAGCTCGACGGCGAGCCGGTCCCCGTTCGCGGCGATCCGCGGCTATTGCGCCGAATGATACGCAACCTGCTGGAGAACGCGACGCGGCATGGAGCGCCGCCGATCGAAGTGCGCGTGTCACGCACGGCGGAAGGCGTGGAGCTTTCCGTCTGCGACGGAGGAGCGGGGATTCCCGAGTCCGAGCGCGAGCGCGTGTTCGAGCCGTTCCACCGCGCCGGTGCCGGGCGAGGCACGGGGCTCGGGCTCGCGCTCGTGCGGCAGATCGCTCGCCGGCATGGAGGCGAGGTGCACGCCCGGGGCAGCTGCTTCATCGTGGCCCTGCCCCTCGAACGCTAGCCTTGGGCGCTGCGAGCAGTGACTGCGCAGGCGCGGTAAAGTTCGCCCTTTCCCAAAAGCTCCATGGCCCAATACGTCTACACCCTGCGCCGGGTCGGCAAGCTCGTGCCGCCGAAGCGACAAATCCTCAGGAACATATCGCTCAATTTCTTTCCAGGCGCGAAGATCGGCGTGCTCGGCCTGAACGGCTCCGGGAAATCAACGCTTCTGAAGATCATGGCCGGGGTCGAGACGAATTTCGAGGGCGAAGTAAGCGCCATGCCGAACATGAAGATCGGTTTCCTGCCGCAGGAGCCGCAGCTCGACCCGGAGAAGAGCGTGCGCGAGGCCGTGGAGGAAGGTCTCGGCGAAACCCTTGCGGCGAAGAAGCGCCTCGACGAGATCTACGCGGCGTACGCGGAGCCCGATGCCGATTTCGAAAAGCTCGCGGCCGAGCAGGCGAAGCTCGAAGCGATCGTCAACGCCGTGCACGCGGACAGCACGGACCTGCAAATGGAGGTCGCCGCCGACGCGCTGCGCCTGCCGGCGTGGGACGCCAAGATCGCCCCGCTCTCCGGCGGCGAAAAGCGCCGCGTCGCGCTGTGCCGGCTGCTGCTCTCGAAGCCCGACATCCTGCTGCTCGATGAGCCCACCAACCATCTCGACGCGGAGAGCGTCGAATGGCTCGAGCAGTTCCTGCGGAGGTTTCCCGGCACGGTGGTCGCGGTGACGCACGACCGGTACTTCCTCGACAACGCGGCCCAGTGGATCCTCGAGCTCGACCGCGGCTACGGCATTCCCTGGGAGGGCAACTACTCCTCCTGGCTCGAGCAGAAGGAAAAGCGCCTGGAGATCGAGGAGAAGCAGGAGCAGGCGCGCATCAAGTCGATGCAGAAGGAGCTGGAATGGGTGCGGCAGAACCCAAAGGGCCGCCAGGCGAAATCCAAGGCGCGGCTGGCGCGCTTCGAGGAGCTGTCCTCGTACGAATACCAGAAGCGCAACGAAACCCAGGAGATTTTCATCCCGGTCGCGGATCGTCTCGGCGATTCGGTGATCGAGTTCAAGGGCGTCTCAAAGGGCTACGGCGAGCGCCTGCTCATAGACGATCTCTCCTTCAGCGTTCCGCCCGGTGCGATCGTCGGCATCATCGGCCCGAACGGGGCCGGGAAATCGACGCTGTTCCGCATGATCACCGGAAAGGAAAAGGCGGACCGGGGCAAGATCGTCATCGGGCCGACGGTGAAGATGGCCCACGTGGACCAGTCGCGCGAAGCGCTCGAGGCCGACAAGACCGTATGGGAATTCATCTCGGCGGGCGCCGACATCCTCACCGTGGGCAAGTTCGAGATGCCCTCGCGCGCCTATCTCGGCCGATTCAACATCAAGGGCGCCGACCAGCAGAAGAAGCTGGGCACGCTCTCCGGCGGCGAGCGCGGCCGGGTGCACCTCGCGAAGACGATGCTCGCCGGAGGCAACGTGCTGCTGCTGGACGAGCCCTCCAACGATCTCGACGTCGAAACGCTGCGGGCGCTCGAGGACGCGCTCCTCGAATTCGCGGGCTCGGTGCTCGTCATCAGCCACGACCGCTGGTTCCTCGACCGCATCGCCACGCACATCCTCGCCTTCGAAGGCGATTCGAAAGTGAGCTTCTTTGCCGGGAATTACCAGGAGTACGAGGCCGACAAGGTGAAGCGCCTGGGCGAGGAGGCGGCCAAGCCCAAGCGCATCCGGTACAAACCGCTGAAGAGGTGAGTCCGGAGACCCGTGCCGCTACGCATCGCCATCCCCGACATGGTCTCGCCGTCGTATTTTCCGGCGATCGCCGCGGTCGAGCTCGGTTACTTCGGCAAGGAGGGGCTGGAGGCGACGATCGAGCTTCTCTTCCCTGTCACGAAGACCTATGAAGCCCTGCGCGACGGCCGGCTCGACTTCGTCAGCGGCGCAGCGCACGCAGCGCTCTACGCCTTCCGCGACTGGGCGGGCTGCAAGCTGCTTTGCGCGCTCTCGCAGAACATGTACTGGTTCCTCGTCGTGCGCAGGGACCTCGGCATCGGGCGCGGTGATCTGCGCGCGCTGAAAGGGCTGCGCATCGGCGCGGCGCCGGGCCCCGCGGACGGCTTGAAGCGCATGCTCGTCGATTCCGGAATCGACCCGGAGCGCGAGGTGTACATCGCACCCGTGCCCGCGACCGCAGGCGTGTCCTTCGGCCTGGCAGCAGCACGAGCGCTTGAGAAAGGCGCGGTGGACGGTTTCTGGGCGAACGGCATGGCCGCGGAAATCGCCTTGCGCGGCGGCTTCGGCGCGCTCGTGATCGACGCGCGCCGCGGCGACGGACCGAAGGCTTCGCAGCACTACACTTTCCCTGCGCTCGTCACGACTCAGAAATGGATCGACCGGAACCCCGAGACGGTCGCCGCGGCGCTGCGCGCGGTCGTCGCGGCGCAGACCGCGCTGAAGTGCGATCCTTCGCTCGCCGCCGCCGCGGCGAAAAGGCATTTCCCGGCGGCGGAGCTCGCGCTCATCCCCGAGCTCGTTCGGCGCGACGCGCCCTACTACGACCCGAAGATTTCCGGGGAAACGGTCGCATTCCTCGACACCTTTGCGCGAGCGACCGGGCTGCTGTCGGGGGCGCCGGCCTACGACCAAGTCGTCGCGACGCAGTTCGTAACGCTGTGGAGCGGGGCCTCCTAGCCGCGGCTCGTCTCCTTGTAGGGGCGGGCGGCATTGCGTAGACTCGGTGCGCGATGGAAACGATACGGCAGCTCAAGGCATTGTGGGGCTACGCGAGCTGGTGCGCAGAGGCGCCGGCTTCCGCCCCGGCCTGCGATGCCTTTTGGACCTGGACGGCCGTCGCCGTTGCCACGGCCTTCGCCCTGATCGGACTGTACATCCTGCGGAAGATGGCGAGGAATTTCCTTGCCGTCCGGGCGGAAAGACGACGGCTCGCCGAAGCGGCGCGCGTGGCCGACCCGGTCACCATGTCGCGATACCGGGTCGACCCCGAGAAATTCCATCCCGACCCCCCGCAGGAAGGCATCGAGCGACGCATCAGACAGGCGCTCGACGAGAGAAAGTCGGAAGGGCGGTGATGTATCATGAGCCGCGGAGTGCCTAAGCCGGGTCGGTGCGAAACCCGGTCGCGCACCGACAGAGGAGGGGGACGCCATGTCAATCGCCATTCGGTCGATTCTCGCCGGCGCGCTGTTCGCGCTCGGTCTGGCGGCGCAGAGCGCGCTCGCGGCGCCTTCGGGCCCGCCGGTCCGGATCGGAAGCACGCTTGCGCTCACCGGTCCGCTCGCTGCAACCGGGCTCGTCCACAAGATCGTGGGCGAGATCTACGTCGAGCAGCTCAACCGGAAAAACGGCCTGCTCGGCCGCCCCGTGGAGTGGGTGCTCAAGGACGACCAGTCGCGGCCCGACCTCGCGCGAACGCTCTACGAGCAGCTCATCACCGTCGACAAGGTCGACCTGATCATGGGCCCGTACGCGACGGCGAACATTCTCTCGGCGATGGGCGTCGCGCAGCGCTACAACAAGCTGCTCATCCACCATACCTTCGGCACGCCGAGCCTCGCGAAATACGAGATGCAATTTCCGGCCGGCGGGCTGGCGGGCGACCCTGACAACACCATACCCAAGCTCGTCTTCGATTCGCTCGCCGCCTCCGCGAAGCCGCCGAAGTCGGTGGCGGTCGTCACCAGCAAATTCCCTTCGGTGCATTTCATTTCCCTGGGCGCGCGCGAGGCGGCAAAGAAGCGCGGACTTCGCGAAGCAGCTTTCCTCGAATGGGACTTCGGCAACCGCGACTTCGGCCCCATCGCCGCACGGCTGAAAGACGCGAAGCCCGATTTCGTGTGGGTCGGCGGCCTCGGCCTGGAGGGCAACCTGCTGATCGATGCGATGCGCAAGATCGACTACATGCCGCCGCTGCATTTCCACCTGTTTCCCGCGCCCGGGCCGCTCTTGAAGGCGCCCGGCGGGGAAAACGCCCTCGCGGCGACGACCTTCGAGGAGCACCCGCCGTTTACCGACAATCCCGTCGCGGCCGAGTTCATCCGGCTGTATCACGAACGCGGCGCGAAGGCCGGATTGCCCGACAACTCGGTCGAGAACCAGTCGGCCATTTCGTATTCCTCCTGGCAGACGCTCGAAGCGGCGGTGACGGGAGCGAGGAGCCTCGACGACAAGGCGATCGCGCAGTGGCTGAAGAGCAACGGCGTGGACGCGATCGTGGGCAGATTGCGCTGGGACGGGCCCTTCAACTACATCTATGGCACCGATCTCTACAAGGTGAAGCAGAACCAGAAAGGCAAGTGGGTCATCGTCTGGCCGAAGGAATTCGCCGCGCCGGGTGCGCGCCTGATCACGCCGTGATCTAGCAGGAAAGCAATGGCCCTGCCGAGCCTTACGCTCCTCGGCCAGTCGCTGCTTTCCGGCCTTTTCATCGGGGCGCTGTACGGGCTGCTCGGCTTGGGCTTGAGCCTTTCCTGGGGAATGCTGCGCCAGATCAACCTGGCGCATTTCGCGCTCGCGTTCCTGGGTGCCTATCTCACCTACCAGCTCGCGAGCGTCGGCATGGACCCGCTCGCCACGCTCGCCCTCATCGTGCCGTTCTTTTTCTCCCTCGGCGCGCTCATGCACTGGCTGCTCGCGCGCTTCTCGGTGAGCGCTTTCAATTCGCTCCTCGTCAGCTTCGGGCTCACCGCCATCATCGAAGCGCTGATCCAGTGGATCTGGACCGCGGACTTCCGCCGCATGGAGTCCGGCTACGGCGAGGTGAAATTCCGCGTCGGCTCGCTCTATGTGGCGCTCCCCGAGCTCTTCACTCTGGCGATGGCGCTCGCGCTGTCGCTGCTCGTTTGGGCCTGGCTACGCCACACGTATGCGGGAAAGGCGATGCGCGCGATCGCCGAGGATGCGCCCATCGCCGCCGCATTCGGCGTCGACGTGCGCGGGCTCTCGCTCCTGCTCTCGGGCCTCTGCTCGGCCTTTGCCGGCGTCGCGGGCCTGTGCCTCGCCCTCAGCTACACGCTCGCGCCGGGACAGATCTACGCTTGGCTGGGCGTGGTGTTCGCCGCGGTGATGCTCGGGGGGCTGGGCCGGCCGCTCGGACCGCTCGTCGCTGGAATCGTGATCGGCGTGTCCGAAGCGCTGACCATGGCGTTCACCGCGCCGGCGTGGGCGCCGCTCGTGTCCTTCTCGCTCCTCATCGTCGTGCTGCTCGTGCGGCCGGGGAGAATCTAGCCATGCGCATGCGCGACCTGGCGGGCGTTGCCGCGGCCGGCATCGGGCTCGCGGCCGTGCCCTTCTTCGGCCTGCCGGCGTTCTACGAATCGTTTCTCTATCTCGTGTTCCACTGGATCGTGCTTGCGGTCTCGTGGAACATCCTCTCCGGCTACTCGGGCTATTTCTCCTTCGGTCACGGCGCCTTCTTCGGCGCCGGCATGTATACGACCGCGACGCTCGCGACCAAGGCCGGCGTTCCGTTCCTGTGGACGCTGCCGGCGGCGGCGCTCGTCGCCGCCGTTTTCGGGGTCGCTCTGGGCGCGGTGGTGTTCCGCCTCCCGCGGCTGCGCGGCGAGCTCTTCGCGCTGCTCACGCTCGCCGTGACATTCGTGCTCGCGACGGTCGTGCTCAACACGCCCATCGACGGAGGGCCCGGGCTCTACTTGAGCGCGGTGCCGCTGCCCGCGATCGGGCCTTCGCCCTCGTCCACGTTCTACCTGCTCGGGCTCGCTCTGGCGCTCACCACGCTGTGGATCGCCCGCGAGATCCAGCGCTCCAGGCTCGGCACGGGCCTCTTCGCGATCCACGACGACGAGGACGTGGCCGAGGTGCTGGGTGTGCCGACGTATCGCTACAAGCTCGCCGCATTCGGCCTGTCCTGCGGGCTCGCCGGCATCGCGGGCGGCATCCAGGCGATGTTCATTTCCTACGTGACCGTGGGCGAGACGTTCTCGATCGCCGTGCCGCTTAACGTCGTGCTGATGAGCGTGCTCGGCGGCTCGCGCCACTGGTTCGGACCCGCGGTCGGCGCGGCGGCCGTCACCGCGCTGCTCTACGCGTTCACTGCGGGCGACTACGCGGTCGCTGGACGTGCCGCGGTCGGGCTGATCCTGATCCTCGTGATCCTTTTTCTGCCCGAAGGCATCTTCGGGGAGCTCATCGGCGCATTGAAGCGCCGACGGGCTTCGGTGACGCCCGCGGTCGATGCAAGCGATCTTCCCGCGCCGAGCGCCGCCGGGCCGGGAAAACCGGAAAACCGACCGCTGCTCGAGGCGCGCGGGCTGAGCAAGGCTTTCCGCGGCGTGCAGGCGCTCGCCGGAGTCGATCTCGAGGTGCGGCGTGGGGAGATCCTGGGGCTGGTGGGCCCGAACGGCTCCGGGAAGTCGACGCTGATCAACGTGGTGAGCGGCCATTTCCGTCCCGACTCGGGACGCATCCTGTTCGAGGGGAGCGACCTCGCGGCGCTGGAAGCGCATTGCATCGCGCGCAGCGGCATCGCGCGCACCTATCAGATTCCGCGGCCTTTCGCCCATCTCTCGGTGCTCGAGAACGTGGCTCTGCCTGCGATGTTCGGGCGCGACGCGCAGGCGCGCCCGGACGCGGAACGCGAGGCGCGCCGCTGGCTCGCGTTCACCGGCCTTGCCGGGAAGGCGATGTCGCTGCCCGGCGAGCTCAACCTGCACCAGAGAAAATTCCTCGAGCTGGCCCGCGCGCTCGCTTCGCGCCCGAACCTGCTCCTCCTCGACGAAGTGTTCTCCGGCCTCACCCACGCCGAGATCGACGACGCGATCCGCCTGATACGCGAGATCCGCGCGCGGGGAGCGACCATCGTCTTCGTCGAGCACGTCATCCGCGCAGTGATGGAGCTGACCGACCGCGTCGTCGTGCTGAGCTACGGCCGCGTCATCGCCGAGGGTGATCCGCGCGCGGTGATGCGAGAGCCCGACGTGGTCACCGCCTACCTCGGGAAGCCCCGTGCTTGAGGTCGAGCGCATCCGCGTTTCCTACGGGGCCGCGCCGGCGATCTCGGAGGTGTCGATCAGAGTCGGCGCGGGCGAGCTTGCGTGCGTGGTCGGACCCAACGGCGCGGGAAAGACGACGCTCATCAATGCGCTCGCCGGACTGCATCCGATAGAAGCCGGTGCGCTGCGCCTGGACGGCCGGGATCTCTCGCGGCTGCCGCGGCACGCGTTCTGCGGCGAAGGCATCGCCGTCGTACCCGAGGGGCGGCGGCTCTTCGCCGGCATGAGCGTGCGCGAGAACCTCGAGCTCGGCAGCTACCGGCGGGCGGCGCGCGCGCGGCGCGCCGCATCGCTCGAGCGGGTCTGCGAGGTCTTTCCCGTCCTGCGCGAGCGGCTCGAGCAGCCTGCGGGCACGCTTTCCGGCGGCCAGCAGCAGATGCTCGCGATCGGGCGTGCGCTCATGGCGCAGCCGCGCCTGCTCCTGCTCGATGAGCCCTCCCTCGGTCTCGCCCCGGCGGTAGTGCTCGCCGTGTTCGACGTGATCAGGGAGATCAACGCGGGCGGCGTCGCCGTGCTGCTCGTCGAGCAGAACGCGGCCCTCGCGCTCGAGCTCGCCGCGCGCGCCTACGTGCTCGAGGAGGGCCGCATCGCCGCCGAAGGCAGGCCTGCGGAGCTGCTCGCTCAAGCCGAGATCCGCAGGGCCTACCTAGGATGAGGTGTTAGTATCATCTCCATGAGGAGGGTCGAAAGAGGAGGAAGCCGATGCCATTCGTGAAAGTCACCGACCTCGCCTACGGGCGCCTGCAGTCGCCCAGCCTCGATGAAGCCGAGGAGTTCCTCACCCGCTTCGGCATGGTCCGCTCCGAGCGGACCCCGAGCACGCTCTACATGCGCGGCACCGATCCCGCCCACCACCTGCACGTCACCCACCTCGGGCCGTCGAAATTCATCGGCCTCGCTTTCTACGTCGAGAGCGAGAGCGACCTCAAGAAGCTCGCTAAGGCGCCCGGCGCCTCCGGCATCGAGAACCTCGACGAGCCCGGCGGCGGCAAGCGCGTGCGCATCAACGACCCGCACGGCTACCAGATGGAAGTGATTTTCGGGATGAAGAAGCTCAAGCGCCTGCCGACGCGCAAGAACGTGCTCAACTGGGGCGACAGGAAACTGCGGCGCGCCGGCGAACTCATGCGCCTTCCGCGCGGCCCTTCGCAGGTGAAGCGCATCGCCCACGGCGTCATCATGACGCAGAACGCGAAGGAAAGAACCAAGTGGTATCGCGAGATGTTCGGTTTTCTGTGCTCGGACGACGTCTACGCCGGCGCGAAGGAAAACATCATCGCCTCGTTCAACCGCTGCGACCGCGGCAAGACCTTCGTCGATCACCACGTGTTCCTGTGCCTCGAGGGGCCGAAGACGGGACTGAATCACCTTTCCTTCGAGGTGCAGAGCATCGACGATGTCATGCTGGGCCACGAGCACCTGAGGGAGACCGGCAAATACCAACACGTGTGGGGCATCGGGCGCCACGTCCTCGGCAGCCAGATCTACGACTACTGGAAGGATCCCTGGGGCCGGGTGCACGAGCACTGGACCGATACCGACGTGCTCAACTCGCGCCATCGACCCCAGCTCCTTCCGGCTGAGGAAGGCCTGCGCTCCCAGTGGGGCGAAGCGGTACCCCAGGAATTCATCAGCCACGCGATCCCGTAGCGCCGTGAAGGCCATCGTCATACGCGAATTCGGGCCGCCCGAAGTGATGCGCCTCGAAGAGGTGCCGACGCCCGTGCCGGAAGCGGGCGAGGTGCTCATCGAGGTCCGCGCGGTGTCGGTGAACCGCACGCTCGATCTCGTCGTGCGGGCCGGCGCGTACGCGGTGCCGGTCAAGCTCCCGCACGTGCTCGGCGTCGATCCGTCCGGCGTCGTCGCCGCGGTCGGACCCGGCGTGAGCGTGCGCAAACGCGGCGATCGCGTCGTGACGCTGCAGTTCGTGCGTCCGCCGGCTGCGAACTCGTTTCCGGTCATACTCGGCCTGCACGTCTGGGGCGGGTATGCGCAGTACGTGAAGGTCCCGGTCGCGTGTACGCATCCGATTCCCGACGGCGTCGATTTCACGGTCGCGACGGTGGTCGCGCGCCACGCGCCGGTCGCCTTCAGCATGCTGCGTGACATCGCGGGAATGAAATCCGGCGACTGGGTGCTGGTGATGGGCGCATCGGGGGGCCTGGGCAGCGCCGGCATCCAGGTTGCGAAATACCTGGGGGCGAAAGTCATCGCCGCGGCCGGCGCCGACGAGCGCGTGAAGGCGGCCGTTGCGCTCGGCGCCGACGCCGGGATCAATTACCGCACGCAGGACCTGACCGGGGAAGTGATGCGCATCACGGAGAAGCACGGCGTCGACGTGGTGTTCGAGAACATCGGCGACCCCGATCTCTTTCCCGGGGCCTTCGCCGCGCTCGCGCGCGGCGGCCGCCTCATCACTGCGGGCGGCCACGGCGGCGGCACCGTCCCGCTCGACGTGAAGCAGCTCTATCTGAACCAGAACACGATCATCGGCTCGTTCGGGCGGATCATGCCCGCCGACGTGGAGCTGGGCTTGCGTGCGGCGGCGGAAGGCCGCTATCGCGTGCTCATCGACCGCATCCTGCCCCTCGCCGAAGCGGCGAAAGCGCACCGCTTGGTCGACGCGCGTTCGGGGATAGGAAAAGTCGTCCTGCAGCCCGCCCTGTCGTGAAGCGCAGCATCGAACGCTTCCTCACCACCCACACCGGCAGCCTGCCGCGGCCGGAGGACTTGGTGCGCATGATGTACGCCAAGGAGGAGGGCGTGCCGGTCGATCCGCGAGCGCTCGGCGCGCGCATCCGCTCCGCGGTGGAGGAGATCGTGCACAAGCAGGCCGGAGCGGGCGTCGACATCGTCAACGACGGCGAGATGTCTAAACCGGGCTACGCCACCTACGTCAAGGACCGCCTCGACGGATTCGGCGGCACGGGCAACACCTTCGTATACCAGGATCTCGTCGAATTTCCGAACCTCGCCCAACGCGTGTTCGGCGATCCTGGCCGCTCGCGCCGGAAAACCCCGGCGTGCAATGCGCCGATCGGGGTGCGCGACGCTCAAGGCCCGCGGGCGGACGTCGACAACCTGAAAGCGGCCGCGTCCAAGGTGAGGGCCGAGGAACTGTTCATGAGCGCGGCCTCCCCCGGAGTGATCGGGCTCTTCTTCAGGAACGACCACTATCCGACCCAGGAGGCCTACCTTTTCGCCATCGCCGATGCGATGCGCCACGAGTACGAAACCGTGGCGAAGGCCGGAATCGTCCTGCAGATCGACTGCCCGGACCTCGCCATGGGCCGGCACATCCAGTACGCGAACCTGTCCCTGGAGGAATTCCGCAAGAAGGCGCGGCTGCACGTCGAGGTGCTCAACCACGCGCTCGCGAACATCGCGCCGGACCGCCTGCGAATGCACCTGTGCTGGGGCAACTACGAGGGCCCTCACCACTGCGACGTGCCGCTCGAGAAGATCATCGACATCGTGTTCCTCGCGCGGCCCGCGGGCGTGTCGTTCGAGGCCGCCAACCCGCGCCACGCGCACGAGTGGAAAGTGTTCGAGACCGTCAAGCTTCCGGAAGGCAAGGTGTTGATCCCGGGCGTGCTCGAATCGAAGACCAATTTCATCGAGCACCCCGAGCTGATCGCGCAGCGCATCGGTCGCTACGCGAAGCTCGTCGGGCGCGAGAACGTCATCGCGGGAAGCGATTGCGGGTACGGAACCTGGGTCGGCCAGGCGGCGGTGGACCCGGACGTGGTGTGGGCGAAGATGGCGGCGATGGCCGAGGGCGCGAGGATCGCGACGAAAGAGTTCTGGCGCTAGGCATGCCGCTGCGACGCTTCCTCGGGATAGTGGAGCGTGAAAAGAAGTTCCTCGGAGAGGAGCTCACGCGCACGCAGAAAATCATGCCGCTCCTGATGAAGCCGCGCAACGGCGCGCGCTGGACGCCGGAGGACAAGCGCGAGCTCGTCGAGCACCTGAAGCGCCTGTCGGGAATGGGTCCCTACGTCGCGCTGCTTCTCCTTCCGGGAGGATTGGCGCTCTTGCCGCTGCTCGCGTGGTGGCTGGACCGCCGCCGCGACCGCCGGCCGCCTCCGCCACCTTGAACCTAAGCGCGCGCTAGCGCGGCCACAGCCAACCGAAGGTGCCCGCGGTCAGGAGCGCGTAGACCAATCCGTCGATCGTCGACTTGATCGTGGTCCTCCACGCGCGGTGGTACCAGATCGACGACTGCCAGAGCGCGGCCGCGTATCCGATGAACGCCGTGGCGCCGACGAGCTGGAATACGCGGAGGTAGGGCGCGCCGGCGGGCAGGGCACGCCCCGCAACGTAGGCGGCGAAGAGACCGACGACCGCGCAGTAGAGGAACCAAAGGACGAGGCTTTTCGTCATCGACGGAGGGCCGTTCGGTATCGCCGTGAGCATCATCACCGGGCCTTTTTTCATTTTTTCCAAAAATTCCGGAGAACGCATCTCCTGCATGCTCGCGGGGCGGGGAACCATGTAGTCGCCCGGCGGCACGGCGAGCGGGCGCAGCGCGTCCCTCAGCCTGTCCTCGTTCGGCACCTTGGAGTAGTCGCTTTTGTGCCACCAAGGCAAGGCCATGTGGATCACAGTGCTCGCGACGAAGACGATCACGGACGACAGCAGGATCGGGAGCCACAGCGTGGAGAGTCCTGTCATGACGGCCTCCTTGGGTGGAACAGCTACTCGAGGAACGACGGATCGATGGCGTCGAGCTTCCTGATCAGCGCCGGCCACTCGAGGATGCCCAGCTTGCGGCGCACCCCGGGCTGGTACAGATGCGACGCGTCCTCGATGATCTTGCGCGGCGGGAGCGAGATCTCGGTGTTGCAGGCGAGCGTCGTCACCTGGAGCTGGCAGGCGCGCTCCAGACGGAAGATGTTGTCGAACGCCTGCGGAATGCTCGCGCCGACGACCAAGAGGCCGTGGTTCCTGAGGATCATCGCTTCGCGGTTCCCCAGGTCGCGCACCAGGCGCTCCTGCTCGTCCATGTTGATCGCGACCCCTTCGTACTCGTGGTAGCCGATGTCGATGAAGCGCATCGCCGTCTGGGCGAACGGCATCAGCCCGGCCTTCATCGCCGACACCGCCATCCCGGCGATCGTATGGGTATGGATGACGCAGTCCACCTCGTGGCGTGCGCGGTGAATGGCGCTGTGGATGATGAACCCGGCCTTGTTGATGTCGTACTCGGTCGGGTTGAACAGGATCTTGCCGTCCAGGTCGAGCTTGATGAAGCACGAGGCGTGCATCTGCTCGTAGAGCATGCCGTAGGGATTGATGAGGAAGGCGTTGTCCTCGCCCGGCACCCGGGTCGAGATGTGGTTCGCGATCATCTCGTCCATGGCGTAGAGATGGACGAGGCGGTAGGCGGCGGCGAGATCGATGCGCTTCGCCCACTCCTCGGCGCTGACCTGCTCGCGGATCGATTTCTGTTTCTTGATGCGGGTGACGCTCATGGCGTGTTCCTAGTGCTCAAAGGTCGATGCCGCATAGTGTAACTCTGGCCACCCGCCGGTGGCTCTCGAACTCGCGCCACCTTGGAAGTCCGCCACCGGCCAAGAGACATTGGGGGCTCGGTCATATCCTCGGTCCAGCGATTCGTGTGGTCGCGAGGCGTTTCGGTAGAAGGCTTTGACTATCCAAAGAAATTCCCCTGGGCAGGCATTGAACAAGATTTCTGTCTCTTTACACGGTGGCCTAGCGCCTTGATTTCAGCGACGGTCGACTGGAGAAGCTGACAAAAGGCGGAATACAATCCGCCTTTTAGGGTCTCTAATTCATGTTAGGTGCTTATGACAGAAATTATTGCGTGGTCTTTGTTCTTAGTCGTTCTCGCGGCATTGGTGCCGGCGTCTCGCTTTGTTGAGCGGGTGACAGGCCGCAAGGCAATCCGTACTGGCCCTGGCGCATTTGTGTATTTCGCAGTGCTGGGGAGCGGTACTGCCATTTCTATGCTCGTCATCGGGGAGATACTCCATCCATCCATCTGGGCTGCGGGCGCTCTAGGGGGCGTATGCGCCGGAATTTGGTCCTTGGTGGCTCAGGCAGCGCGCGGTGAAAAACGCACCTAACAGTGCGCCCCACCGCGACGGGCGAGAAGCGGCACACTCTGGTCAACGATCTCGCGCGCCCACGCGTGGGCGCGAACGTTGGGTGGCAGATTGGAAACAGTATCTGAGGCAAGGACGTGATGGTGTTTGCTCGAGGTATTTGATACGAAGCCAATGCTGATGGCTGCTTTCGACCCATGGCGGACATTGAAGAGGTTAGTTAGTACGGAGGGGAATATGCGAAGATTCTTGCTGGCGCTTGCTCTGATCGCAGTCCTGCTCGGTTTCGCACCCACTTCGGCATTCGCACAGTACCCGACGAAGCCCATCCGGTTCATCGTGCCTTGGGGTCCAGGAAGCGGACCCGACGTGACGAGCCGCATTGTCGCAACGGAGCTCAGCGCACGGCTCGGGCAGCAGATTGTGATCGACAACCGCCCTGGGGCGGGCGGGACTGTCGGCATGGCGTTAATTGCGAGAGCTGCCCCGGATGGCTACACCGTTGGTCCCGGCAACATAGGACAGACTATTAGTTATAGTGTGATTCCGAACGTCTCTTACGATCTGAACAAGGACTTCCAGTCGATAGGACGGACGCTCGTTTCGGCCAACGTCCTCGCCGTGAGATTATCACTCCCCGTTAAATCCGTGCAGGAGTTGATCGTCTACGCAAAGAACAACCCCGGAAACCTGCTGTATGGCTCTCCGGGTAACGGCACAAGCCCCCATGTGGGCATGGAGTTGTTCAAGCTGATGACCGGTGCGCAGATGGTGCACGTGCCGTACAAGGACGCGCAGCAGGCGATCACCGGCTTGGTCGCTGGGCAGGTCGATCTGCTGTTCGATAACATGCCCGCAATCGTGCCCCACGTCAGGGCTGGCAGAGTGCGCGGGCTGGCAGTGACCGGCCCGAGGCGTTCCCCAGCGGTTCCGGAGTTGCCTACCGTCGCTGAGGCTGGCGTGACTGGCTTCGAAGTAATCACTTGGGCGGGAGTGATCGGGCCACGCGGAATCCCGAAAGACATTGTGGCTAGGCTCAACGCAGAGATAAACAGCGCGCTAATGTCCCCAGCGCTTAAGGAAAAATTTGCTGGACTTGGCCTCGAGCCAGCGGGCGGCACGCCCGAGGAATTTGATACATTCATAAAAAAAGAGGCCGCGAAGTGGGCCGATGTAGTGAAGCGTGCACGCGTTAGAGTCGATTAGTAGTTGAACGTCCGCTCCTTGCTGATTGCAGCCCCTTCACGTGGTCCTAATTCGAGAGCACGTGCCACCCAACCACGGCTTGCAGGGCGACGCGCCGCTCGCGGCGCGCGCCTGAAGCCGAACGTTAGACCGCGTCGTGCTTAGAACCTACGCCATCTATACTGTCGCCGCAGCAGTGGGGATTTTCGCGCCCATCTTCCTGCTCTGGGCTGCACGGACA
>VBCH01000090.1 GCA_005884455.1 Betaproteobacteria bacterium
CTGCGCTCGCGGTGGACAAGCGCGCGCTCAACATCTGATGAGCGACAGCCCGCCGGAGGCCGCCGAGAAATTTCGGGGCTCCGCGGAGACCCTGTCGGTCGTCGGTCTCTACCACGAGGCGCTTGAACGCCGCGGATTCAAGAGCGACTCCTCGCAGCTGCGCGCGGTCGAGCGGCTGCAACAGCTCTACGAGGAGTGGACCGCGTACAAGGCGCGGCGCAGCACGGCGCTCAAGCGCCTGGTGGTGCACCCGCGGCTGCCGCGCGGCGTGTACCTGTGGGGCGGGGTGGGCCGGGGAAAGAGCTTCCTGATGGACAGCTTCTACCGGTGCCTGCCGCTTGTGAGGAAACGGCGCGTGCATTTCCACCACTTCATGCGCGACGTGCACCGGGAGCTCGAGGAGCTGAAAGGCCGCGAAGATCCCGTGGGCGCGCTCGCCGAGCGCATCGCCAAGCGCTACCGCCTCATCTGCTTCGACGAGATGCACGTGAACGACATCGCCGACGCCATGATCGTGGGCCGGCTGCTCGGGCGGGTGATGGATCTGGGAGTCGTCTGCTGCATGACCTCGAACTACCGTCCGGACGATCTGTACAAGGACGGGCTCAAGCGCGAAAATTTCCTGCCTACGATCGCGCTGCTCAAGGAGCGCCTGGACGTTCTGCACGTCGACGGCGGCGTGGACTACCGGCAGCGCATGCTGGAAGGCGTCAAGGTCTACCATGCGCCGCTCGGCGAGCAGACCGACCGCGCGCTCCTGGAGACCTTCAGGAGAATCGCCGAAGTCGAGGAGGAATTCCACGAGCTCGACGTCGAAGGCCGCGTGATTCCCTACCGGCACCGGGCGGGCGGCGTCGTCTGGTTCGACTTCAAGGTGATCTGCGGCCGTGGCCGCTCGCAGCACGACTATCTCGACCTCTCCAAACGCTTCCACACGGTGATCGTCTCCGGGGTGCCGCGAATGGGGCTCGCCTTGTCGGAGGAGGCGCGCCGCTTCACGCTGATGATCGACGTGTTCTACGACAACCGCGTGAAGCTCGTCGTCTCGGCGGAAACGACCCCGGACAAGCTGCTCAAGATCGAGGAGAGCCCGGGCGATCCGCAGCTTCGCGCCCTGGTGTTCGAGTTCGACCGCACGGCGAGCCGCCTGGTCGAGATGCAGTCGCGCGAATATCTGGCCGAGCGCCGGCGCCCCCCGGATTGAAAAGCGGGCCGGAGCGCGCTGCCTCGCCGGTATAATCGCTCATGGAGAAATTCAAGGCCTACCGCATCCGCGAAATCGAGAAAAAGGTCGTTGCGGGCTTCGAGGAGCTCTCCCTCGAGGACCTCGACAAGGGCGAGGTGGTGATACGCGTGGCGTACTCGAGCGTGAACTACAAGGACGCGCTCGCCGCGACCGGAACCGGCAGGATCATCCGCCGCTTCCCCTGCGTCGGCGGAATCGACCTGTCCGGGACTGTTACGGAGTCGGCCGACCCGCGTTTCAAGCGCGGAGACGCGGTGATCTGCACGAGCTACGACCTGGGCGTGGCGCACGACGGCGGCTTCGCCGAGTACGCCCGGGTCCCGGCGGACTGGGTGGTCCCCATGCCCAAGGGAATGAACCTCTTCGAGGCGATGGCCCTCGGAACGGCCGGGTACACGGCTGCGCTCGCGATCGTGCGCATGGAGGCGAACGGCCTCGCTCCCGCCAACGGTCCGGTGATCGTGAGCGGCGCGACCGGGGGCGTGGGCTCGATCGCGATCGACGTCCTCTCGCGCCTGGGCTACCGGGCGGTGGCGCTGACCGGAAAGGACAACGAAGCCGACTATCTCAAAGAGCTCGGGGCAAAAGAAGTGATGTCCAGAAAAAGCCTCGACCTTTCGAAAATCAAGCCGCTCGACAAGGCGAGCTGGGCCGGAGCCGTCGACAATCTCGGAGGAGAAGTGCTCGCGTGGATGGCGAGCACGATGATGCCGGGCGGAACCATCGCTTCGATCGGCCTCGCGGCGAGCATGAATCTGAATACCACGGTTGCGCCGTTCATCCTGCGGGGCGTGAGCCTCCTGGGGATCGACTCCGGCGCCACGCCCATGCCCCTGCGCCGGGAGGTCTGGCGGCGGCTCGCCGCGGACATGCGGCCTGCGCGCCTCAAGGAGATGACCCGAACCATCGCGTTCGAGGACCTGCCTCAATCCTTCGACGCCCTGCTGAAAGGCGCCGCCAAGGGACGCACCGTCGTCGATCTGGCGGCCTGAGATGAGCTCGGATCCTGCCGGCATCTCCACTACGATCCCGAAGCAGCGCGTGCTTCTGGTGGACGATTCCAAGATCGTCCGCACCACGCTCGCGCGCCTGATCCGCAAGAGCTTCGAGGTGCGGGAGGAGGCGAACGGCGAGACCGGCTGGCAGGCGATCGCGACCGATCCCTCGATCGTGGTGGTGTTCTCCGACATCCAGATGCCGGTGCTGGACGGTTTCGCGCTGCTCGAGCGCATCCGCCGGTCCGAGGACCCGCGCATCCGCAGCATGCCCGTGATCGTGATCTCCGGGGACGAGGAGGACGCCACGAAGAAGCGCGCGCGCGCGGCCGGAGCGAACGATTTCATCACCAAGACCACCGACGGCACCGAGATCCTCTCGCGCATCGACAACCTCCTGCACCTGGTCGAGGCGAAGCAGCAGCTCGTCGTCAACAAGCAGGCCCTCGACCAGACCGCCACGCGCGACCCGGTCACCGGCGCGTTCACGCCGCATTACCTCGTCACCGAAGGCGGCAAGCATTACTCGCACGCGAGGCGGCACGGCGGGCCGCTTGCCGTGCTGACCTTCCGGATGGACAGCTACGGCGAAATCGCCGGGAAAGTCGGAAAAACCGTGGCCGACCAGCTGCTCGCGAAAGTCGCCAAGCTCGTGATGGGCACGCTGCGCGCGGAGGATTCCATGGGGCGCACCGCCGAGGCGACGTTCACGGTGATTTTCCCCGGGACCTCCTCCCAGCAGGCGCTCAATTTTGCGCGCCGCATGCACGAGCAGCTGGACAAAGCGCAGGTCACCTACCGCGACCAGGTGCTCAAGATCCGCACCAGCCTCGGTCTCGCGGCGCTCGACGTCGACACCGTCGCCTCGATCGAGGAACTCATGAAGATGGCGCAGCAGCGCCTGCAGGATGCGGCGAGCCGCAAGCTCCAGCGCGCAGTCGAGCCGGACGAAGCGAGTCCGCTGAAGCCCGTGAGCCTGCCGAGCGACATCGACCGGGCGGTGCAGGTCATCGAGCACGCCGATGCGCAGAAGCTGGGCGACGCGGCGAGCGAGATGCTGCGGCGAATGCTGCCTTTCCTCCTGGCCGTGTGCCGGCGCCTCGATGTCGAGCTTCCGCTGGACAAGATCACCCAGGCGCTCAGGAACCGGCCGAAGTAGGGACAGGGGCAGGTGCCGGACCCGAGATGACGACTTACCGCGAATTCCACCGGCGCTCCATCGAGGACAAGGAGGGTTTCTGGGCGGAGCAGGCGAAGCTCGTGCACTGGGAGAGGCCGCCCGTGAAAGTGCTCGACTACCGCCGGCCGCCCTTCGCCCGGTGGTTCGTCGGCGGGGAAACCAACCTCTGCTACAACGCGCTCGACCGGCACCTCGGTGCGCGCGGCGACCAGAAGGCGCTCGTCTATATCTCCACGGAGACCGGCGAGGAGAAGAGCTTCAGCTACCGCGAGCTCCACCTCGAAGTGCAGCGCGCGGCGGCGATGATGCGCTCGCTCGGAGTCGGCAAGGGCGACCGGGTCGTCGTCTACATGCCGATGATCCCGGAGGCGGCGTTCGTCATCCTCGCCTGCGCCAGGATAGGCGCGATCCATTCGGTGGTATTCGGCGGATTCGCCGCGGCGAGCCTCGCCGCGCGCATCGACGACGCGCGACCGAAACTCATGGTCACCGCCGACGGCGGCAGCCGCATGGGAAAGGTGGTGACCTACAAGGCGCTGGTCGACGAGTCGATCAGGCTGGCGAAGCATCCGCCCGGCAAGGTCGTCATTTTCCGGCGCGGGCTCGACCCATCGATGAAGACAGTTGCCCGGCGCGATCTGGACTACGCGGAGCTGCGCGCGAATCACATGAACGCGCAAGTGCCGCTCACCTGGCTCGAATCGAACGAGCCGTCCTACATCCTGTACACGTCGGGCACGACCGGCAGGCCCAAGGGCGTGCAGCGCGACGTCGGCGGCTACGCCGTCGCGCTCGCGGCGTCGATGAAGCACATCTACTGCGGCGGCGCAGGAGAGACGATGTTCACCACCTCGGACATCGGCTGGGTGGTGGGGCACTCCTACATCATCTACGGACCGCTGATCGCGGGCATGACCACCGTTCTCTACGAGGGCGTGCCGATCCGGCCCGATGCCGGGATCTGGTGGAAGATCGTGCAGGACCACAAGGTGAACGTGATGTTCTCCGCGCCGACCGCGATCCGCGTGCTGAAGAAGCACGATCCGGCTTTCCTGCGCAAATACGACCTCGGCTCGCTCAAGCACCTTTTCCTCGCGGGCGAGCCGCTCGATGAGCCGACGCACGCATGGATCGCGGAGGCGCTGGGCAAGCCCGTGATCGACCACTACTGGCAGACCGAGACGGGCTGGGCGATCCTGTCCTCGGTTCCCGGCGTGGAAAAGACGCCGATCAAGCTCGGCAGCCCGAGCTTTCCCGCCTACGGCTACGACCTGAAGCTCCTGCGCGAAGCCGATGCCGCCGAGGCCGCGACGGGCGAGAAAGCCGTGGTGGCGATCGCGCCGCCGCTGCCGCCGGGATGCATGTCCACCGTCTGGGGCGACGACGAGCGCTTCGTGAAGACCTATTTCGGCACGTTCCGCAACAAGCAGGTGTACTCGACTTTCGACTGGGGCATCCGCGACGCGGACGGCTATTACTTCATCCTCGGCCGCACCGACGACGTGATCAACGTCGCCGGGCACCGCCTCGGCACCCGCGAAATCGAGGAAGCGGTCAACATGCACTCGAACATCGCGGAATGCGCCGTGGTGGGCGTGGCCGATTCCCTGAAGGGCCAGATGCCGCTCGCGTTTGCCGTGGCGAAGGATGCGACGCGGCTGAATTCGGCCGAGGGCCGCAAGGCGCTGGAGAGGGAGGTCATGGAGACCGTCGACAAGCAACTGGGTGCCATCGGGCGCCCAAAGGCGATACACTTCGTGACCCTGCTGCCCAAGACGCGCTCCGGCAAGACGCTGCGGCGCTCGATCCAGGCGCTTGCGGAAGGGCGCGATCCGGGCGACCTCACCACGATCGAAGACCCGGCTGCGCTGGAGCAGATTCGAAACGCATTGAGCACCTGACCGGAGCCGAAGCAGTGAAGACCAAACCCTGCCTGACCCTCGAAGACTGCAAGAAGATCGGCGCCGCCTGCGAGGCCGAAGCGCGCAAGAACAATTGGAACGTGGTCATCGCCATCCTCGACGACGGCGGACACCTGCTCTGGCTGGCCCGCATGGACGGCGCGACGCCGGCGAACGCCGAGATCGCGATCGGGAAAGGCCGCAGCGCGGCAGTGTCGCGGCGCACGACCAAGAACTGGGAAGACCGTATCGCGGCCGGCCGCACCGCCCTGCTCAACATGCCGGTGCTCCCGGTGCAGGGCGGAGTGCCGATCACGGTGAACGGCGAGTGCGTCGGCGCGGTCGGCGTCTCCGGCGTGCAGTCGCACGAGGACGAGCAGATCGCGAACGCCGGGATCGCCGTGCTCGGCTAGGGAATGAATCGGGGCGCTCCGACTGTTTACCAACGGTCAGACGCTTCATCCATCGCAGTCAAACCAGTGAGGAGAAAACCATGTCCTTGAAACCCGCATTTCGAGTTGTCGGCACCGCGGCGCTCGCTGCGTTGGCGCTCGCCGCCGCCGCACAGCAGCCGAACCCCTTGGACGTCGTGCCGGACAAGATGCCGAACGATATCCCCTACGGCGCGCCGATCGCGCTCGACCACGCACAAGCAGCCATCAACGCGGCGGTGGCCGAGTCCAAGAAGCGCGGCTGGAAGCTGAACGTCGCCGTGATGGATTCCGGCGGCAATCTCGTCGCCTTTGCGCGCATGGACGGGGCGCAGCTCGCCTCGATCGCCATCTCCGAGCACAAGGCGCGCGTCGCAGTGAAGTTCCGCCGCGAGACCAAGGCGATCGAGGGCGGGGTCCAGAGCGGCCTGAACTACTTGCTGACCCTGGATGA
>VBCH01000091.1 GCA_005884455.1 Betaproteobacteria bacterium
GAGCCAGCGTCTTCAAGCGCTCGCTGTCGGGCGGGTACTCGATGATGCGGAACACCGTGCCGCCGCTCACGGGCTCGATGCGCCGCTCGTGATCGGCGGCGTCTCCCGGGGCCGAATTGTCGGCGGGCGAGGAGCGCGTCTCCCACAGCTCCGTCAGCCGCAGGCCGCCCGCTTTCTCCAGAAAAAAACTGTGCGGCGATTCGCCGTCCATGAGGACGACGGAGCGTCCTTTGGCGTCGTGCCCGGTGACCACTCTCCGGTGCCGCTTGGGCATTTTCCCTCCGGGCGGAGGCTCGCCCGGGTCGTGCTCAGGCCGCGGCGCGCGCGCGCAGGCCCAAAAGGCGCGCGGCGTTGCCGCCGGCGACCTTGGCGAGGTCGGCTCCGGTCAGGCCGCACTCCCGCAGCCAGCCGACCGGGTCGCGCTCGCCGACCGGGTAGTCGCTGCCGAGCACCAGGCGCTCGGCGCCGACGCGTTCGAGCAGCACTTTCAGCACCTTCGGATCGTATACGCAGGTGTCGTAATGGAAGGAGCGCAGGAACTCGCTCGGGTTCCTGCCGCCGATGTTCTTCACGGTGTCGGGGCGGTTCAGCGTATTTCGGTCCATGCGGCCGAGATAGTGCGGGAAATAACCGCCGCCGTGCGCGATCACTACCTTCAGCCTCGGACGCCTGTGCATCACGCCCTCGTAGACGAGCGAGGTGAGGCACTTCGCCTCCTCGATCGATTGCCCCGCCGAATTCCACAGCGCGTAGCGCTGGAACCAGGGATCGCGGGTGCCTTCCGGGTGAATCCACACCGTTACGCCGCGCGCCTCGATCGCTTCCCAGAACGGATCGAACACGGGATCGCCCATGTAGGCGCCGCCGTACTGCGCGCCCACATTGGCGACCCGGAGCCCGAGCTTCGTCACCGCGCGCTCCAATTCGCCGAGCGAGCGCTTCAGGTCCTGCAGCGGCAGCACGAAGCTGCCGACAAAGCGGTCCGGGTATTGCGCTGCCCATTCGGCCGCCTTGTCGTTGCAGCGCATGCACAGTTCGAGATCGGTCTGAGCGTCGGCCCATGAAGTCCCTTGCAGGACCGTGCTCGAGGTTACAACGCTCATGTCGATGCCGCGCGCGTCCATGTCCTCGATCTCCAGTTTCGGGTCGAACATGCGGTGCATCAGCTGTACCGCGCCCGGCCGCGGCGCTGGCATCGGATTTGCGCCGAAGCCGGTGAACACGGTCTTGTTGGTCGAGGCCCTGAACACGCCTTCTTCCAGCATGTGCACGTGGAAGTCGACGACGAGGGGAAGATCGTGCTTCACGGTTCGGTTCTTATTCCGGCTGGATGCCGATTTCCTTGACGATTCTCCCCCATTTCGCGGTATCGGCGCGTATCGCCTCCGCCACCGACTCGGGCGTCTCGGCCCCTTCGGTAAAAAAGCCCAGCCCGCGGAGGCGCTGCACCGTTTCCGGGTCCTTGAGGATCCTGTCCATCTCGCGGTTCACCCGCAGCACGATCTCGTTCGGCGTGCCCGTCGGCGCGACGACGAGAAACCAGCCGATCAGCTCGAACCCCGGAAAGGTTTCGCTGATCGCGGGCACTTCCTCGTAGCCGGGAACGCGCTTCGCGAAGCTCGCGGCGAGCGGGCGCAGCTCGCCGCTCCTGATGCGCGGCGCGGCGGCGGGAACGGCGAGGATGACGAGCTGGGTGCGGCCCGCGAGCGTATCCTGGATCCCGAGGGGCATGGTCGCGTAGGGCACGGTGAGGATGCCGGTTCCCGCGATCTTGTTCAGCCACGCCGCCATCATGCCGGTGAAGTTCCTCAGGCCGTCGGTGGCCCAGGCGAGCTTGCCCGGGTTCGCCTTGTCGTAGGCGATCAGTTCCGCGAGCGTCTTCACCGGCACGCTCGGATGCACGAGGACGAAGAACGGACCCTTGGCGATCATGGCAACCGGCACGAAATCGCGCGCAGGGTCGTAGGGCAGCGACTTGAAGGTGTGCGGATTGGAAACGAGGGTCGCAGCCGTGGCGCAGAAAAAGTTGTAGCCGTCGGGGGCGGAGCGCGCCGCCGCCTGCCCGGCGAGGATGTTCCCCGAGCCCGGGCGGTTGTCGACGATGACTTGCTGGCCGACCGCGCGCGCGAGGCGCTCGGTGACGAAGCGGCAGACGATGTCGGGCGCCGATCCCGCCGGGAACGACACGATCACCTTGATCGGCCGCGTCGGCCAGGCTTGAGCCTGCGCATCGGCGAGGCCGCCGAGCAGCGCCGCAATCAGCAGCACTTGGACCAGGCGAGTCATGGCGCCCTACTCCGGCTGCAGGTTGATATCCTTCACGAGCTTTGCCCAGCGCACGCGCTCGTCCTTCAGGAATTGCGCGAGATCCTGCGGCGTTCCCGGACCTTCGTGGATCGCCCCCAGCTCACGCAGCCGCTGAGACACCTCGGCGTCGGCCAGCACCTTGTTGACGTCGCGGTTCACCCGCTGCACGGCTTCTGCAGGCGTGCCCGCCGGCGCGACCAGCGCAAACCAGCCGACGTATTCGAATCCCGGATAGGTCTCGGCGAGCGTCGGCACGTTCTCCATTCCCGTCACGCGCCGGCCGGAAGTCACCGCGATCGGCCGCAGCTCGCCGCGCTTGATGAAAGGCGTCATCGCCCCCGAGCTCACCAGCACGACCTGCGTCCTGCCCGCGACCGTGTCCTGCAATGCGGGAGCGACGCCGTTGTACGGAACCTGCAGCAGGCGCATACCCGTGGTGAAGTTGAGGAGCTGGCTCATCATCCCGCCGAAGGTCTTCGCGCCTTCGTTGGCGGCGGCAAGCTTGCCCGGTTCCTTCTTGTCGAGCGCGATCAGCTCGGCGAGCGATTTCGCGGGGACCGAGTTGTTGACCGCGACGACCATCGGCGATTTTCCGATGAGCGCAACCGGAACGAAATCGCGCTCCGGATCGTAGGGAAGCGACTTGAATGTAAAGGGATTGGAAACGAGCGCGGCAGTCGTCGCCCAGAAATAGTTGTAGCCGTCGGCAGGAGACCTCGCCGCCAGCTGCGCGCCGATCACGTTCTGCCCGCCGGGGCGGTTGTCCACGATCACCTGCTGCCCCCACATCTTGGAGAGCCGGTCGGCCACGAGGCGCGCCGTGATATCGGGCGAAGCGCCCGCGGGCTGGGAAAGGATCCATTTCACGGGCCTGCTCGGCCAATCCTGGGCGGCGGCGGGGCAGATCGCCGCGGCGAACGCGGCGAGGAGCAGTGCTCGTGATCGCTTCTTCATGATTTCCTCCCTATTCCAGCTCCACGATCTTCTGCGGAAACCTGTGCAGCTTCTCGGCCACGCCCGATTCCCCGATCAGGAAGTTGTCGCAGCACCAGCTGTAGGTGCGCTCGGTGATGTAGGTCGGGTGGCACACCATGTTCGTGTTCTTCAGGATCGTCATGGTCTCGTCGTGGCGGATCAGGGGCCGCTCGACCATGTCGTAGCCCTGTCCGTGCGAGTGCAGGCGCTTTTCCTCGGGGCGCTTGTTCTTCTTCATGAAGGCGTTGTACTCGGCGAAGATCTCGCTGCACTTCGCCCCCGGCTTCATCCGGTCGAGCGTGAACTTCTGCGCTTCCAGCACGAAGGCAAACTCGTCCTTCATCTCCTGCGACGCCCGACCCAGCACGCACGTGCGCCCCAGCTCGGTGTAGAAGCCGCCCGGCCCGTTGTTCTCGATCAGGATGGTGAACTGGTCGCCTTCGCGCAGCACGCGGTTCTGCTGGTAGCGGTTGGCGAAGACGGCGGCGGTGCCGACGGGCCCTGAGCCCGCGAGAAAGAGGCCCTGCTCGCTCCCGTACTTGTGGCCGACGTGCTCGGCGACCGCCGCGAGCTCGAGCTCGCGCATTCCCGGCTTCACCGCGGCGAAGGTCTCCTCCATAGCCTTGTCCTGCAAGGCGGCGGTGCGGCGGATGCGGTCCAGTTCCTCCGGGCTCTTGACCGCCTTGATGCGGTCGACCATGTCCGAGGCGTCGACGAACTTCGCGTGCAGGAGCGCGCGCTTCAGGTAGTCGCCGAGCGCGAAGGACATCGCCGCGCGCCCGAGGAGCCCGATGGTCCCGCCCCAATACTTCTCCAGCGCCTGCTCGGCGAGCTGCGCATCGTACTCAGCCGTATACGGGCAGGAGGCGTACGAGGGCATTCCCATAAAGCGCGCGGTGCCGCGGCGCACGCTGTCACCCGGCGGAGGAAACTCGCGCACCACGCCCATCGGCCCCTGCGCGATCACGCTCATGCGATCGTCCTTCGGGAAGACGACGGTCACCGGATAGCCGTTCGTCGCCGGCACGTCGGTGAAGTACTTCACGTAGCCGCCCATCCAGTCGTTGTTCGACTGCATGAGGAGCGCGTCGATCCCGTGCTCGGCCATCGCCGCGCGCACCGCGGCCCAGCGCCGCTCGAGCTCCGCGGTCGAGATGGGATGGTTGATGCGTTCGTTCGCGGCCATTTCAGCGTTTTACCACATTGATCATGCCCTTGAAGTCCCCGGCGAGGTACTTGCGCATGTTTTCCTCGACCACGGGAAGCGCGAAACCGGGGTAGCCGTCGAAGAACCCGCCCTGGTGCTGGGTGACTATGACGTTCTCCATGTCCCAGAAGGGCGAATCCTCGGGCAGGGGCTCTTTCGCGAACACGTCGAGCGCGGCACCGGCAATCTTCCTTTCTTTCAGCGCATCGTGCAGCGCGTCCTCGTCCACCACGCCGCCGCGCGCGAGGTTGACGAAGAAGGAGGAAGGCTTCATTGCCGCGAAGATTTTCGCATCGACGATGTTTTTCGTGTCGGGAGTGAAGGGCGTGAGGAGCACGAAGTAGTCCCAGTCCTTCACCACCCGTTCCAATTCTCCGCGCCCGTGCATCGCGTCGAATCCCGGAACCGTGCGTGCAGCCGACGATACGCCCACCACCTTCATCCCGAGCGCCTTGCACTTCGGGGCGAGCTCCGCAGCGATCGTGCCCACCCCGAAGATTCCGACCGTCTTTCCCTTGAGGAGCTTCACCGGGAAGCGGTCCCATTTTCGCCCCGCCTGCTGGCGCAGGGAGCGCGGCAGGTTGCGCGCGAGCGAGAGCATCGCGAGCAGCGCCGCCTCCGACACGGGGCCGCCGTGAAACCCGTGCATGTTGGTGAGCAGGACGTCCTTGCGTAATCCCGGCTGGTCGGCGATTCCGTCGACGCCGGTGCCCAGGGCCTGGACCCATTTCAGGCTCTTCGCTTTCTCGAATACGTGGCTGGCGACGTGCGGGCCGAAGGTAATGAGGATCTCGGCCGCGGCGATGTAGGGATCGACTTTCCTGTGATGATCGACCATGTCGAGCTTGATCCCGGGAAAATGCTGCTTGAGGTGATTGAAGTACTGCATGCGCACGGCCTCGGGAAGCGTGAGCACGATGAGCACGTTCGGCATGTCGTGGCGCGGGCTCTCAGGTCACCTTCGCCGCCGCGAGCTCGGGCATCACAGCCTGAGCGAGCAGCTCCGCCGAGTGCAGCGATTCCTCCAGGGACAGGTCGCCGAAGGCGAGGCGCGCGAGGACGTAGTTGACGCCGCTCTCCGCCGCCTGGCGCGCGACCGCCTCGCGCACCGTCTGCGGCGATCCGGCGATCGCCTGCCCGCTCTTCACGATTCCGTCGAAGTCCTCGGAGTAGGCGATGTTCGCCGGATTCCCATAAAGGGAATGCGCCCGGGGTTCCTGCCGAGCTTCGCCCAGTGCTCGCGGTAGCGGTCGGTGATCGCGCGCACCGCCGCAGCAGGCAGGTTGGTGACGACGTTGACGCCCGCTCCCGCCGCCCATTCGGTGCTCTCGGCGTTGAACACGCCGTACCAGAGCGGCGGATGAGGCTTCTGCACCGGCTCCAGGATGAAGGGCGTGTCGTCGAAACTGTAGTGCTCGCCGCGGAAGGTGACGCTGTGTGAGGCGAGCGCCTTTATCACGACCTCGTAAGCCTCCAGATACATCGCCTGCGATTTCGCGGGATCGACGCCGAAGGAGGCGATCTCGAGCGGGGAAACGCCGCGACCCACGCCGAGCTCGAGCCTTCCCCCGCTCAGTTGGTCGAGGGTGCAGATCTCCTCGGCGAGGCGCAAGGGATGGTAGAGGGGCAGTGTATACACGAGGGGCCCAAGGCGAAGATGTTTCGTGCGCTGTGCAGCGCGCATCCATGTGATCGAAGACGCCGAACTGCATTTCCGGGATGTTACTTCATGAGCGGGCGGGAGGGCGGCGGGAAAGATCCGCAAAAGAGAAAGGCCCGCGACGCGGGCCTTTCCGTCCTACCGCCTGCCGAGAAGCGGCGCTTCAGAACCCGGTGCAGGCGACGCCTCCCCGCGTGTTGATGCCGATGCCCAGGGCAAGGGTGTTGGCTACGCTCGATTCGAGGTCGGTGCAGTTGACACCGAATCCCTCGTTTTGGGTGACGCTGCTGTTGGGTGTTATGCCGAGGACCGCCGAGCCACGCTGGAGCTGGATGCCGTCGCCGGCTATGACTGTGCCCGGGACGGGGCCTGGGATGGCCCTGTTGTTCTGGATCGTGCTGTTCCCGATCTGGGCCGTCGACCTCACGGCGAGGACCACGCCGAATCCGACGTTGTTGCTGATCACCGCGTCGCGGATGGAGAGCGCCGATCCCAGGAAGCCGGAGATGCCGCCCGTCGAGTTCGGATTGCCATTGCTGGTGATGGTGTTGACGGTCGGCATGTCGAAGTTGGCATCTCCGAGATTCACGGAACCGCTGCGCAGATTGATGCCCGGTCCGGCATTTCCGGAGATCGTGTTGTCGCCGATGAGATTGGCGGTCGCGTTGGCGATGTTGACCCCGTTGCCGCTGAATGCCACCGAAGGGTTGGTCCCGTTGCCCCTGATCTGGTTCGCCGCGATGAGCGCGGTCGAGCCGTACACGATATGGATGCCGTTCACGGCGTTGGCGCTGATCGTGTTGCCCCCGGCGACGTTGAAGTTGTCGATGCCGATGCGAGCGGTGCCGCCGTTGAACACGCCGACTCCCATCCGGGCGTTCTGGCTGACCTGCGAATTGATCACGGTGCCGCTCGCGGCGTCGATCGCGACCCCGTCGCGCGCGTTGCCCGTCACCGTCGCGCCATCGACGATGCCGCTCGCGCCGTGGGAGTAGACGATGCCGCTGCGCCCGGTGCCCTGCACGACCGCGTTTTGCACGATCAGCCCCGCCGCGCCGTCGGCGGTGATGCCGTTGCGGCCTCCGGTCACGGTGATGCCGTCTATCGTCACGCGGGTGCCGGTGACGCGGATCACGTCGATCGCGGGGTCGGGGCCGCTGATCGTGGCGCCCGCAGCGGCCGCGGCAAGCTTGATGTCGCTGCGATTGATCACCACGTGCTCGCTGCAGGTGCCGTTGACCAGGATCGTCAGGGACTTGCGCTCGTCGCCGTGCCTGAGCGCCGTGGCGACGGTGTCGCCGGCGGCGCAGTCGACCGTGGTGGTTCTGTCCCTGTCCCGGTCCCTCTCCCGGTCTCTGTCGGAATCCGCGCGGGCGTGAAGCGCGACGAGCGATAGTGCGGCAAGAGTGCAGGCGAGCGAATGACGTGCCTTCATGGTCCCTCCCTTTGTTGTCGTGAGCCCTTTCCCTCCCCAGGGAGTGGGCCTTAGGAAGAAAGGATGCACTGCCGTTTGCTGCCGGTCAAGTCGCCCCAGTACCCCAAACCGGGTAACGCATTTGGGGCGGCGTACAATGCGGCGACTGGCAGTCAGCAAGGGAGTCCCTCATGAACAAACCCGAACGCCTCACCTCGGCGGTCGCGGCGGCAGAGTTCCAGGTGGGCGGCGTGATCATGCGCCGGCCGTTCCGCATCCGGCGCCTGGGCCACTTCGGCGTGAACGTCACCAATCCGGAGAAGAGCAAGGATTTCTACTGCCGGCTGCTGGGCTTTCGCGTCTCCGACCCGATCGACTTCGGGCCGCGGCTTCCCGAGGACAAGCGCGCGAGCGTCGGCACGACGGTCGGCTATTTCTCGCGCCACGGCACCGATCACCATTCGTTCGTGTTTTTTCCGAAGGATGCCTACGCGGTTCTCAATCCGCATTCGCTGAAGCCCTCGGGCACCATCAATCAAATCACTTGGCAGGTCGGGTCGCTGCAGGAAGTGTCGGACGCATTCGACTGGTTCA
>VBCH01000092.1 GCA_005884455.1 Betaproteobacteria bacterium
GGTGTCGGCATTCTTCTCATCTTCACCCTTGGCAGCCAGGTCCCTAAGGAATTCCAGAAACTGGTAATGGGCGCTACCTTCGGAATCGCGCTGACGCTGGTGGCGATCGCCGGATCCGAGCTCTTTACCGGCCACACGATGTTCATGGCCTTACGCAGATTCAACGGCACGGGGACCTCGGCGGATATCGCGGCGTCATGGGGAATGACCTGGGCAGGGAATCTCGCCGGTGCCGTGGTGCTGGTGGCGCTGTTCGCCGCGGGCGGCGGCGGCGGACTCCTGTCGGCTCCGGACACCCTGGTCATGAAAGTCGCCGCGTTCAAGATGAACGATTCGGCCTTGAGCCTCCTCGCGCGCGCGATCCTGTGCAACTGGCTTGTGTGTCTCGCATTGTGGATGGCGGCCCGGGTCAATTCCGATTCCGCGAAATGCATCGTCATCTGGTGGTGCCTGATGGCGTTCATCGCCTGCGGATTCGAGCACAGCGTCGCGAACATGACCGTGCTCGGCCTGGCGCTCGCGGGCAATCATCCGGAAACGGTTTCGCTAGCCGGCGCCGCCTGGAACCTCCTCTGGGTCACGCTCGGCAATGCCGTCGGAGGCGGGGTCTTCGTCGCCGGCGCCTATTGGGTCGCGACCCACGGGTTTCCCGGAAAAGTCGACGTCCCCGACGAGGCAGCGCCCGCATCGGCGACGCTGAAGTAAGGTGGACTTCACCGAAGAACAGAAGCTCTACCTCGAAGGTTTCGGCCGCGCGCTCGCTGCGGCGCGCGGGGCGCAAGCCGCACCGAGCGAGCCCGCGGGCCCCGAGCGCATCCATTTCGCCGCGCAAAACCGGGTTCTCGCCGCGGGCGGAAAGCTGGTCAAGGAGGAAGAAGCCAAGCGCGCCAAGCACCCGTTCGACATGTGGGACGAGATCGCGGCGAATGCAGCCAAGGGCGAGTTTCCCAAGGGCGCGGACGTCTTCCTCTATAAATTCCACGGCCTTTTCCACGTCGCGCCGGCACAGAACTCGTTCATGCTGCGCCTGCGGAATCCGAACGGCATCCTCGACTCGCATAAGCTGCGGGCGGTCGCCGCGATCGCCGAGGATTGCGGCGGCAGCTATGCGCACGTCACCACGCGCGCCAACCTGCAGATCCGCGAGATCGCCCCGAAACACGCGCTTCGGGTGCTGGAGCGGCTCGCCGAGGCCGGCCTCACTTCGCGCGGCGCGGGCGCGGACAACGTCCGCAACATCACCGGCAACCCGACTGCGGGAATCGATCCGGTGGAGCTGGCCGACACACGCCCGCTTGGCCTCGAGCTGTATCACACGATCCTCAACCACCGCGAACTCTTCGGTTTGCCGCGCAAATTCAACATCGCCTTCGACGGCGGCGGCCGCGTCGCCTCGCTCGAAGACACCAACGACATCGGTCTTTCCGCGGTGCGCGTCGGGCCCGGCAAGGCGGTGCCGGAGGGCGTGTACTTCCGCGTCGCCGTCGGCGGCATCACGGGACACGGCGATTTCGCCCGCGACCTCGGCGTGCTCGTCGCACCGGAACACTGCGTGCCGGTGGCCGTGGCGATCGTGCGCGTCTTCATCGACGAAGGCGATCGCACCGACCGCAAGCGCGCCCGTCTCAAATATGTACTGGATCGCATGGGTCCGGAGCGGTTTCTCGCCGAAACGGAAAAACGCCTGGCGGCGCCGCTCTCGCGCCTGTCCCTTGCCGAATGCGAGCCGCGGCCGCCGCGCGCACGCGGCATGCACGTCGGCTTTCACGCGCAAAAGCAGGCGGGGCGGGTGTATTGCGGCGTCGCACTCCCCGTCGGGAAGATGACCGCCGCGCAGATGCGCGGGATCGCCGACATCGCCGAGCGCCGCGGCAGCGGCACGATCCGCCTCACGCCGTGGCAGAACCTGATCGTATCGGACATCGCGCAAACCGATCACGCAGCGGTGGCGGAAGCCCTGGGCGAGATCGGCCTGAGCGCCGACGCGTCGTCGATTCGCGCCGGCATCGTCGCCTGCACCGGCAATACCGGCTGCAAGTTCTCGGCGAGCGATACCAAGCGCCACGCCCTCGCGATCGCCGAGCATCTCGATGCGCGCCTCGCGGTCGACGCGCCGCTCAACATCCATCTCACCGGCTGCCCGAATTCCTGCGCGCAGCACACTGTCGGCGACATCGGCCTGCTTGCGACCAAGATCGCGGCCGCGGACGCCGAAATCGAGGGTTATCACCTGTTCGCGGGCGGCGGTTTCGGCGACCGGCGCGGGCTCGGGCGCGAAATCCTGCGCGATATTCCCGCGGACGAAGTGCCCCAGGTGCTCGAGCGGCTGCTGCGCGCCTATCTCGGGCGGCGCGACTCGCCGGAAGAAGATTTTCAGGCGTTCGCGAGGCGCCATGGCGCGGACGCTTTGCGCGCTTTCGCTCAGGCGAAACTTCGGGAGGCCGCCTAGATGCAACAGCTGGTATTCCTTCCCGACAACGCGCCGTTCACGGAACCGCAGCGCGCCTGGCTGAACGGATTCGTCGCCGGCCTCCTCGGCATGGAACGCACGCAATCCGCGCCCGGGGCGCAAGCCGCGGCGCCTGCAGCCGCGCCGCAAATCGAAGAGGATTTTCCATGGCACGATCCGACGCTGGCGCTCGATGAGCGCATGAAGCTCGCCACCGGGCGGCCCCTGGAGCGCCGGCTGATGGCGGCCATGGGCCAGCTCGACTGCGGCCAGTGCGGCTACCTGTGCAAGACCTACGCCGAATCGATCGCAGGCGGCACCGAAGCCGATCTGGGCAAGTGCGTTCCGGGCGGGCGCGCCACCGCGAAAAAACTCAAGGAATTGCTCGTGCATCGACCGAGCGCTCCCGTGACTCGGCCTGCTCCGATTGCAGTGCCGGTGCCCGTGGTCGAACGCGGCTACGGCCGTGCCGCGCCCGTCCCTGCACGCCTGATTTCCAGCACGCCCCTCACCGCGCCCGGCTCCGAGCGCGAAGTCCGCCACGTCGCGTTTGAGCTGGATGAGTCGGGCCTGCTGTACGAGCCGGGCGATTCTCTGGGGATCTGGCCGCACAACAATCCCGACGAAGTCGAGTTGCTGATCGCGATACTGCGCGCCAAGGGGTCCGAAGCCGTGACGCTCTCCGACGGCGCGGTCGTCGCCGCGCGCGAAGCGCTCGGCCGCGAATGCGATCTGCGCGCACCGAGCGACGCGCTCTACGCGCTGCTCGCGCGCGAAGCGAAGGACGAGGCCGATCGTTCCCGGCTCTCCAAGCTCGCCGAGGACGACTCCCGGGCCGAAGGGCTCGGGGTGCACGACGTGCTCGACGCGCTGCTTGAATTTCCGTCCGCGCGCCCGAGCATCGTCGAATTCGCCGCGGCGCTCGGACGCATGCAACCGCGGTTGTACTCCATCGCGTGCTCCCAGAAAAGGCACCCGCGTGAAGTGCATCTGGCCGTCAGCGTGCTGCGCTACGAGAAGAACGACCGCAGCTACCTGGGAACCGGTTCCGGGCTTCTCTCCGAGCACCTGCGCCCGGGACGCACGGCGTCGGTGTTCGTGCAGCGCGCGCACGCCTTTCGCCTGCCCGCGGACCTCGCCGCCCAGGTCATCATGGTCGGCCCGGGCACCGGCATCGCCCCGTTCCGCGCCTTTCTCCAGGAACGCGCCGCCGCGGGCGCGGCCGGTCGCAACTGGCTGTTCTTCGGCAACCACCGGCGCGAGGGGGACTTTCTTTATCGAACCGAGCTGGAAGAGTTCGCGGTGAAGCGCGTGCTCAGCCGCATGGACCTCGCGTTTTCCCGCGACCAGACGAACAAGGTCTACGTGCAGCACAAGATGCTCGAGGCCGCGCAGGAACTCTGGCGCTGGCTCGCGAACGGCGCCTATCTCTACGTCTGCGGGGACGCGCAGCGCATGGCGGGCGACGTGGACCTCGCCCTGCAGCAGATCGCGGTCACGCAGGGCGGGATGGACGGCGCAGCCGCGAAGCGTTTCCTCGTGGAACTGGCGAAGGCGGGCCGCTACCAGCGCGACGTGTATTGAACGCTCCGGATCGGCGGCCATCGCCGTTCCCGGCTTCCTCGGCAATTTCTCCGGCGCGGTCACTCGGCGGTCCGATGCTAGACTGGCATGCCATGTCGAACGACATCGTGACGTTCCCCTGCTTGCTCTCCGCGCTCCTTTTCTGCGCCGAAGCCGTCGCGCAGGCACCTGTGCGCGTCGTCGAAGCGGCGAGACAGGAACGCGAGGTCGTTTGGTACACCGCCATGAACACCCCCGACGCGGCGCCGCTCCGGAAGCGCTTCCGGGAGAAATATCCCGAGCTGAATCTCACGATCCTGCGCCAGCCCGGCGAGAAGATCCGTACGCGCATCCTCACCGAGATGCGCGCCGGAAAGTTTTTCTGGGACGTGGTTTCGTTCAACCACCTGGACATGGATGCGCTCGCGCAGGAAGGGTTGCTCGCCGCCTACGCGTCCCCGGAGACGCGCAGCGGATTTCCCGCAGGCGCGGTCGACCCGGAGGGCCGCTGGGCTGCTATTTATGTGCGGCAGTACGTGATCGGCTACAACACCCGCTCGGTGCCGCAGGCGGACGCCCCGAAGAGCTGGGAGAACCTGCTCGCGCCGAGATGGAAGGAAAAGTTCGCCATGGACGAAAGCGACGTCGAATGGTACGCCGCCATGCTCGACTATCTGGGCGCGGAAAAGGGGTCCGCCTTCATGCGCTCGCTCGCGCGGCAGAATCCGCAGTTCCGCCGCGGCCACAGCTTGCTTGCCAAGCTCCTGGTCGCGGGGGATTTCCCCCTGGCGCTGGTGCACGCGGCCGAAATGGACGAGGCGAGGCGCGCCGGGGCCCCCGTCGACTGGGTGAGGACCCTCGATCCGGTCATCACTTCGCCCAGCCAGGTCGCGGTATCGTCCAGGGCGCCGCATCCGAACGGCGGGCGCCTCTTCGTGGACCTGCTGCTTTCGGCGGAGGGCCAGGCGCTCATCCGCGATCGCGGACGCGTGCCCGCACGCAACGACCTCGCTCTTGACGCTGCCCCGATTCCCCTTAAATTACACTACGTGAATCCGAAGCTCGCGCGCGAAGCCGACAGGTACGAAAAGGAATTCCGGGAAATATTTCTGCGAGGTCGCTGATCCATGCCTGCAAAAATCAAGCACATCGCCATCGTCAGCGACCAGTACGCGCTCGAGGGCCGATTCTACGAAGCGGTCTTTGGCATGAGGAGCGCGGCCGACAAGCGCCCGGAGCGGGCGGTGACCGTCAGCGACGGCTACGTGGGTCTCAACATCAATCCG